>JAZGCJ010000001.1:0-24722 GCA_036476895.1 Thermodesulfobacteriota bacterium
ATGGATGAGCTATCAGAAGAAGATAAGCTAATAGTTGCCAGGGCAAGAAAAATCCAGAGGTTTCTCTCTCAGCCCTTTAATGTAGCAGAACAATTTACCGGCACACCCGGAAAGTATGTGCTAATTAAAGAAACAATAGAATCTTTCAAAGAGGTTATTTCCGGAAACATGGACGAAATACCGGAACAAGCATTCTATATGGTAGGCAATCTTGAAGAGGTCAGAGAAAAGGCAAAGGTAATATTATCTTAATCAAGATTAAAAAAAGAAATAATATAGCGGAGAAAATATTTTGGCTAGTAAAATTCATTTAAAAGTAATAACCCCATATGGGCTAGTAGTGAATGAGGAAGTTGATGAAGTGGTTGCACCAGGTGAACTTGGTGAATTCGGTGTACTACCTGGTCACGTACCACTAATTTCAACTCTTTTAAATGGAGAACTGAAATATAAACAAACCGGAGTTGAAAGAAAGCTTGATGTTATGGGCGGGATTGCAGACGTAAGGGATGATAAAGTCAATATTATCACCAAACGGACTAATCAAATTTGAATCGCTCAAATTTGTCGACACTCTTACTCACCATTTCAGAACATAATAATACATATCTATTGGTAAAGATGCATTAAAGCCCATCAATTTACATTTGTGATGGGGAATGTTAACTAGACTGAATATCAGAAATTTACAACTGGTAATTGATCAGAGGATATTATCGTAGTAATCAAGACCGAGATGTGTAATTAAATCCTCGCCTTTTAAAAATCTGAGAGTATTTTTCAATTTCATAAGTTGTATAAAAAGATCGTGTTCAGGATAAAGGTCTTTACCCACCATTGGGCTCTTGAAGTAAAATGAAAGCCATTCCTGAATACCGTAAAAGCCAACCCTCTGGGCTAAATCAAGAAATAAAACAAGATCCAATACAATCGGCGCAGCCAATATACTATCCCTACAGAGAAAATTAACCTTTATCTGCATTTTATAACCAAGCCACCCAAAAATATCTATATTATCCCATGCTTCCTTGGAATCCCCTGAAGGCGGATAGTAATTGATTCTTACCTTATGATAATAATCGCGATAAAGATCAGGATATAAATCGGGCTGGAGTATATAGTCTAATGAACCTAATTTACTTTCCTCTTTAGTTTTAAATGAATACGGATCATCCAAAACCTCACCATCCCTATTCCCCAGAATATTTGTAGAAAACCAGCCGTTTAATCCTATCATTCTGCTCTTTAGCCCCGGAGCAAGGATTGTTTTCATTAAAGTTTGACCGGTCTTAAAATCTTTACCCGCAATTGGCACTTTATTCTTAATGGCTAAATTGGTTAAAGCAGGAATATCGACGGAAAGGTTAGGAGCACCATTGGCATACGGGACTCCACACTTAATTGCTGCATAAGCATAAATCATACTGGGAGCTATCTCCGTATGATTACTCCTTAAACCCGCTTCAAAGCTTTTTAATGAATTATGAACCTTGGAGCGTGTAATATATTTTTCCGTACTACCACACCAAACCATCACTAAGCGGTCAACACCGGTTTCTTTCTCAAAGGTCCTTATATCATTTATTAATTGGTTGGCAAGATCCATTTTGGTTTTTGCCTTCTTAACGAATTTGCCATTTAAATTTTTTACATACTGCCTGCTGAAAACAGCAGGCTGAGGTTTTTTATCCGTTAGATCACTTTTTAGATCATCCAAAAGAGTTTTGTCCAGTACTCCAGCTTTTAAGCAAGATTGGTAGCAGTCATCAGCAAATATATCCCACCCACCAAACACAAAATCTTCTATATTAGCAAGTGGTACAAAGTATTTAATACTGGGTGTGTTATTATCCGTTCGCTTTCCAATCCTGATTGTACCCATCTGTGTTAGAGAACCGATAGGTTTTCCAAGACCCCTTTTAATAGCTTCTATACCAGCAATAAAAGTAGTGCTAACTGCACCACTCATACCGGGTAAGAGTATTCCTAATCTGCCTCTAGGAAGCTTTATTTTTTTTTGCTTAGCTTTGGAACTTTTTTTATAAGTTGGCAAATTCGATTACCTCTTTGAGAACTGTTGCCCTCTTCTAGCCTTTCTCTTTCCATACTTCTTACTCTCTACCATTCGTGGATCTCGGCTAAGAAGACCTGCACTCTTAAGAGGTTTTTTGAACAACTCATCAATTTTAACAAGTGCTCTTGCCAAAGCATGCCTTACAGCTCCTGCTTGACCGGTAAGACCACCACCGTTAACCTTGATAATTATATCATATTTTTTAAGTGTGTTTGTTACATTTAGCGGTTCTAATGCATGTGTTATCCATGCTTCTCGCGGAAAGTAGTCATTAATACTTCTATTATTAACCAATATCTTAGATTCCCCTTGCCTAAGCCAAGCACGAGCTACAGAAGTTTTTCTTCTTCCTGTTCCATTTGATAAATTTTCTGGCATGTTGCTAAACCTCCAACGCTTCAGGCTTTTGAGCCGAATGAGGATGTTCCTCACCTATATAAAGTTTTAATCTAGTAATAAGCTTTTTCTGCCATTTGTTTTTGGGAAGCATTCCCCAAACCGCTTTTCTTAAAACCTCTTGTGGTTTTGTACTTAAGAGACCTTCAGCATTTATAGACTTTAATCCGCCTGGATAAGGACTGTGCCAATAATAAACTTTGTCCTTTAATTTCTTCCCTGTTAATTTAACCTTATCGCTATTAATCACTACTACAAAATCACCTATATCGGCATGAGGAGTGAACTGGGGCTTTCCTTTTCCTCTGAGTATTGTCGAAATCTTTGTTGCCAATCTCCCCAGATTTTTGCCTTGGGCATCTATCAAATACCATTTTTTTTCAAAATCCTCAGATCTAGCCATATATGATTTCATAGTAATTTCCCAAAAATTAGTTAAGCATTACAATTTACCATTGGAGTCATCTATGTCAAGGGGAAAATTGGCAAAAATCACTGTAACCCGCAGATAAAACAGATGAATCTGAAACTGACTACCAATGTCAAAATTTGAAAAAATATTATTTTATTGTAATGGGTTAAGAAGTTTTAGCAAAGTTCCCTACACACTTTACAAAAATTAAAACAGGGGTTACTCTTTCGGTAAAATTAAATTTACCATAGGTATATATTTAAATTTTACCGTACAAATGGAAACCATAGGAAAAGTACTTAGTTTAACACTACTTATAATATTCGGATCTGCTGCAGCAACTGTGTATTTTGTGGATTCGGATTTCTTTGAAGTCTTTATCGAAGAAAAGCCTGCTGAAATAGACAAAGATGGACAAGAGTCTTTAAATCAATTATTTAACACATCAGAACAAAGTGAACGCAAAAGGATTGAATATTTTGAACAAGAACCATTAATAACCATGGAAACTGCGAATCAGGCAAAAAAACAAATGGTATGGAGTCAAAGCTTCAGCAAGAATCAAAACTCAAGCATCTATATATCAAAAAGTCTAGCCCAGACTGACACTTTGAATGAACTACGTAACAAAATGAAGTTCTGGCAAAGCAAGTACAAACAATTTAGAGCCTCCGGAAATAACAATTCGAGAGAACAAGCTTATAATAAGTATGTTCAATACAGAGAAGCAGTTGCTTTAAAAGAGCAGTCCGGAAACTATTAATCAACTTCCCTTCATTATCTAATAATAGTTTTTCTAAAGAAGCAGAAACAGTTTTGTTAGAAAGAAGTCTACCACGATTATAAGCAACAGTGATACTACAACTGTTTTTGTGGTCGCCCTGCCCACTCCCTGAGTTCCACCTTCCGCCTTCATCCCTATAAAACATCCGGTAATTGATACTATTATTCCAAAGAAGATTGTTTTAGAAATCCCGCTTATAAAATCATCAACCTTTAACCATTCCAGAATACTTGAAAAAAACAACTTTGGTTTTACATCTAAGTCAACATATGCCATAATCATCGCACCAAAGATACCACTCAAATCGGCTATTATCGCCAGTAGAGGAAAAGATAAGGTTGAAGCCAACAGCCTAGGCGACACCAACTTTTTAATGGGATCTGCACCCAGTGTCCTTAACGCATCGATCTGTTCGGTAACCTTCATCGAACCTATTTCGGCTGTGATTCCAGAACCAACCCTGCCCCCGACCAAAAGAGACATAACCACCGGACCCAGTTCCCTAACAAAAGCAAGGGATACCACAGGACCGACCACCCCTTTTGCCCCAAACCACGCGAATCCCCAGGCAAGTTGAACTACCATGACCATTCCAATTGCCATTGATGAAATAATTACAATAGGGATTGATTTTATACCTATTTCATTTATCTGCTCCATTACAAGGTCTAGGTTGTAAGGAGGTTTGATGGTAAACAAAATCGACTTATACAAAAAAAGGAAAATTTCACCAAGAGACTCAACTCCCGAAACAATATAACTTCCCAAATCAACGATTTTCTCTTTCATGATCCAGATATTACAGCAAATTGTGAGACAAACTTTTCAAAATCATTAATACTTTCCTCGTATCCATCCAGGTTTGCAATATGTGTAAAATCAAAGATGCAGTTATCTTTTTTAAACACTATCGCACATATCTCTACCACAGCGCTCTCTACCTCACCGGTGTATTTAGATTTAAGCCCCGGTTCATTATCGACCACCACATCTTCAGTTGATAATAGCTCCTTATTCTTAACCCCTATCAATAAAACTTCAGTTAAAACAATTAAACTGTAATTATAATCCTTTACATTGCACGTAGAATCAATTGTTATTGTGGAATCTAGATCATTATTGACGAACGTCAAATCACCACCCTTAACTTTTACAAACTCCCAATTTCTTGACAAAAAACCAATTTTATATTTAACACCTTTCTTCTGATAAACATCTCCCCTCAATTCACCCTTAGCCTCATCACCGCTCGATGCATAATGGTTAATAAACTTAAAAATAGTGCAGGAATTTAAAAAGAATATAAGGATTATCAAAACCAATAGGATTTTCTTCATTCTTATTATAGTAGATAATTGTATTTTGATAGATTTTTAAGAAACGTATCGTAAAATTTCTGAATAATACTTGAAAACTCTTTAAAAACAAACAATTATTATATTACTATTATAAAAAACTGAAGGTAGTCGAAATTGGCCAAAGTACACTTATATACAACCTCATACTGTCCATATTGCAGAGCTGCAAAAAACCTGCTAGAGCAAAAAGGGGTTGAGTTTGAGGAAATCGACCTTACCTATGATCTAGAAAAAAGGAAATTATTAGTTGAAAAACATAAATGGAGAACCGTACCTATTATCATGATTAATGAGGAGTTAATTGGCGGATATGATCAATTAGTTGAACTCGAAAGGAAAAACAAGCTAGATGAACTTTTAAATAATACCCCCAACTAATTCATTCAATAACATCTTAAATTAATGCAGTATCAAATCCAGATATCATGACTGTAATAACTAGATTTGCACCAAGCCCAACCGGCTCCCTGCATATTGGAGGAGCCCGAACTGCAATATTTAACTGGCTTTTTGCCCGACACAACAAAGGTAAATTTCTTTTAAGAATAGAAGATACCGATCAGGCGAGATCCACCGATGAATCGTTGGATGAAATCCTACGTTCAATGGAATGGCTTGGTCTAAACTTTGATGATATCCCCATAAGACAGTCTGAAAGATTAGAAATTTACCGTGAATATGCAAATAAACTATTGGACTCCGGAAAAGCTTACAGGTGCTACGTTTCACCAGAAGAATTGGAGCAGAAACGTAAAGAAGCTCAACAAAACGGCGAATTCTTTCAGTACAAGAGGCAATGGGCAAGTGAAAGTGCCGGTCAAGATGAGCCTTTTGCGATAAGACTTTCGACACCCGATCATGGAGATATTCAAGTACATGACCTTCTTAGGGGGATTATCAATTTTGATGCAAAAGAAATTGATGATTTTGTCATTCTCAAAATGGATGGATTTCCCACATATAACTTTGCTGTTGTTATTGACGATTCCCTGATGGAGATTACACACATACTGAGAGGCGATGATCATCTTATAAACACTCCAAAACAAATTTTAATCTATGAGGCTATGGGTTTTAAAGTCCCCATGTTTGCACACGTTTCTATGATACTAGGTTCGGACAAAACTAAGCTTAGCAAAAGACACGGAGCAACCTCTATTGAAGCTTACAGGGATTTTGGATACTTGCCCGAAGCGATGATCAATTATTTAGCCAGGTTAGGATGGTCTTACGGAGATGAAGAAATATTCTCAAAAGAGGGATTAATTGAAAAATTTTCACTGGAAAATCTGGGAAAATCGGCTGCCGTTTTCAACCCAGAAAAACTCACCTGGCTCAACACTCATTACTTAAAGGAAAAGCCGGGAAAAGAAATTGCTGAGCTCATAATCCCTTTAATGAAAGATAAAGGATATAACGCCGAGTTAGATGACAAACTTTTAATGATAATTGAACAGCTTAGGGATAGGTCTAAAACTATTATCGATTTTGTCGATCAGTCCCACTATTTTTATACAGACCATATTGAATACGAAAAAAAGGCCAGGGATAAATTTTTAAAAGAAGACAATATTCCAGTATTCAAATCATTAATCAAACAATTAACGATGCTTGAAAGTTTTGATCAAGACAGCATTCACAAAACTTTTGAAGATATAATGAAAAAAACCGGCCTGAAGCTAGGAAAGATTGCCCAACCCACCCGTGTTGCTCTAACCGGTGGTACGGTTAGCCCGGGAATTTTTGAAGTAATGGAGATATTGGGGAAAGAAAAGGTTATTGACAGATTAAATAAGGCTTTATCAGCTATTGGTGGTAATTAAGCCAAAAATTATTTTTAAACTCTCTTATCAAGAACTACAATCTTCATATTTTCTCTACCGCTATTCAATTTAAATTCAAAACCTGTGTACGAATTATCCCCGGTTTCATATATCACAAAAGTAGGCGGTATTTCTTTTTTATTGACCCATCATAACCCATTATTGCACCAGGGCTAATCAATAGGGATTCCCCGACCCTTTCAACTTAATTCATATGATTATGACCGCAGCAAACAACATCAAATCTCCCGGATTCTGCAATTAATTGTGCAATATTGCTAAAGTGAGTCACCGCAAATTTTTTGTTATCTATCTTAATTTCGGCCAACTCCCCGTATATACTAACCATATTTTTATACTTATCTGCATTACTTTTTATCCGTAAGGGATCGCCGTCATTATTGCCAAGGACTATATGGATTGGAGTATCCGGCAAACCGTTCGCTAGAAAACTAACAACAAAGGGTGGACAAAGATCACCACAACAAACAAGCCCATCAATGTCTTTAATATTAAGGAACTTTAACGCCTGGTTCAAATTCCACACGTTGTCGTGAATATCCGATCAAATTGCAATCCTCACCAATTCATCCGTTTACTAATAATCTATTCACATAAACCTATAATTTGTCTATAACACAAATAAAGAATTAGTAAATAAATTATTTTGGAACCGTCATTAGATATAAAATTCAGATTTGATTATTTTATCTGAAAATTGAAATACATTTTTATAAATTTAAAATAACAAGTATGAAGGTTATTGGTTTAACAGGAAATATCGGCTCCGGCAAAAGCACAGTTGCAGAAATGTTTCGCCAGCTGGGTGCAAAAATAATAGATGCGGATTCCATTGCAAGGAAAATCGTTGAACCTGGGCAAAGAGCTTGGAAAGAAATTAAAGATGTTTTCGGTGATGAGGTAATAAGCAGTGATCAGTCGATCGATCGCCAGAAACTGGGGGACATCGTATTCAACGATGTAAGCAAAAGAGCATTACTGGATAACATAACCCACCCCAAAATCTTTGATGAAATAAACAACCTAGTTAACGAATACGAGAAAGATCATTCAAATGTTGTTATAATTGAAGCTGCGTTAATAATCGAAAAAGGGGGACTTTTAGACCTGATTGACAAATTAATATTGGTAGTTGTTGACGAAGATACACAAACTAAAAGAATAAAACTGAGAGATGATATTCCCTCGGATCAAATACAATCCAGAATCAAATCCCAGATGCAGATCTCGGAAAAGAAAAAGTACGCTGATTACATAATTGATAACAATGGATCCGTATTGAAAACAAGAACACAGGCTAATAAAATCTGGAAAGAAATTAATACTTAATTACACCATGTAGGACTTTGAATAAAACTAAAATTCTGGTATATTTGACCAGCTTCGGGTTGGTGGTGGATGGTAGCAATTTTATTAACCCTTTTTTAAATTATTAATTCTTTGAATAACTTTTAGCTCGTTAACTATCCATAGCCCAATTTTTTGAGAATGACACTCTCAACTATTAGTAAATTCTAAGGAGCAGGTAAGAAAATGGAAGAAAAAATTGAACTGCTTGAGAAAAAAAATAAAGAATCAGAGTTGGGAGGTGGCGAGGCAAGGATAAAAAAACAGCACGATACCGGAAAACTTACTGCCAGAGAGCGGATCGATATACTATTGGACAAGGACAGCTTTATTGAGCTGGATAAGTTTGTAGTCCATAGATGTACCGATTTTGGAATGGAAAATAAAAAGTTCCTTGGTGACGGTGTTGTAACCGGTTACGGAAAGATTGATGGCCGCAAGGTTTTTGTTTATTCTCAGGATTTTACAGTATTTGGTGGTTCCCTAGGAATGGTCCACGGCAGAAAAATATGCAAGATTATGGATATGGCAATGCAGGTCGGAGCACCTGTAATCGGGCTTAACGATTCCGGCGGGGCTCGTATTCAAGAAGGGGTAGAGAGCCTTGGTGGCTATGCAGAAATATTCTTAAGAAATACACTTGCCTCTGGTGTTGTACCGCAGATATCAGCCATTATGGGTCCGTGTGCCGGTGGTGCCGTTTACTCCCCTGCATTAACCGATTTTACCATTATGGTAAAAAAAACAAGTTATATGTTTATCACTGGCCCGGATGTGATAAAAGCGGTTACTCACGAAGAGGTGAGTTCAGAGGAACTGGGTGGCGCGCAAGTGCATAACTCAAAAAGTGGGGTGGCTCATTTTAAAACTGAGGATGATAAAGAATGTATTATGTTGATAAGAGAGCTCCTAAGCTTCTTACCGTCAAACAACTTGGAAGATCCTCCTAAGGCTGCCTCGGATGACCCGGTCGACCGAAAAGAAATGAAAATCAGAGATATAGTTCCTGTGAATCCAAACAAGCCTTATGACATTAAAGATGTAATTAAACTTGTTGTAGATGATGCATATTTTTTCGAAGTACATGAGCAATATGCACAAAATATAGTTATAGGTTTTGCACGTGTGGGAGGAAGGGTGGTTGGAATAGTGGGTAATCAACCTAACATTTTGGCAGGATGTCTTGATATCGACGCTTCTATAAAAGGGGGAAGATTTGTTAGGTTTTGTGATTGCTTTAATATTCCATTACTTACATTCGTTGATGTTCCGGGATTTTTGCCCGGGACCGCTCAAGAATGGGGTGGAATAATAAGACATGGTTCAAAGCTTCTTTATGCTTATTGCGAGTCTACAGTGCCTAAGATCACTGTTATAACTAGAAAAGCTTACGGTGGTGCATACGATGTAATGTCTTCTAAGCATATAAGAGGCGATATCAACTTCTCTTATCCGACAGGGGAAATTGCAGTCATGGGATCGGAAGGAGCAGTAAATATCATTTTGCGTGCTCAAATCGCTCAAGCAGAAGACCCAGATGCTGAGAGAGCAAAATTAACAGAGGAATACAAAGAAAATTTTGCCAACCCTTACCGCGCAGCAGATCTAGGTTTTATCGACGAAGTAATTAATCCTGAAGATACAAGGCAAAGAGTTTTCAGAGCTTTAGAATTGCTGGATGGAAAGAGGCAAACAAATCCACTCAAAAAACACGGTAATATTCCGCTATAATTCGAGAGGGAAAAATGTTCAACAAGGTTCTTGTAGCAAACAGAGGAGAAATAGCTGTAAGGATAATCCGAGCATGCAGGGAGCTCGATATCAAGTCGGTTGCTGTATTTTCCGATGCAGATCGCCGCTCATTCCATGTTGCCTTGGCTGATGAAGCGTACCACATAGGACCATCACTTCCTTCAGAGAGTTATCTCGTTAAAGAAAAAATAATAGAAGTTGCTAAGAAATCAGGGGCTGAAGCAATACACCCTGGATTTGGCTTTTTATCCGAGAACGATGCGTTCGCAAGTATGTGTGAGAACGAAGGCATCGTATTCATTGGTCCCTCGGCTGAGTCAATAAAACTGATGGGCGATAAAATTACCGCAAGAAAAATAGCTCGAAATGCAAAGGTTCCTATTGTACTTGGTTCGGATGGCGCAGTCAGTGACGTTGAGGCCGGGGTAACAGCAAAGAAAATCGGATTTCCCGTTATGATCAAGGCCTCTGCCGGCGGCGGGGGAAAAGGAATGAGACTAGTCAGGAGTGAAGATGAATTTGAAAGCTCACTTAGAATGGCAAGAAGTGAGGCACGGTCAGCATTTGGAGACGATTCGGTATATGTTGAAAAATTTATTGAAAAGCCGAGACACATAGAAATTCAATTAATCGCTGATCAACACGGCAATATTCTTCACCTTTTTGAACGTGAATGTTCAATTCAGAGAAGGCACCAAAAAGTAATCGAAGAAGCCCCCTCATCGGCGATAAGCCCTAGAACAAGGAAAAAAATGGGAGAGGTCGCAGTAAGGATAGCAAAAGAGGTTAAGTACAGGGGTGCCGGAACAATAGAATTTATAATGGATCAAAAACAGAACTTTTACTTCCTTGAAATGAATACGCGTATACAGGTTGAACATCCTGTTACTGAAATGATAACCGGCTTTGACATCGTTAAATGGATGATACGCATAGCATCCGGTGAGCACCTTCCTTTTAAACAAAGCAAAATAACTATGAATGGACATGCTTTGGAATGCAGAGTTTATGCAGAGGATACTGAGGCCAATTTTCTTCCATCGCCCGGTATTCTCAAATATGTAAAGGTACCAAACGGCCCAGGGATAAGGGATGATTCCGCAATCTACAGTGGGTGCGAGATTACACCATTTTATGATCCAATGCTCTCAAAACTAATAGTCTGGGCGGACTCCAGGGAAACCGCGATTAAGAAGATGGCGTCGGCGCTTAGTGAATATATAGTGCTTGGGGTAAAAACCAATATCGGATTTCTTATCAGAGTTATGGAAAACGATGAATTTCAAAAAGGTGATATTGATACCGGGTTCATCGAAAGGCATCAGGAGCTACTGAGCCCGAGAAATTCCGACATAAATCCCGCATTGATTGCAGCTGGGTTGTGCATTCACGACTTCACTGAGATTAACAGTGGCGATGAAAAAATTCAATCAAACTGGAAACTTCTGAATAGGAGAATGGCAGTCTCAAGAACCCCAAGCATATGATGTATACGCTCAAATACAAAGACAAGGTGTTCAGAATTAACCTAGAGCAGGAAGAAAATAAATTTCAAATAGAAATTGATAATGAACCACATCCTGTGGAATTCCGGAAGCTTGATGAACATTTATACTCGATAATTTCAAATGGCAAGTCCTTTTCCATCGGAGTTTTAAAAAACGGAAAAGACATACAAGTCTTTCTAAACGGAGACCTATATGAATTTGAAGCAATTTCCGAGAGGGAGAGAAGCAAAGTCTTAACAGCCGCATCGGGAGTTCAAGAAATTAAATCACCTATGTCGAGCAGAGTTGTTAAAATCCTGAAGTCCTTGGGAGATGAAGTTAAGCTAGATGAAGGTGTTGTTGTTGTTGAAGCCATGAAGATGGAGAGTGAGCTAAAGTCCCCAATAAATGGAACAGTTAAAGATATTAAAACAAAGCAAGGGGATTCTGTCGAAGCTGGAACTGTACTCCTTATAATTTCTTCAGAATAATACCGTAATCTTTAATATTTACTTTTTGACTATGAGCCCGGTTCCGATCTCAATGGACCAGATCCATTGCCGTCCAGATATCTTGTCCAAACTGGACCGTTTGTCCACCTTATTACAGTAGCGTCTCTGTTTACATGGCCGTAAATGCTCAATGAAGGTGCGTATAATGAAGGTGCGTATAGTGTATGTGGCCCCTGCGCTGTTCCGTCACTTGTCTCTCCGAACTCGTTAGTAATGCTAAATTTCCATCCGTTATCATAAACATTTATGTAAGTTGGTTTATCCCCATGATACCATCTCCCGCTTACATGTGTCTTCTTTTCAGGGTAGCGAGTCCAAGTTGTACCATTGGTCCAAGCAATTTTACGACCACCATTTTTGATAGTACCGTTTACACCCCATTTTGGAACGTTTACTTTCCAAGGATTTACAAAATGACCCACAGCTTTATCGCCGTCTTCATTAATAAATACCACTCTTTCATAACCATTAACATTTACATGTGTAGGTTTGTCGTTGTGATACCATGTACCACCAATACCAAAATTCTGAGCTAAAGACTCCTGAGTAATAAATAAGCTAATAGTTAATATAGCCATTAAAAACCCTATTAAATACCCGTTCATTATTAACCTCCTAATACCTACTCATTATTTTCATCTATTATAGTTTTTACAATATTTATAATCATCAATTTCATATTTGAACCAATAATAACCCTACTAAACAACTGCCTAAAATTACATATGCTAAATTAATTATGAACCCAAATAGTCCTATTAATCCAATTGCCCAACTTTTTAGTGCCCTTTTCCCCAGTCTGTATGATACCAATACGATAATTGCTATCATAGCCGGTTTAACTCCGAACAATATATAATCTAACCTTAAAATCTTTCCCATCCTTACATAAAGATATGCAGAAATGATAGTTAAAATTACGGAGGGATGAATAAACGATATCCCGGCTACCAACGATCCTAGGAAGCCCGCGTGACTATAGCCACAATAAATAACTACCTGGGTGGAATTCGGACCTGGAATTAAATTGATAACGCCAACTATATCCAAGAATTGCTCTCTGGACATCCACCTTTTTTTCGTTAGCAATTCATCCAATCAGAGAAATATAGGCGGGAGGCCCACCAAAGAATACAAGACCAAGTCTAAGAAATAAAAAGCTAACTCTTTTATTTTAATAATGATTTAATCCTGAGAATAATGTGAATTAGAAATAATTGATATTAATCTTGAGCTTTAGAATATCGTTAATCAATAATTTATATCTTGATATAATTTTCATAACAAACTTTCAAGCAATCAGATATGAGGAAACTCACATTATTATTCACTACGGAAGTTAATTCATACTCGTAACATAATCAAATTTAAGTTTGCCATTTTTCAATGTAATATTAACTTTACCACCTGATGAAATCTCACCGAATAGAATTTCCTTGGACAGCCTTTCGGTTATCTCATTATCAATAAGTCTTTGTATCGGTCTCGCACCAAGCTGCCTGTTATAGCCCTTTTTCGCAATATAGGTTCTTGCTTCGGGTGAAAATTCAATTGACACTTTCTTTGCTTTCAATCTATCCGATAGCTGACCAACAATTTTATCAACTATTTTCTCAACAATCCTTATGTCCAGAGAATTAAAATTTATTATAGCATCCAGCCTATTTCTGAACTCAGGGCTAAAAAAACGGTCTATTGCCTCACGACTTCTATCCTCAAACTCTTCCTTGCCAAAACCCATGCTTCGTTTACTGCTTTCCCTTGATCCCGTATTAGTAGTCAAAATAAGTATTATCTGCTTGAAGTCCACCTTTCTTCCATTCGAATCCGTTAATGTCGCATGATCCATAACCTGGAGCAGAATGTTAAAAATATCTTCGTGTGCTTTTTCAATTTCATCCATCAGTAAAACCGCGTGGGGGCTTTGGTTAACCGCTTCAGTAAGCTGACCACCCTGATCAAAGCCAACATAACCTGGAGGTGAGCCAATAAGTCTAGATACGGTATGCTTTTCCATATATTCACTCATATCGAATCTTATAAACTGAATTCCGAGTACTTCAGACAGTTGCCTCGCCAGCTCTGTTTTGCCAACTCCGGTTGGACCGGCAAACATAAAACACCCAACAGGCTTATTGGGTTCGCTAAGACCAGCCCTGGACATTTGGATAGAAGTTACCAAACTGTCAACCGCGTCATCCTGACCAAAAATTACTTTTTTCAGTTCATTGCCAAGAGTCATCAATCTGTTTTTGTCATCTACTCTTACGGTCCGGGTCGGAACCTTAGCAATCTTGGATATCAAAGTTTCAATATCCTTGACAGTTACCTGTTTAACACCTGTCCTATTGCTTCTAAGCTTTACCTCGGCACCAGCTTCGTCAAGTAGATCAATTGCCTTATCAGGTAATCTTCTATCATTCATATATTTTGCAGAGAGCTCAACAGCTGCTTTTAGCGAAGGATTGGAATACGATACACCGTGAAAATCTTCGTAGTATTTTTTTAAACCCTGGAGTATTTTTACGGTCTCCTCTTCACTTGGCTCATATATATCGACCTTTTGAAATCTTCTTGCCAACGCATGATCTTTCTCAAATACACTTCTATATTCCTTAAGTGTCGTAGTTCCTATACAACGTATCTCACCATTTGCTAGAGCGGGCTTAAGCATGTTAGCCGCATCCAGGGTACCTCCCGACACCGCACCGGCTCCGATTACTGTATGAATCTCGTCGATGAACAATACCTTCTTTACGTCATTCTTAATCAAATCAATTATTGATTTCAAACGCTCCTCAAAATCACCTCTGTACCTTGTTCCGGCTGTTAAAGATCCCATATTTAGGGCATAAATTTCCAAGTTTTTTAAAGATTCAGGAACCTTTTCTTCCACAATCCTTAGAGCCAATCCCTCTGCGATCGCAGTTTTCCCCACTCCGGCATCCCCTACAAAAACAGGATTGTTTTTTCTTCTGCGGGACAAAATGTGGATTGTCCTGTCAATTTCGCTGTCCCTGCCTATTAATGGATCCAAATCCCCTTTCTTAGCTTTTTCAATAAGATTTGTACAAAACTGGGTTAGCGGATCCTTTATGATCTGGTCTCTTTCTTTGGGCGATGTTATAGCATTTTTCTTCTTTTGTTCTTCAATCTCAAGCTCTATGTTTCCGTGAGATACAAACCTAACCACATCGTACCTTGTAAGACCTTGCTTCTTTAGAAAGTACAGTGCGTGAGATTCATCCACTCTAAATATTGAAACCAGAATGCTTCCGCCGTTTATCTCATTTTTATCTGCAGACTCCGCGTGCATTGCCGCCAATCTTAATACAAACTGGCTTCCGGCAGAATACTGTGGCTCGGGAAGATATTCAGATTCGATTGGCTGCATATTCTCGTCCATGAAATCAATTAAATTTCTTCTTAGAACTTCCAAATCCACACCACACCCGATAAGAACAACCGATGCATCGCTATCTTCAATTAATTCTAACAATATATGCTCAAGAGTTATGAACTCGTACTTTCTATTCTTAGCCTGCTCATAAGCTCTCTTGAGTGTTTTTTCTAATTCTTCGGAAATAGTCATTATTCTTCTCCACCCGCCTCTACTTCTAAAACGCATTGAAGCGGATGATCATATTTCTTTGCTAAATTATCAACCTGTATAACCCTAGTTCTTGCTTCATCTAATGTATAGACACCTATTGCACTTTTTCCGGATGTATGAGCTTCCAGCATGATTCTGGTGCTTTCCTCGTTTGTTTTATAAAATACTCTCATTAAAATCCATACTACAAAGTCACGCGGAGTATAATCATCGTTAATAAGAACAATCCTGTACATATCAGGTTTTTTTACTCTGACCCGTTCTTCTGTGACTAACTCTGTGTCTATGTCATTTAATCTTTCATCAGACATAACGAGTTCCCAACCCAATAATTTTAACTACTTTCAGCCTCCTCATACAAGTATTTTAATGGAGATTGCTTGTTATATTCGTAGATTGTATGATATATGAAAACCTTTTCTCTATCCAGATAATTGGAAATCGTTTTTCTTGCACCATCATGCAATATAAAATGCGAGCTGTATGTCGGAACTGCAGCGAATCCCCTTAAAAACTTGTGCTCACCCTGTGCACCCGCCTCAAACAACTGAATTCCGTTCTTTATTGCGTAGTCTATTAAGCTGTAATAACAGCACTCAAAATGCAAATTTTTGTAATCTGCAATGGCTCCCCAGTACCTGCCATAGAGAGTTCCGTTTTTTACAATATTGAATGTTCCGCCAACCCAGGCGTCCTTATCCTTTGCAAGAACCAAAACAATTCTATTTCTAAACTTCTCGAAACACAAGTCAAAAAACCTTCTATTTAAGTAAGGATTACCCCATTTCCTAAATGTCGTATCTCGATAAAAATCCCAAATTGAATCAATATGCTCCTTTAATATTTCATCTTTTTCAAAGATGTGTATCTTTAATCCAGACTCTTTCAAGTGCTTTCTCTCCTTCCTGATCTGCTTTCTCCTATTGGATCTTAAATCAGCCAGGAAATCATCAAATATTTTGTATTGCCTATTTCTCCAATGATATTGATGTGTGGTTCTGGAAAGGAAGCCAATGTTACTTAACAATTCCTGTTCAGACTTTGTTAAAAATAAAAAATGAATAGACGATAAGTTCCTGTCGGTGCAATATCGAATCAAGGCCGATACCATCAATTTGGCACATTTTTCAAAATTGTGGTCTTTATGAACCAATATTCTAATGCCGTTGGTCGGTGTAAAAGGAATTGCTACTACTGCTTTAGGATAATAGTTTAGACCTGCACTTTGATATGCCCTTGCCCACTCCCAATCGAATATATACTCTCCATAAGAATCGAGTTTTTCGTAAAAAGTTATTGCTCCCACCGTTTGATCAGATTCCGTTAATTCAATATAACGGGGATGCCAAGTGGTGTCTCTTCCCACACACCCAGAATCTTCGAGGATCTGAAGAAATTCATAATCCAAAAAAGGATTATTAGGGTTTTCAATAACCTTGTATTGATCTTTCCGAATTCCTCTTATGCTTTCGTGAAGCTTTATCCTGAAATTAGACGCTTGTTTACTAGACATGCGCATGTACTTTTCGAACCCAATTATTTAAATAGAATAACCCCTATTTAATAATACTCTATTTCCTATGTATTTATGAACCTATTTTTTATATTAGAGGATACAGCAAATTTATTTTGCTGTATCCTTTTACATTAAACCAGTATTGTTAATACAATTTAAATTTTAAGAATAGATCAAATGCTGATACTAATTGCCAAATTCAGGTCCAAACCTGAACATCGTCAACAAATTATAGACATGTCCCATGAAATGCTTGAGCCTTCAAGAAGTGAGGAAGGTTGTATATGTTATGAATTTCTCCAGGACCCTTTCGACCCGGACTCTTTTACATATTTAGAAAGATGGAGGAACAAGGAAGATCTTGATCTCCATTTCGAGATGTCGTACTTCAAAGATTTTGCAGAGAAGTTGCCGGATCTGATCGAAGGTTCGACCAGCTTAATTACATATGAAGTGTCCCACGAAAATAAAACATTCTAGAAACGCTATACTCCTCAAAACAGCTATATAGTAGACAAGCAATGGATATTTCTTTAATCTTACTCCCCAAACCATGAAAATCTTAAGATTTATATTAACACTATTATTAATCATCACCGCTCTCACAGCATGCAACCGAAATAGCGATCAAACACAACGTAACATTTCAAAAAAAAACACACTTAATATAAACATAGGAACGGAGCCTCCGTCTCTCGATTGGTCTCTATCAACCGACAGCACCTCATATCTGATCCTTAATAACATTATGGAAGGATTAACTACATTTGGAGATGACTACACTGCCGAGCCTGCGCTTGCAGAAAGCTGGGAAATAAGTGAAGACGGTAAAACATATACATTCAAAATAAGAGACAACGTATTTTGGACGGATGGAAAACCACTAAAAGCAGAGGACTTTGAATACTCATGGAAGAGAATACTAAAACCTGCCACGGGCGGTGATTATGCCTATTTCTTATACGATATTGAAAACGCCGAAGATTATAACAATGGAAAAATTAAAGATTCGGACAAGGTCGGTGTAAAAGCCTTGGACGAAAAAACCCTACAGGTGAAACTCAAAAGACCTGCCTCTTACTTTCCAAGTCTCGTAACGTTTATGTCCACATTTCCGATGAGAAAAGACGTCGTGGAAAAGCACGGAATAAAGTGGACAAAACCGGAAAATATTGTAACCATCGGACCTTATAAATTGTCGAAGTGGAAACACCATAACAAATTGGTAATCTCAAAAAATAAAGATTACTGGGGAGATGAACCTAAGTTAGAAAATGTGTCGATGATAATGAATGAAAATCCAACTTCCGCCCTTGCACAGTATGAAAACGGGGACCTGGATTACGTGGACGGGAGGGGAATACCAGTACTGGAAATACCAAGATTAAAGAACTCCCCGGACTATGTAACACTATCCCAATTCAGAGGAAACTATATAGCATTTAACGTCAAAAAAATACCCTTTGACAATCCACTGGCAAGAAAGGCATTTGCCTCGGCAATCGACAGAGAAAGTCTGATAAATCTTATCCAGGGCGCCGGTATAGAAGCAACATCATGGATCCCCAAGGATATGCTTGGCTATAACCCGGAAATAGGAACAAAATACGATCCTGAAAAGGCCAGGAATTACCTTGCAGAAGCGGGCTACCCGAACGGCAAAGGCTTTCCTGAAGTTACATTTTTATACCCCGACGTTAGCAACAACAGGATAATTGCAGAAGCACTTCAAAGCATGTGGAAAACAACATTAGGCGTTAAAGCTGATCTTGTAAATGAAGAATGGAAAGTCTACCTAAGCACAATTAGCAACAACCCTCCAGAGATACACAGGGCCGGCTGGGGAGCAGATTTCCCGGACCCCCACAATTTTATGAACCTTTTTGAATGTAACAGCGGTAACAACAGAACAAACTGGTGCAACGTGGAATATGACGAATTGGTGGAAAAAGCTGCAGAAGAAATCGATCCACGAAAAAGAGTTAAGCTCTACAACCAGGCGCAACAAATACTTACCGAAAAAGACAATCCGATTGTCCCCATGTTTATTTCAATTCAACAAAGTATGGTAAAACCATATGTAAAAGGACTGGATCAGAACCCGCTCAGTATAATACTGTTTAAAGATGTTGAGTTTGTAGAAAATAAAAATTAATTTTCTAACCCTTAAAGTATGGAATAATTTCTTTCGCATACGTTTGAAGGCAATGCTCAGGGTCAGGACTAAAACGGTAGAATAAAACAAAGTTCCTAACTCCGGAGTCAATAAAACTTTCTATCTTCTTTATACAGTCCTGTTTTGAACCCGTAATTGTAAAATCTAGAATCGCTTCCCTCGGAAACAGCTGTCCTAACTGTCTAAACCTCTGCCTGCCCTCTTCATCTGTGGGAACTATATTAAAATAGTTCAACCCATGATATTCTTCCGGAATATCAACATCGTAACCTGCTTTTAATAGCTGATCCTGCATGACCAATACATATTTAAACGGCTCCAATGTCTTGTACGCTTCATCCTCATTTTTCCCCAGTGAAGTAAATACCCATAGTGCCGGATCAAAACCATCGAGCGAGCGCCCAGCGCTTTCAGCAGCTGATTTAATATCACCGTAGTATCTGCTATACAGATCAGGGTTTAAATCTATCGGCAGCCACCCGTCTCCTCTTTCTCCCGTCAATTGAAGACCTTTCGGGGTATGAGTAGCAATATAAAACGGTATCTTAGTCCTTTTATAGGGTTTTATCTGTAGAAAAGCGTTTTCAAGTTTATAAAACTGCCCGTCAAAGTTAATTGGCTCATCGGTGTCCCAAAGCATGTTCATAACTTCAATAGATTCTTTAAGCTTGCCAAGAGGTTTATTCCACTCAATTCCAAAAGCGTCTAAATTCATAGATTCTCCAACTCCCAATGCTAAAACTGTTCTCCCCTTTGAAAGTTGATCAACCGATGCCAGTCTCTGGGCAAAAACCGCAGGATGAATCCTGTGAGGGTCGGAAACTGTTCCCAGTTGTATGTTCTCAGTTTTCATTGCGGCCGCCGATGCAATAGTCCACGCCTCGGGTGCAATAGCCCCCGGAGCAACAAAAACTAAATGATCCGGATACCATATGGTATCGAATCCCAATTGATCGGCTTTAACAGAGAATTCAATAATTCCACCTACATCGGCACCGGGCATAGGTGCAGATACTCCAAATTTAATTTCATTTGCCATTTTCACACCTCTATAATAGATTTGTCCAAGTCATTATAATTGAAATCAATTGTAAAACTCAAGTTATAAACATATTTGTACCAACTTCAAATATTAAATAAGTTAAGTATCATATTAAAAAACTAGCAGTTGGAGGATATAAAAATGAAATTCGGTGTCGGACTTTTCGGAATGCAAACTCATCCTGACCTTCCATATACTCACAGAGACCTTTATAGAAATACCCTGAAACAAGTTAAGTTGGCCGAGGAAGTAAATTTTGAATCTGTATGGTTATCAGAGCATCATTTCCTCGAAGATGGTTATTGTCCATCTCTCTCTGTAACAGCAGCTGCAATGGCAGCTGTAACAAGCAGGATAAGGATCGGAACGGCCGGGATCATTCTTCCACTCCATAACCCTCTCAGAGTTGCCGAAGATGCAGCTGTAGTGGATAACATATCAAATGGAAGGTTTAACCTGGGGGTTGTTCTCGGTTACAGGAAAGAAGAGTTCGAAGGGTTCGGTATTCCTATAAACCATCGGCCATCTCTTATGGACGAAGGGATAGAAGTTATTATCAAATCATGGACTGAAGAAAAGTTTTCATATAACGGCAAAAGATACCAGTATCAGGATATTAACGTAACTCCTAAACCCGTTCAAAAACCATATATACCAATTTATATCGGAGCCTTTGAGGAACCTGCGATTAGAAGAGCAGGCAGATTTGGAATTCCACTATTAATTGGTCCTGGCCGCACTATGGATATGATTAAAGATACCTTAGGCTTTTACAACGATGAAGCGAGGAAAGTGGGAAAAAACCCTGAATCTGTTGAGCATATCCTTCTCAGAGAAACATTCATAGCAAAAAACGAAGAAAAAGCAACGGAGGGAGGGAATAAATACATTATAAACATGTACAAATTCTATTTTACCCTCGGAGTAAAAATATTCGTTGGGGGCAAACAAATAGAAAGTACCGAAGATCCCCTATTCGATCACCTGGCCGAAGAAAGGTTTATAATAGGCACTCCGGATCACTTTGTTGATGAGATCAAAAAATATAGAGACGAGCTTGGTATAAATTATTTAAGTTGCAGAATGGTTTTTCCCCAAGCACCTCACGAAGTAATATCCGACTGCATTGAAAGATTCGGGAAAGAGGTTATACCCAGAATTGATTAAGGTACCGGTAGGAGCTTATTTCTTTTGAGTATTTCCTGGAGATCAGCTTTTTCATCTTTCTGGTTAAATTTATCGGAATTAAAGTAACTTTGACCAGTTGAAGTTCCCTTAATATTCACAGAACTGGATACATCAACGGTTTGAACTTTTTTCTTTCGTCTCCATTTCTTTTTTAATTTCTTCTTATTTGGATCTAATTTAGAAAAGAAATAATCATTCTCAATATCGTCGGGTAAGCTAATTTGATATAAATTATCGAGCACAGATTGCATGAAATCACTGTCTTTTTGATGGTTAAAACTAAAAGGCTTAATCTCTAAGTAATTAAATACTACGAATACGATGAGAAGAACTAATATTGATGAGACTGAATACAGATATGGTCTTTTAATATTTGATGTAAGTGTATCCTTTATTCCATTTAAATCAGGAAATTTGATAAATTTTGCCAGCTCAACAGGTCGTGAGTTTTTCCTTTTGAAATAATCAGACAGTTTGTTTGAAAACTCAGCAGCATCGTAAAAACGATCCAATGGTTTTTTCTCTATTGACTTCAAGATGATATCGCTCAAGTTCTTGTCCAGCTTTTGATTCAATATCCATGGCGGAACCGGCCTATCCTCAATATGCCCTTTCATAATCTTAAACTCAGAATCCCCAATATAAGGAACTCTCCCAGTTACCATATGATATAGAGATATCCCAAGCGAATATATATCTGTAAAGCTTTTAACTTCTTCTCCAAGTATCTGTTCCGGTGATATATAAGACAATGAACCAACTAAACCAGTTCTTGTTTTTACCGTGTCACCCATAACCTTGGCAATACCAAAATCGGTTACCTTTACCAGTCCATCCTTGGATATCATTATGTTGCTCGGCTTTATATCCCTGTGTATCAAACCCCTTGTATGCATAAATTCCAAGGCGCTGAGCACGTCCAAACATATGTTAATCGCCCGACTCTCCGGAATTTTGGTCTGTGTTTTTAAAATCTCCGATACGGTTTCACCATCCACAAACTCCATTACCAGAAATGAGTCTTCTCCCTGCTCAAAATAATTCAATATATTTACAACATTTGGATGAGCAAATTTAGCTTGCAGTTTAGCTTCATTTACAAGTTTGTTCTGCATTTTAAGGTCCCTTGAATACTGTGGAAAGAGAATCTTTATCGCCACCAACTGGTCAAGCTTTGTGTGTATTGCTTTATACACTACACCCATCCCTCCTTCCCCAATCTTCTCCAGTATCTTATATGAACCAATTACTCTATTTATCATGAGTCTCTTAAACCCCTACATTATGAAATAATAAATCTGTTTTTGTTATATTCATATCCCATTCCTTGAAATTTAATTTTTATTAAGATAAGATAGTTTTTATTACAAAATTGGTTCAAGGTGACCATTAGTCAGTAATAGGGAAATCCGGTGTGAATCCGGTGCAGCCCACTCGTTGCTGTGAGTAGTCCGCAAAGTTCTTTGCAATATGCCACTGGAGCAATCTGGGAAGGCGCAAAGAAGTCCAGAGGCTACAAGCCAGAATACCTGCCTTGAATGAAAATTTATTATTCTTCGGGGGGAGAATGTAAATAATGTTGATAAAACACCAAAAGTATCCTCCCGGTTCTAAAATAAAGACCGGGGGAATAGCTTGAAATTTCTTTTACTATTAATTCTCATATTTCCCGTTTCAGGTTTTTCGCTACAAGAGAATTCAACCGAACTGGATACAGTAATAGTTGAAGATACATATATTGACCCTCCTCTAGACTATCCATCAGCTTTTTCAACCTCAATAGAATTAGAAGAATTTAGCGGGGAATTCAACACAACAGCTGAAATACTATCATTCTCACCAGGTGTATTTGTTAGGGATTTTGGCGGCTTGGGTCAATTGAAAACCATCTCCATTAGAGGATCCTCAAATGACCAGGTAGTGATTCTTCTTGATGGTGTCAGATTGAATAACCCGCTGGGTGGCGGGGTTGATCTATCCACTATACCTCTGGATTTTGTTGAAAAGTTTGAGATAGTGAGGGGTGGGGCTTCTGCACTTGCAGGATCAGACGCACTGGGCGGAGTAGTAAATATTGTTACAAAACCAACCGATGTGCCGTTCACACTGGCCTCTGCAACCTACGGATCATTTGAAACATTTGGTATTAATGCTTCCAGGGCTCAGAAGATTGGTAATTTTAGCTATCTCGTCTCGCTTTCACATGCTCAAAGCGAAGGAGACTTCAAATTTAAATCTGTAAACGATTTGACCCTTACAAGAATAAATAATGATTTTCATTCAGAGAGTTTATTCTGGAAAGTTCAATACGAGAAAACTGATTGGACAATAACCCTCATGAATGATTTTTTCTATGACGACAGGGGCGTTCCAGGTCTTGGGGAGTTTCAGGAACCCGATTCAAATCAAAAAGATATCAGGAACCTAACGAGTCTTACTATAAACAAGGAAAACTTTATAAACCCGGATCTAGATTTCAATATTATTTTTTTTAACAGGTTCGACATGCTGGAATTCACAAATCCTGAACCAATACTTGGACCACCGATCGACACTCTTAGTAAGACTTACTCATTTGGCGTTAATCCAACCATAGTATGGTATGCTCCGCTTAATCAACTAATAACATTTTCTTCAGAAATCAGAGCGGTATTTTTAAGAAACGAAGATTTTGATAATCCCAAACGCCTTACAGCAAGTCTTTTCGCATCAGATGAAATTGTCTTATTTGATGAACTCTTAACCCTAAACCCGATATTTCGATATGATCTTTACAGAACATGGGGAGATTTGAATGATAGTTTCGACTCGGGTATTTCACCTAGACTGGGGATAGTCGTCTCCCCGCTCAATTATTTATCGTTCAAAGGAAACATAGGCAGGTCATACCGGGCTCCTAATTTCAGCGAACTGTTCTTCCCCGATGAAGGTTTCATTCGCGGAAATCCTGATTTAGAACCTGAGACCTCTTTTGACTTCGATTTAGGATTTGTTATCTCCTATCCAATGATAAGTTTTCAAGCTGCTTATTTCAGAAACAAAATTGACGACCTGATTCTTTTTGTATTCATATCGGCAACGAGAATAGAACCCAGAAACGTGGGAAAAGTAACCGAGCAAGGATTTGAAACCAGTATAGTTCTAAGACCACTTAGTTATATTGAGATATTGGGATCATACACTTTTTTAGATGGAGAGCTTGAAGATACAGGTGCTCAACT
>JAZGCJ010000010.1:0-33953 GCA_036476895.1 Thermodesulfobacteriota bacterium
TACTTTGGCAAGCTCAGGGCTAACGCAAGACAGGATTAAAAGGGTAATATTGCCTGTCATAGCAAGCATTTCGAGTTGCTATCTCATGTGAGATTCTTCGTCGCAATGCCAATTTGAATAACAGAAAAATTTTAGATTGCTTCAATTTGCTTCGCGAATTTCGCAATGACGTGATTATTCTTCTAAATGGCTTTACTGCGATCCTTTAATCCCAATAATTACAATGCTTTCCAAAATTAGATTATCGCGGCTGGAAGCCGCTCCTACATATTTAAAATTACTTAGTATTAAATTTCTCATTTTCATTAGGGAATGACAAGAGGTATATTCGAACTACTGAGTCTCTGCTAATTCACTACTTCTAAATTTCTTCCAGTACCGAATCAAACCCAGAGAGTTCATCCAGAAAAAATCGGCAAAGTCATATGCTTTTACCCTATCCTCTGATACATTATTCTCATCCATCACTTTGTTTGCCATTTCAAGATATTCACTAATTATTTCGTTTTCTTCTATCCCCTTCTTTAACCTGGTTCCAACAAATTCTGTCATCTCAAACACGGTATATTCCAATAGATCTAGATGCTCTTCAGCTTTCTGTATCTCTCCAAAATGCCCCGGATAGAGCTTGCTTGGGGATATCTTTCTCAATTTTTCAATCGATTCGAGCCATTGTTCAATATTTATGTCAGGAGGCGGTGTCGGCAATATTATCGGACCTCCTTCTATACAAATTCCAGTCACGTCCCCAGAAAACACGACATCTTCAACTATGTATGAGTGATGATGTGAAGCATGACCAAATGTTTCAAGTGCTTCAAATTTCAGCCCTCCAAGTTTTAAAACGTCTCTGTCTTCTAAAGTAATAACTTGACTTTCATCAATTGCTCTTATCTCTCCCCACAGTTCTTTCATCTTGTCCTTAAATATTCTCTCAGCAGAATTCACAAGCTTGGTCGGATCGATTAAATGCTTCGCCCCGTTTGGATGAACATGTATCTTCGATCCTTTTTCGGCAAACCGCCAAGCCGCTCCCGAATGGTCCAAATGGATGTGAGTCACAAGAACAGTCCGAACATCCTCAACAGAATATCCGAATTCACTCAGAGAATGTTTAAGATTCTCGAAAGTTGATTCGGGACCGGTGTCCACAATAACAGGGCCATCGTCAGTTTCTATAAGGTAAGAACCAATTACCTTTGGTACAAAGAAGTTCAGGTCAAGAATATGTAATTTCATATGTTAATTACCTTTTTTATAAGCAGATTCTAATCTGGGAATTTATTTCCAGTTATTTTACCAGCTTTGATATTGCTTTAAATTCATCGGTGCCGGCACGCTCAAGCAACTGAAACAAAAATGTTTCTGTTGTCCCCACAGTAGCCCCTGCTTTTTCTATAAGATCAAGAGCCTTGTCACGATCAAGTTCTTTCCTTGAAGTAACGGCATCTGCCGCTACATAAACATTATAACCATCATTTATGAGGTCTATCGCAGTTTGTAACACGCAGACATGTGTTTCAATACCACATATGATTACATCTTTTCTACCCAGATCAGACAGGGCAGACTTAAATTCTGGCGATCTTGCACAGCTGAATACCACCTTCTCAATGGGGTCGAAATTTTCACCCACCGCTTCCTTTACTTCGGGTATGGTTGGCCCGAGCCCCTTGGGATACTGCTCTGTAACCACGACCGGAATATTTAATATGTTTGCAGAATTAATCAATATCAAGCTCTTATCGGTTATGGCACCCCTGCTCTCTTCAGGCATTGCACCCATTAGTCTTTCCTGCATATCAATAACTACCAGCGATGTTGAATCTCTTTTAACAAAATCCATTTAATCATCTCCTTTTCGATTATCAGATCTTTTATATAATAATTTCATTTAAACTATTACCCCTGGATTCATTATACCCGAAGGATCAAGCTCCCCCTTAGCCGCTTCCAGAACTTTTCCGAATTTCTCAGGTCTCTGTTTTTTATACCACTTATCATGATACCGGCCAACCGCATGGTGGTGTGTGATTGTACCCCCCAACTTATAAAAACATTCGGATATGGCATCCTTGATCTCCTGACCCATTTGAATCTGGCTGTCTTTCTTGGCAGGAGCGGTTAAAGAGTAATAAGGCGAAGGACCGTCAGGGTATACATATGTGAAGCGGCAAGATAAAAATCCTTCCTGCCCGCAGACTTCCTTTACCACCTTGTTTGTTTCTTCAAGTACCGTGTTATGAAATTCCTCGAACCGATCCCAAGTGATGGCAGACTCGTAGGTCTCGGTGATCATGCCCATGGCGACCAATGCCTCCCAAACATAAGGCATTCTGATAAACGCATCTCTCCATGCACCCGCCATACCATCCCTATGGGTATTTCCACCTGATCCCGATTGGTCAGGGAGTTTGCCTCCGTGGTCAAACGCACATTCGAGCGCCCTGCTCATCCAGGCATCCAGTTCATGGTCGGCGGATTCGAAACCAAGCACCATCACGGACACTGATCCGTCCGTAACCCCGTTAAAATATGCCTCTTTCTCATCCAATATCCTAATGTTGGAAGGATAAAGTCCCGCCTGTGAGATTGCCCTGACCGCCTCAGAAGCTGAAATAAAATCAGGAAAAGTTAAGGCAGAATTAGCCCTGTACTTCGGTCTATCCTGCAGCCTCATCCACGCCGATGTTATAATCCCCAGTGCACCTTCAGAACCAATAAAAAACCTGTCAGGGCTTGGTCCCGCACCTGAGCCGCACATACGCAGCGATTCGATTATTCCGCTTGGGCTGATAACACGTAAATTTTCAACAAATTCGTCAATATGGGTATAGAGAGTAGCATAATGACCACCCGACCTTGTGGCTATCCACCCGCCCAATGTCGAATATTCAAATGATTGGGGAAAATGCCTAAGTGTCAGTCCATGGGGCTTTAATCCACTTTCAAGACGGGGTCCGTATATTCCAGCCTGGATATTGGCGGCACGAGATTTTTTATCTATTTCAACAATTTCATTCAAATTCCTCATATCGATCGAGACCGTACCCTTATAGTAACTTCCCACATCCGGCTCCACACCTTTTACTACACTCGAACCCGCGCCGTACGGTATTGCAGCCACTTTCTCCGAAGAGCACCAGTCAAGTATATCTACGATGTCTTGCTCTTTTCTAGGAAATGCAACTAAATCAGGGGCATTTGAAAAATCCCTTTTGTACGCCCGAACTATATCAGGAAAGGCTTTACCATAAGTGTGCGCAGCCCTCTCGTAATCGCTATCGTCAAAAATATTCTTCAAACTCTCCGGTGGTGTTACATTTACTTTCGGAAATATAATCTCAGAGAGCTTCGGGTGGGGATCCGGTGACAGACCCGATATGTCGAATAGATCTTCCATCCGTTCAACTAAGTGCTTCTTCTCTTCAGCAGTAAGATCAGCCTCCTCTATACCCCACCCCCAGAATTTTCGCCTGCTATTTTCCATATTGCTGCCTCCGAAACGGATGTCTATAGCCAAGTAAAATCAAAATAAAACTCCTATCTCTCATGACAGAAAAGACGAAACCCTGCAGCAAGTTATAGGGAATTCTCTATCTAAATTAATTTACCATTTTTTATATGAAAAAGCTTCATCGAACCTTTAAAGGGAACCTCACCCGGAGATGTAGAGGTAATAAAAATCTGACCGTGAAAGTTGATGAAGAAATCATAGAGAAATTTCCGCCTATTCTTATCCAGTTCAGTGGATATGTCATCAAATAAGAGCACCGGTACCAATCCCAGCTTGTTACTTATGATAGTTACTTCCATTGTTTTCAATGCAATTACAAGATTCTTCGATTCCCCCTGGGAGGCAAATGATCCTGCCTCTCTCCCATCAATATATAATTCAATAATATCCCTATGAGGACCTACAGTCGTAAATTTGAGCTTCTTATCCCTATCCAAACTCTTTACAAGTTTCTCGGATATCTCCTTCTCCAATTCCTTTTGTGTATCAATCGTGGATACATATCTAAGACTTATAGAAGATCTAGTGCCGGAAGACTTTTTGTAGAAAGTATCGATATATCTCTCTATTTCATTTAACAAACCAAGCCTCTTTCTTAATATTCTCCCACCGTAATCAGTTAATTTTTCATTCCAAACCTCGAGCTGGTCAACAGATATATTCCTACTTTTGGCTAATAAAGCGTTTCTCTGTGAGATCAGTTTCGTATAAGATTTCAAATCGTTTAAGTATCCGGGATCAATTTTCGATATGAGAGAATCCAGGTATCTTCTTCTATCGCTATTTGATCCCTTCACAAGCTGAATATCAGAAGGCAGAAAAGAAACCACATTGAACCTGCCAAAAGCCTTACTAACCCTATAAAGTATCTTGCCGTTTAACCTGACTACCTTCTTACTTTTGTTAAATCCAATGTGTACCTCATTCAAACCCGACGTGGTCTCAATTTCACCCTTTAGCTTGGATACGTCTTCCCCAAACCTTATAAGATCATCTATCTTAACCTGTTTAAACGGCCGGAATGTACATAGCAAATTAATAGCCTCCAACAGGTTCGTTTTACCCTGTGCATTATCACCATGGATCAGATTGCAATTTTCACTAAACGCAAACCTCTCGGATTTATAACACCTGTAATTTATAAGCGAAATTGATTTTACAATCATAAGGGGTTAAGAATAAAAAAATTTTATACAAAAGTCTAATAAATCAAAATCAAATACAAATTATATTGCTTGACCTTAAAAAGCACTGTCGGTAATATCTAGAAAGCTAATGATGCATTCATTTAAAATTGTAGAAATTCACGCTAACGACACCGGCAAGGGCTTAGCGCGTGTTAATGCGGAAGACATGAAAACCCTCGGGGTAACCACCTGGGATTTGATAGAAGTTGGTGGCAGGAGGAAAACTGTGGTCAGGGTTCTTCCTCTTGAAAATGGAATTGAAGAAAAATCCACAATTCAAATCGACTGTGTAACAAGAGAAAACGCAAGAGTGAAAATTGATGACCATGTATTTGTAAAAAAGGCAAAAGCTAAACCTGCTACCAAAGTAGTACTTGCCCCAATTAACAACTCTCTTCTTTATAACGGGAATGAATCGAAATTTATCCAAAACAGGCTGGATGGTTTTGCCATGTGTGTCGGTGACAAGGTCAGAGTAACACTAAAAAATTCTAAGGAAGAGGATTTTCATGTAATTGGGACTATCCCGTCAAAACCCGTATTTATTCAGACATCGACCAAGGTTAACATAAAGAAAAAGCCTAAGGAAAAACTGGATAAACAACCTATCAAGTATGAAGATGTTGGCGGCCTTGGAGAACAAATACGAAAGGTTAGAGAAATAGTTGAGCTGCCGCTCAAGTACCCGGAAATATTTGAAAAACTTGGAGTATTGCCGCCAAGAGGGATATTGCTGATTGGCCCGCCCGGCAGTGGCAAAACACTACTCGGAAAAGCCATCGCAAATGAAACCGATGCCAATTTCCAGGTAGTCATCGGTCCTGAAATAATGCATAAATTCTATGGTGAGAGTGAAGCCAGGTTACGGGATATCTTTGAAATCGCTACAAGGAACAGGCCATCAATAATTTTTATAGATGAGATTGATGCAATAGCTCCTAAGAGGGAGAAGGTTACAGGTGAAGTCGAGAAAAGAGTAGTAGCCCAGCTACTTGCCCTCATGGATGGCCTTAAGGACAGGGGGAATATAATCGTTATAGGGGCAACCAACCTTCCTAATACGATTGACCCCGCATTGAGGAGACCGGGGAGATTCGACAGAGAAATTTACCTGGACGTGCCGGATGTAAACGGCCGGTCAGAAATAATCAATATTCACACCAGGGGAATGCCGCTATCAGATGATATAGATTTTGATAAACTTTCAGACCTGACTCATGGTTTTGTCGGGGCGGATCTTGAGAATTTGTGCAGAGAAGCAGCGATGAATGCACTGAGATCCACATTGCCGGACATAGATTTGGATGTGAACGAAGATTCATTTCCCTTTGAACAAATATCACCCCTCGTTATCAAAATGGAGGATTTTCAGGAAGCGCTGAAAGGTATAGAGCCCTCGGCAATAAGAGAGATATTTGTTGAAATTCCCAAGGTTAGCTGGGACGACGTGGGTGGATTAAAGGAAATAAAAGACAGATTAACCGAGGCTGTTATCTGGCCTATCGAACACAAAGATATATTTAAAGCATCAGGTGCAAAGGCTCCAAAGGGAATTTTGCTATATGGACCACCGGGATCCGGAAAGACGCTTCTTGCAAAAGCTATTGCCACACAAAGCGGAACTAACTTTTTGTCGATAAAAGGACCTGAACTTTTCTCCAAGTTTGTAGGAGAATCTGAAATGGCTGTTAGAGAAATCTTTAAGAAGGCTCGCCAGGTATCACCTTCTATTATTTTCTTTGATGAGATTGACGCAATAGCATCTCATCGTTCAGAAAATGTGGATAACAGGGTTTCGGAACGGGTTGTAAGCCAGCTGTTAACGGAGATCGACGGAATCGAAGAGTTAGAGGATGTTCTTGTACTGGCAGCCACAAACAGGGTTGACATGGTTGACACCGCCCTTCTAAGACCCGGCAGGTTTGATTTGTGTTTAGAAATTCCGCTGCCCGACGAGGAATCGCTGATAGACATTCTAAAAATTCATTTAAAAGACAAACCAGTTTCAAGGGATGTGGATCTCAGGGCCCTAGCTAAACAATTATTGGGTTATAATGGTGCCGACGTGGAATTCCTGTGTCAAAGGGCAACATTGATTGCTATTAGAGAGTATTTGTCTAATAAAAGAAAAAAACTTACAATTACACAATCCAGTATTGAAAAAGCAAAGAAAGAACTCATAAAAAAACTATCCAATATCAGGAATTAAGGAAAATTTATTGGAATTGAACCTTAGTTCAAGCACTTACCTAGTAGTCCAAATATTCAGTTTTATACTCGGTGCTGTTTTGGGTAGTTTCCTGAATGTCTGTATCTACAGACTTCCGAGGGAAGAATCAATCGCATTCCCGCCGTCTCACTGCACCAGCTGTAACAACCCAATTAAGTTCTATGACAATATACCCATTTTGAGCTACTTGATCCTCGGTGGAAAATGCAGAAACTGCAGCATGAGAATATCCCCAATCTACCCGATTATAGAATTAATATCTGCCGTCTTGACTTTACTGGCAGTGAGGCAGTTTGGAATAAATATGGACACTTTGTTCTATATAGTCTTAATCTACTCTCTTATTATAATAACATTTATAGATTTAGAGCATATGATAATACCCAATGTTATTACATTTCCAGGAATTGGGGTCGGAATTATCTTTAACCTTATAATAACTAACTGGGGTTATGCGAGCGACCTGCTTGACACCCCTGATCTAAAAAACTTCCTAAGACTAATCAGCGAAGTTCCCATTATGAGCTCGATCCTTGGTGTATTGATAGGGGGAGGTCTGCTTTATTTTATTGGTTTTCTATACGAAGTAATCCGTAAAAGGGAAGGTATGGGCATGGGAGATGTTAAGCTTTTGGCTATGCTTGGCGCTTTTTTGGGTTGGCAGGGTGTTATATTCATAGTATTTCTAAGCTCTATTATTGGAACAGTTATTGGTCTCTCAATTATCCTTTACCAAAGAGAAAATCTTAAATATGCGATTCCCTTTGGCCCTTTTCTTTCCATAGCCGCAATCATTTATATTTTCACAGGTGGCTTTAGTATCGAATTTTAATACATATTTTGCCAAAATAATCTAAACTTATATTAAATGATTTGAACCGAGCATATGAAAAAACTGGGCTTAACAATAGAAATACTTTTCAACACCATACTGATTGTTGCACTGGCAATGTTTTTAATCGGCATTATCGCATTTAAAGTATCAGAAAAATATGCAATAGAGGGTAAAGTTGACAGCGTCAAGTCCATTATCAATGCATTTGAAAATTCATACCTGAAATCAAATAATATAGAAGGTGGAATCGATTTCCTGAAAAACTCATTTAATAAAGGCACCTGGGGAGCTATTGCAATTGATGATAAACGCTATTCATTCGAAACAGGCACCCAAGGGGATAAAGTTAATCGCCAAGACCCTATGATACTGTCCGTATTAATTTCAAACAACAATTTATTAGAGATCGAAGGTATCAATTTACCGCCCTTCTCATTTTATGAGGGGTTAAAATATGCTGAACCACTCATAGTGGATGGCAGGAAGTACGGTGCAATCGTTGTTTACCAGCCTCTATCTGATCTAAAAGACGAATTTATCCTGGCTCAAAGGCTTATAGCAGTTTGGGGTATCCTCTTCCTGCTGGTCATTGGACTATTCGGTTTTTACCTGATCACGAGAAGGGTCGTTAAACCGATTCATAAGTTAATCAGAACAACGGACGAAATAGCAGCGGGAGAATTTCCAAAGCATATACAGCTTGGAGGGGCAAAGGAGATTGATCAGTTATATGATGCGTTGGGCAACATGTATTATGATATTGAAGAAAACAAAAAGAATTTGCAAGACAATATAGTTGCACTTGAGAAGGCAAATCAAGAACTTAAGAAAACTCAAAAAGAACTCATTGAATCGGAAAAATTGGCATCCCTGGGAAAACTATCTGCAGGTATTGCGCACGAGATAGGCAACCCGCTGTCGTCGATAGAAGGATACATCGAACTCCTTAAAAGGGACGATATCACTAACGATGAACAGAAAAAAGAGTTCTTTAACAAAATATTAAGGGAAACTCAAAGAATTGATAAAATTATTCGCACGCTGCTCGACTATGTGAGACCCAGGGATTATATGTCTCAAAAAATTAATCCGAATGACGTTATAAAAAGCAGCATGAAAATCATAAAAAGCCAGGGGATATTAAAAAATATAGAAATAAAACAAGAATTATGCAACTCGTTACCTACGGTCAATGCCGATCCCCACCAGCTTTCACAGGTAATAATCAATCTTATACTGAACTCCAAGGATGCCCTGGGAAACGACGGACAAATAACTATTACCACTAAAATTAACAGCAATTATTCAGAAATACTCTTACACGACAACGGCTCGGGAATTCCGGAAGAGATAAAAAGCAAAATTTTTGATCCTTTCTTCACAACCAAAGAACCAGGAAAAGGGACAGGTTTGGGATTATCAATATGCAAAAGAATCGTAGAAAATTTTGATGGCACATTGGAATTTGACAGTAAATCGGGAATCGGCACAACATTTATAATATCACTACCCAATTCCAATTAATTATTTATATGAAAAAAATTCTCCTGATAGATGATGAATCCGGTATTCGCGAATCGTTGAGCTTGTTACTGAAAAGCGAAGGGTTTTCAGTAACTCCATGTGAAAATGCCGTGGAAGCGATAAATCATGTGGATACAGGGCGGAATTACGACATAATAATATCAGATATTAAGATGCCGGCATTGGACGGGATAGAATTCGTAAAAGAGATAAAGAAAAGAGACCTCAACCCAATAATAATAATGATCTCGGCGTATGCCACCATTGAGGATGCCATAGAAGCAATAAAGTTCGGTGCCGATGATTATATTAATAAACCTATAAAAATTGATGAACTTATTTTACGCATCGGTATGGCTGAAGAAAGAAAGCGCTTAAGAAAAGAGAATATTTATTTGAAATCAGGACTGGATATTAAAAGCGACTTTGATGGGATAGTTTATGTCAGCAAAAAGATGTCGGAGATTATTGAGCTTGCCAAAAAAGCATCTCAATTTAAAACAAATGTATTAATCACAGGGGAAAGCGGCACCGGAAAAGATCTTATTGCAAATGCAATACATAATAACAGCGACAGAAATGACTATTCATTCATTGCAGTCAATTGCTCGGCGATACCTGAAACTCTGTTGGAAAGTGAACTTTTTGGATACGTTAAAGGTGCTTTCAGCGGTGCTGACAGAACAAAACACGGGTTGTTTGAAGAAGCACATCTAGGGACAATCTTCTTAGATGAGATTGGTGAGCTCCCAATGAGCCTTCAGACCAAACTATTGAGGGTTTTACAAGAAGAGGAAATCAGAAGACTGGGAGATACTAAAACAACTCAGATTAATATCAGGATCATAGCGGCAACGTCAAGAAACCTTGTGGAAGATATAAATTTTGGTAAATTCAGGGACGATCTGTATTTCAGGTTGAATGTATTTCCGATACACATTCCTCCGCTGAGAGAAAGGAGGGAAGATATTGAGCCGTTAACCAAGCATTTCCTGGAAAAATACAGCAAGCTGCTAAAGCACGAGGTTTTAGAAATTAGTGATATCGCCATGAATAAATTAACCAACTACGATTGGAAGGGAAACATAAGGGAGTTAGAGAATTTTATAGAGCGTACAATTATACTGTCTGAATCTGAAACAATAAATAATATAGATTTAAAGCCGGATAATACCTCTGAAAAAAATGTTATAAACAACTGGCTTGAAACGCTGTCTCTGGAAGAGGCAAAAAACGAGATTGAAAAGGAATATATCAAAAAAGCGTTAAACCAAACAAGGGGTAACAGAACAAAAGCTGCAGAATTACTGGGGATTAGCAGAAGAGCCCTTTTGTATAAATTGAAGGAATATGGAGATAGTGTAGGTTAAATCCTGGTGTTCAATTATGGGTTGGGTACAGAAAGAGTTTAACTTAAAATCGAGAAAAAGAGGGTTTCATCTCATAACAAATGAAATTCAGGAAAATGTGAAGGAAATAGGGGATTTCTCCATAGGAATCGCACACATATTCATCTGCCACACGTCCGCTTCTCTGACTATAAACGAAAATGCTTCCCCGGATGTGAGGACCGATTTTGAAAGCCACTTCAATAATTCGGTACCGGAGAATGCCACATATTACAGACACTCATTGGAAGGATCCGACGATATGCCTGCGCATATTAAGTCATCAATCCTGGGTAGTTCCGTAACGGTTCCGGTAAAAAATGGAAGATTTAATCTAGGCATTTGGCAAGGTATTTATCTTTGTGAACATCGAAACCACGGCGGGACAAGGAAAATGATAGTCACTATTCATGGAGAAAATAGCTCCTGATTATAAAATCGTCATAAAAAAATACCAATGATTCCTGAGATAAGGAATATAAACCAAAATAAGTACAAAAAATCATACTTACTTGTTACTGGATTAATTTCAATATGCTTTGGTTTAATACTTCTCATTTATAATTACCCAAATTATAGATGGGAACGGGATTTAATTGTTGCCATTATTACTCTCGTATTTGGATTTATTAATATATACCAATACAAAAAGGATAGATTAATCATTAATTCGGATCACATAAAGTTCAACGGACAAGTGATTTATTCTTTCGAAATAGTAGATATTAAAAGAGATCGTTATAATATCTTACTTAAGTTAATAAATGGTGAAATCAAAATTAATATGGAAGAATTTCTACTCTTTAGTGACAAATCAAAAGTAGATTATGTTTATAGCCAATTAAAAAAATAGGGGAAGTGTGAGTTTAGTTTATAATATGAAATGCATTTTATTAAACTTCAAGATCAAAGATAATAAAATATACGATTCAAGAATACAAAAAAATTAAAAAATGAACGAACGCTATAAAACTAAAATATATTCATTGTTATTATCTTTAGTCATTGTACTTATTTATAACATAGGTGCTTATTCTAAAGAAATCATAGAGCTGGGCGAATGGAACCCCGTGAAATTAAATGAATTAATCGACTTATCCAATCAGGTTAAAACCCCCCAGAAGAAAATTGATTTTATATCAGAGAGATTCTTATCTACCCCATATACTGAGAATACATTAACCGGTGATATCGATACCGATGAAATTTTTACAATTAACCTGAAAGGCATGGACTGTTTCACATACATCGATTACGTAGTTGCCCTGAATCTCTCAAAAAATTTCAAGGATTTCAAAGAACAACTTAGAGAGATCAGATACCGGCCTGGAGATGTCTCCTTTACCAACAGGAACCATTTTTTCAGCGACTGGATCGTATTCAATAGTGACAAACTCAACGATGTAACTGAAACCATAGGTAAAGACAAAATAAAGAAAAAAACTAAGACACTAAATAAAATAAACGATAATACGGTCTATTTGCCCGGAATTCCAATAGTAAAAAGAGAGATTAAATACATACCTACCGAACGAATTGACTGTTCAGTCCTCGATTCCCTGAAATCCGGTGATTACATCGGAATTTATACAGACAAGCCGGGACTGGATGTCTCCCATACGGGCATAATAATAAAAAAAGACGACAAGACCTATATCAGGCATGCTTCTTCAAGAGCTCGGAATATGAAGGTTGTGGATGAAGAACTCCTGTCTTATCTGTCCCATGCTCCCGGCATAGTTATATATAGAACCAAATAAACCTTTACTGTATATAAAGTTATTGTGTTTGCATAGTATAGCAATTTTCAGATTAAGTGTTAATATATTATTTAATCTAATCCATTCTTCTAAGGAGAAATATAATGGCTTTGGATGCCAAAAATCTCACCAATCTCTCTAAAGAATCAATGAAGGCAAGAGAAAATCTGGACAAGGTACTTGATTTCGCAGATGTGATTAACGGCCAGATTGAACATCTTCCGGATGATGTAAAACCTTCCGTTGATAAAATAAAATCCCTGTCCGACGAAATAGGAAGAAATGTTGAAGATATAAAAGGCCATATTCACGCTGTTCTAGACAAAATCCCGGTCGACGAAGATGAGGTTAAGCAAGCTGCTAGCAAGCTCCTTTTATATCTGGGAGACTTAACTCAGGTTATGGTCTGGGCGGAAACACAGAAAAGGAACCATAAAGAAGGTTCATATTGGTGGCGTTATTGGGATGGTGTTTATACAGTTATAAAAAAGGATAATCAGCAATAATTAATATTCTGTCTATTATTTAACAGATCTGGTTTCTAATATTCTATCAACCCTAAATTTGCATCTCTCCTTTCTCAGGTGGCAGTATGCCAATATATAGATGTATTTACCCGAGACATTAAAATCTAGTGGCTCAATTATTCTAACGGATTCACGTTCACTATAAACAGATAAATATTTAATCTGAACCTTTCCTCTTTCCCTCAATGCAACTTCCAGGTCAGGGGGAATTGTTGACTTTCCGTTTTCCTCGAATTGAGGAATTTTACCTTGCAGTTTCAATATATCTTTAAGTTTGTTTAATCTTATCCCCCTTCTGTCCAGTTCCATAAGAAAATAATCAAACACAAACCGGGCAATCTTCACATCCCCTAATGCTCTATGTTCATTATCGGTTGGGAATCCAATAGTTTTTGCAATATAGCCCAGGCTATTGTTCTTATAATTGAAGTATCTTCTTGCAATTTTTAGTGTATCCACAACAAAAAAATCGGGTACTGGCAGTTCCAAGTTTCTCAATTCAGTGTAAATAAATTTAATATCGAAGCTGGCATTATGGGCTACAACAACTGAATTTCTCAACATGCCAATTATATCTTCAGCTATGTCCCTAAAGTAAGGAGAGGACATAACCATTTCGTAATTTATTTTATGAATCGAGGTTGCACTCGTAGGAATTGACCTGCCAGGATTTACCAATGTCTCTAAGCTTTCTATAATTTTGCCGTTTCTCACCTTTTGAATTGCAATCTCACAAACCCTATCCCCAAGGTCCGGGTCAAGCCCCGTTGTCTCAACGTCCAGGAAGCAGAAGTCCACATCTTTCGGGTCTTTCAATGTTAATTCGATATTCATGTTTAAATAATATTATCCTGAACGGTCTTTTTACAATCAAGCGTTATAATTTCAAGGCATAAAGGAATTAAACTTTAATTTTTATTTATTTCTTCCAAAACCCTACTGCCGCCGTTTTTAAGTATGGTATCAGCCAGCTTACTTCCGAGAGTTCGGAAATCATCTCTCAATCCCGATATCTCTTCACTTATATAATTCTTGCCATCTTCGGATGCAATAAATGCAACAACTTTTATCGAACCATTTTTATCCAGATTTGAATAGCAGCCCGCCGGAACGTTGCAATCACCCGATATGTGTCTTAAAAAATCTCTTTCGATAAATGCTTCGATGGCAGTATCCCCGTGACTAATACCGTCTAAAACATCCAGCAACTCTTTGTCTTCAACTCGTGATTCAATACATATAATTCCCTGGCACGGTGCGGGTATCATGACGTCAACTCCCAAAATCTCAGTTATCACTTCACTCATACCCATTCTGTCTATGCCCGCTTTTGCAACTACGATACAGTCATACTCCCCGGACTTTAATTTTTTAACCCTTGTATCCACATTTCCCCTGATTGAACTAACCTTCAGATGAGGATATTCCCTTAATATCTGGGACTTTCTTCGCAAACTGCCCGTACCTAGAATTGCTCCCTTCCGAAGTTCATTGATCATGTAATTCCCATTGGAAATAAGAACGTCGCGCGGATCGTGTCTTTCAATAACCCCTCCTATACAAAGCCCGTCCGGGATCTGGGTGGGCATATCTTTCATGCTGTGAACGGCTATATCGATGGTATTGCTTAGAAGTGCTTCCTCTATTTCCTTAACAAAAACACCCTTGCCCCCAAACTCCGCCAGATTAGAAGATATATTTTTATCGCCTGTTGTTTTAATAATCTCAACGGTTGCTTTAAGATCTGGAGAATTTGAAAGAATCAGTTCCTTAACATGATTTGCTTGCCATTTTGCAAGGGCACTACCCCTTGTACCAATCCTCAATATCGGCTTCATCATTTTCATCTAAGAACCTAAATTCCTCGCTAATTCCGAATAACATATTAACCGCATTAATAAAATTCATGCTATCCGCTTTTAAAGATTCATTTTTTAGTATAGTTATAGGCTTATGCAGCACCTTGCCAATTATTCCCGATGCCAATTGTTCGATTACCCGCTTATCTTCTTCAGACAAGGATTCAAGCTTACCTATAGCTTTACTTAACTCCAAGTTCTTAATTTCTTCTAGATGTTTTCTGATCCCTATAATAGTTGGAACCACCTTCAAACTTCCAAGCCATTTAGAAAAATTCTTTTCAACCTTCTGAATAATCTTTTCGGCTACTAATGCTTTTTCCTTCCTGCCTTTTAAATTTTCATCCAATATGCCTCTTAAATCATCGATGTCATAAAGATATATGTCTGACAATTCTTCAACTCTTGGGTCAATATCCCTTGGCACCGCTATGTCAATCATAAAAATCGGTTCGTTATTCCTAAGTTTTAAAGCCTCTTTTGCATGATGGGGTTTAATAATATACTCGGATGAACCAGTAGCAGTTACAACTATATCGACCTCTTTTAAGTAATAGCAAACTTCTTCAAGTTTTATGGGCTGACCTTTCAGTTCATTGCATAGATCCAGTGCATTCTGGTAGTTCCTGCTGGTTACATATATATTATCAATTCCCGCATTGATAAAGTGCTTAGCTGACAATTCGGCCATTTCACCTGTACCAACAAGCATCACCGTTCTCTTATTGAGATCATCAAAAATCCTCTTAGCCAGTTCAACAGCAACATAACTAACAGAAACGGCATTGGATCCGATTTGTGTTTCGGATCTTACCCTTTTAGCCACGAAAAGGGCAGAAGTAAAAAGCCTGTTCAGTATCAACCCGGTTGAGCCGTTTTGATGTGCCACCTGGTAAGCATCTTTGACCTGGCCCAATATCTGAGGTTCTCCCATTACCATTGAGTCTATACTGGAAGCTACCCTAAAAAGATGCTTAACAGCATTTGAACCAACCAGTTTGTACATATGATCTGAAAAGCTCTCTAAAGGAACCTTATGAAATTCAGAAAGAAAACTGTGGATTTCATCCAAACATTGTTCTACATTTTCCGTGGAAGCATAAATTTCAACCCTGTTACAGGTTGATATAATTAAACATTCTTCGACAAATTCCCTCTTGCCCAGGGAATTTAACCCCAAGACTAAACTTTCGGCCGTAAATGCAAACTTCTCCCTTACTTCAATCGGGGATGTTCTATAGCTCAAACCAACCAATACTATTTGATTCATTTTCTTAAAAACCGAAACAACAATGTTTCATGTAACTCAAGATTATAAACCATTCTAACGATCACCTTAATATTTTCTCCATTTTCGTGTCAAAAAACTCAAAATAATTATTATTATTTTCCCAAAGTTTCAACCCTAACAAATTTAACTTCAAACCGTCTCTGAATCCAAACCACAAAAATTCCAGAATATTTTCACACGTTGACTGATTGTCAATAAAGTAAGGAACCTCAATATCCAATCTCTTATAGTTCAGTTTCTCGTCTATAAATTTCTGAACATATGAATCCATATCTTCTATATCCCTCAACATACTCCTTTTGGAATCCAGCCTTCCCTCCACACAAACATCTAATCTATAATTGTGGCCATGCCCACTCTTGTTACTGCAAATGTCAAACAATTTAAAATTCTCCTCATCAGACAATTCACTTCTATACAGTCTGTGGGAACAAGAAAACTCATACGATCTGGTAAGATTTATAAACTCTCTAACCTTTATTACCTCCTGTAGTCAACATAGAAATCCTTGGTTTCGTATAGCCTAACATTATAAAGTTTACAGTTTTCATAATTTTCTATTCTCTTCTCAACGAGACCCCACAACACTTTCGCCATATTCTCGGGTGTTGGTATTATATCTTTAAAATTCTCATTGTCTTCATTTAAATACTTATGATCAAAATCCTTTAAAACATCAATTAGTATAGATTTTATATCGAAAAGGTTTATTATCATGCCAGTTTGTGCATCTACATCCCCTTCAAACGTAACTTCCAACTCGAAGTTGTGCCCGTGACCATATTCACCAGACAGTTTTCCGAAAACAGATCTGTTCTCCTCTTCACTCCAATCCGGGTTCCAATAACGGTGGGAAGCTGAAAACCCCATCTTTTTTGTGATCAATCTTTTTACAGCCAAACCGGTATCCTGAAATTTAAAATAATAGTAAATAATAGCACATAGAATTAATGTAATCAGCAGAAATGTGGGGATTTTTGAAGTTATATATTATTCAGAACGATGCGGATTTATTTTAGATTCGAAAGGAATTCTGATTCTCCCTTTACCTCGGCCCTTCTTTCAACCGTTTGGATAAATTTATCCACACTGGGCTCAATTCTCGACAAAAAAGGTTTTGGGTATATCCCCATCACAAACATCATTAAAGCTATTGGCAATAAAGTTACAATTTCCCTTGTTTTTATATCGACCAATCTTTTATTCTCAATTTTTTCAAGAGGACCAAACATCACCTTCTGATAAGCCCATAGCATATAAACAGCTCCTAGGATTAACCCACTTGCACCTATGGCGGAATAAATATAATTATATTTAAATGCACCGAGTAGTATTAAAAACTCCCCCACAAAACCATTTAAAAGCGGCAGTCCAATGGAAGACAATGTTGCAAGCATAAAAAATGCTGCAAAAATCGGCATAACCCTGGCAATTCCGCCAAATTCAGAGATCTTTTTTGTGTGTCTCCTGTCATATATCATTCCAACAAGAAGAAATAACGCGCCGGTCGATAATCCGTGGTTTAGCATCTGGTAAATTCCACCCTCCACCCCCTGAATGTTCAAAACCAGGATGCCAAGCATAACCATCCCCATGTGACTTACACTTGAATATGCCACTAATTTTTTTAAATCTGACTGAGCAAAAGCAACGTATGCTCCGTATATGATTCCTACAATTGAGATCATAATTAATATTGGAAGCGTAGAAATAGTAGCATCGGGGAAAATGGGCATCAAAAATCGTAAAAATCCATATACGCCCATCTTTAATAAGACGGCGGCCAGTATAACGCTCCCCGCCGTTGGTGCTTCAACGTGGGCATCAGGAAGCCAGGTATGGAAAGGGAAAAGCGGTATTTTTATTGCAAACGCAAGGAAAAAAGCACAAAATGCCAGACCCTGTGGACTAAATATTCCGCCGTATGGCAGGTCCAATTTATAAAAATCATACACCCCCATTGATGCAAAACCAAACTGTTGCAGGTGCATGTAATACAGGTAAAAAATCGCAATCAGCATCAATGCACTGCCAAATGCTGTATATAAAAAAAACTTTATTGCAGCATATATCCTTCTATCGGTACCCCATATACCAACTATAAAGTACATTGGTATTAAAACAGCCTCCCAAAATACGAAAAAAAGTATCATATCAAGTGATACAAATGAGCCTATTAACGAAACTTCGAGAATCAACATCAATATCAGGAACTCTCTTATTCCTTTTTTAATGGAATTCCACGAGCTAAGAATGGCTATAGGCATTATAAAACTTGTCAGCAACACCAAAAATAAGCTAAGACCGTCAATCCCAAGATGATAATTTACCCCCAAGCTTTCAATCCATCTGTACTTTTGCTCAAACTGAATGCCGGCATTGCCTTTATCAAAATTAATGAATAACGGGATGGAAATAATAAACTCCAAAACACTGATTGTCAGAGCGCTTATCTTCATCCTCTCTTCAGAATCCTTGCTTATTACAGAAAAAAGAACAATGAGAAAAACACCTATTAACGGGAAAAATGTGATAAGAGTTAAGTTTCCGGATAGTATGGTGTCCAAAATATGCAACCTCGGGAAATTGAATTGGCTAAAAATATACAATACGTTGTTGTTTTCTCAAGATTTATAAATTTAAATAAAAAATTACCTGTAGCTTGCTGAAGGGAGTTTCATTTTGCTTTATCAATAAAAAACTTGTACCAGGCTTCTTATCGCAATTTCCAAATTATCCGTTTAGGTCAATCGAACAGATTTTTAAAAAGGTTATGTATTATTACAAATTTTCCTGTATTATTTAAGAAAATACATTTTTGGAGAACAAAATGGGATTCAAGAAAATTATTAATATTATAAACGACCAGGATGAGGGTTCTAAAAACTCTGAAGTTTCATTTAAAAAGCTTGAGAGGAAGGGTAATGAAAATGAAAGTAAATCACAGCCCATTACCGAAGATCAGGTATACGATGCACTGAAAACAGTTCATGACCCTGAGCTTCCTGTAAATATTGTTGACCTTGGATTGATCTACGATATAAATGTAACCCCCGGGAACAATGTTAATTTAAAGATGACCCTCACAACCCAGGGTTGCGGCATGGGCGCAACCATTGCAGGCCAAGCAGAGATGGCTATCAAGGATGCCGGGGCAAATAACGTTTTGGTTGAAATAATCTGGGATCCACCCTGGAATCCTGACATGATGAGTGATGAGGCCAGAGAGCGCCTGGGGGTAAGTTAGATCTTGATATGGAATTAAGCCCAGAAACTGTAAAAAATCAATTAAAGAAAGTAAAGTACCCCGGCTTTACCCGAGATATAGTTTCATTCGGTGTTGTCAAAAATATTGAATTAGATAATGGCATTCCGAAAGTCTCTCTTTTGCTTCCCAAAAACGACCCTGAACTGGCCAGTACACTGGAACGGTCGGTAAGGGATATTGTTCTAGAAATACATGGCGTAAAAAGTGTCGAGATTGATATAAGTGTTAGGGAACAAGGCGCTTCCCGCACGTCAGGAGCTACACAACCCACACCCAATAAGAAACTTCCGGATATCAAATACTGGATTGCAGTCGCAAGCGGGAAAGGTGGGGTTGGCAAGTCGACGTTGGCAGTTAATTTAGCGATCGCATTATCCAGATTGAGAGACAAGGTCGGTCTTATGGATGCCGATATTTGGGGGCCGAGCATGCCCATTATGATGGGAATAAACACGAGACCCAAGGCCACCTCTGAAAATAAGATAATTCCAATTGAAAAATTTGGTCTGAAGTTAATGTCTATCGGTTTTTTAATTGATGAGGACGAAACTGTGATTTGGAGAGGCCCTATGGTCCATGGGGCAATAAAACAGTTTATAGAAGATGTCACATGGACAGATACAGACTACCTTGTGGTTGACCTCCCTCCCGGAACGGGGGATGCACAGTTATCCCTTATTCAGACCGCTCCAATTTCCGGGGGTGTAATAGTAACAACTCCTCAGGATGTTGCACTAATCGATGTAAAAAGAGGGGTGGGAATGTTTAGGAAATTGAATGTCCCCATTTTAGGCGTTGTGGAAAATATGAGTTACTTAGAATTAAAGAACGGCGCTGAACCTATAGATATATTCGGGAGAGGGGGCGGAAGGAGGATGGCTGAAAAGTTGAATATTCCTTTCCTTGGAGAAATTCCGCTCGATCCCAATATTCGTATCGGAGGAGATAATGGTACCCCAATCATTGAAAGTCACCCCAATTCTACCGCATCAATATCATTTATGGACATTGCAAAAAAGGTTTTGAACTCCCTTGAATCTAGCTGAATTAACTCTTTGATAAAATTCATCTTATATCCAGGTGAAACTTGATTCAGAAAAATACGTGATTATCTTTTATTAATACATAATATTGCAGTAGTTCAGAAATTTTAGAGAAAATGTTTATAAAATGACAGAAAATAAAGATTACTATAAAACACTGGGCATATCCAGAAATGCCTCTCATGACGAGATAAAAAAAGCGTATAGAAATCTTGCACGAAAATACCACCCGGACCTTAACCAAGGAGACAGCAAGGCAGAGGAAAAGTTCAAGAAAGTCCAGGAAGCCCATGAAATTCTATCGGACGATGAAAAGAGAAAAGCTTACGACATGTTTGGCAGTTCGGGTTTCAGGCCTGGAGGTCAGGGTCAGAGGACATGGACATACACAACCGGACCTGACGGTGATTTCGCTGGAGTAGAAGATATATTCAAAGATATTTTCGGTTTTGGCACATCCCGGCAAAGGGGTTATCGTTCCTATGGGGATTCGTTCAAGGATATCTTTAATTCTGGAAGGGGTGAAAGTCCAAAAGGAAAAGACGTTGAATATTCTATCGAAATAGACTTCGATACTGCAATAAAGGGTGGTACAAGAGAGCTTTCGATTAGCAGTACTGATGCAGAAGGTAACAGAAAAACGGATAAATTGTCTGTAAAAATACCACCGGGAGTAGACAACAATTCAAAAATAAGAATTCAGGGAAAGGGTGAAAAAGGTTTTTCTTCGCGAGGTGATCTATACCTGAAAATTAAAGTTAAGCCTCATCCTATATTCAAAAGAGATGGCAACAACATTCTTATTGACTTGCCTATAACTTTTTACGAAGCCGCCCTTGGGGCTAAAATTAAAGTTCCAACTGTAGACGGCTCTGCCACTCTTACCATTCCGGCAGGTGTTCAAAACGGGGCCAAGCTTAGGCTGCGAAATAAAGGCGTAAGTGATCTAAAATCGAAAAAGAAGGGTGATCAACACGTTGTTGTAAAAATTACTATGCCGAAAGATCTCAGCTATGAGGCCCTTAGTAAAATAAAAGAAATAGCTAATTCCAACCCATATAACCCAAGGGCCAATTTAGAAAAACATATGCAGTAAATTATTACATTAATTTTTATGTAGGAGAAAAATAATGAGCCAAGAAAGCAATACACAAAAGGGCGAATTTCAAATGGACTTTTCCGCTTTTGTACTGTCGCTAAACGCATCATCACTTATTCACCTGGGCGAAATTCCAGATCCGCACACCAAGGAACGGGCGGTAAGCATACCAGCTGCTAAACATACAATTGATATACTGGAAATATTAAAAGATAAGACCAAAGGCAATCTAGATGAAGAAGAAAACAAACTCTTGGATGATATCATTTTTAATCTGAGAATGAAGTATATGAAGATAACTAAATCAAGCAGTGATTAAATAAAACTCCTTGCTGCAAGCTGCAGAAAATTCTTAAGTTAAAATCAATTAATAAAATTTTCCATAAAAGCTAATATTCTTTCCTTCAGGTCTTCACCACTAATGTCTTTAATGTAATCTAATCCATTACTTATCTCAGGTCTTCTTCCTCTAGCGGAATGCGCATCCGAAGCAACAATATCAACGCATCCCAACCTCGCAAATTCAGTTGCACAGTCCTTTGCTCCTTCCCCATAAAGACCAAACAGTGAGCCTGATGTTATCTGAACTGAGGCACCAAAATCTATTAATTCCTGTATCTTCTCAGGATCTTTTTGTAACACCCTGTTACGTTCCGGATGAGCAAGCACAGGAACAAATCCCTTTGAATTCAGTTCAAACATTATTCTTTCTATACCGAATGGAAGATTCAGTATAGGTATCTCGAGCAAGACATATTTTGTGTTTGCCAGTGTTAACAGGGAATCCGAATCCAATAATTCAGACAAATTTTCACTAATACCTATTTCCATACCCGAAAACACTTTTAAATTTATACCTTGATCTGCTAGCCTGGAATTAAGCTCGAACACTTTGTCTGTAATTAAACCCGGATCAGGCTGCCATTTTGTTCCCTGAATCCAATGGGGTGTGGTAATGGAGTATTTGATTCCATCGTTCACAGCTATTTTAGACATTTCTATGCTTTCTTCCCAAGAGCTGGGACCATCATCAACGTCCGGGAGCAAATGGCAATGGATATCAATCAAATGACTCAGATCCTTAAAATTAAAATTTACAGTTTTGAATATCTAAATTATAATTCATTCAAAACTTTATTAAACCAATCTTTACTTTAACCACTTAATTATAATTCATGGATCTTAGACCGATACTAGATAAATTTTCCAAATCAAAAATTTTTGTTATTGGTGACCTGATGGTCGACCAATACATACGAGGAAGTGTAAACAGGATATCACCGGAAGCACCGGTTCCTATATTAAAAGTAGAAAATGAAAGTTTTATGCCCGGTGGAGCAGCAAACGTTGCCACCAACATAAATCATTTAGGGGCAAAAGTTTATTTGTTCGGGCTCTTGGGAAAAGACACCTATGGGAATAAGCTCATAAGCCTGTTAAAGAATATGAAAGTCGACCACAGAGGGGTTATTCAAGATAAATCTGTATTCACAACGTTAAAGACAAGACTAATTGCAGATAATCAGCAAGTTGCAAGGATTGATAAGGAAAAGAAAACCAGTTACCACAAAAAGTTTGAGAACCAGCTTTTAAACATACTAAGCAAATCTATCAAATCTACTAACCCGGACGCAATAATCATCTCAGACTACTGTAAAGGAACATTAACATCTGACTTAACACGGAGAATAATCAGTCTGGCAAAAAAGAATAATATCTTTATAGCCGTTGATCCAAAAGGGAGCGACTATAAAAAATATCACGGTGCCGATGTTATAACACCTAATATAAAAGAGGCGGAGATTATATGTGGATTTCAAATAAAAAATGAAAAAGATTTAAAAAAAGCATGTAAAGCTCTGAAGGAAATAACTAATGTAAAATGTGTGATTGTTACAAGAGGAAACGAGGGCATATCGTATTATAGTGAAAATAATGATTTTAAAACTACTCCGGCAAATACCAGGGAGGTATATGATGTAACCGGGGCTGGTGACACGGTTGTTAGTGTTCTGATCTTATCATCGCTGCATACAGGTTCATGGGACCTGGCGGTGGAGATTGCTAATAAGGCTGCCGGTATTGTTGTAGAGAGGTTCGGAACATCATATGTTACTCAACAGGACCTGATCGAAGCCTTTGATTCAAGTGGTTATGCGAATATATATTTATCAGAAGAATTGCCTTCCAATATTATCTATGAATTAAAGCAATTGAGGAAAAAAATAGTATTTACCAACGGATGTTTCGATCTCTTCCATTTTGGGCATTTATCCTTACTTAAAAAATCAAGGGAACTTGGTGATTATCTTGTCGTTGGTATAAATAGTGATAAATCCGTAAGAAGATTAAAAGGTGCCGGAAGACCGATAATAAAACAATACGATCGGGCAAAATTACTAAATTCACTTGAGTGTGTAGATCTCGTGGTAATATTTGTGGAAGACACCCCGTTGAAACTGATTAAAATGATAAATCCAGATATAATCGTAAAAGGAGGAGATTATTCTCCAGAAAAAGTAATCGGGAAGAAATATGTTGAGGGCAAGGGTGGAAAGGTTGTGATTATACCTTTGGTAGAGGGTATTTCTACAACCAATCTTCTAAGAAAATTAAAAGCTCGGGACAAAAAGCCCAAGTAAAACAAATTTGTTATTGATAGTAGCGAATGTTTGAATCTTTACAAATTTTATTTAGATAGCTATTGGCATTCAATGCCAATAGACTATTAGGAGATATCTCTATAACCTTTCTGAAAGATGCACATGCATTAAATGTTTCCCCTTTTTTTAAATACGCTAAACCAAGATTAAAATAGGCTTCATCGTAATATTTGTATCCCTGAATAGCGTATAAAAATTCATCGATAGCTTCATTCTCCCTGCCCAAAGACATATACAGTTTGCCCATCTCATTATGAGTGTAAACAAGTGACGGATTAACTTGTAAGGCCTTGTCATAATTCTCTCTTGCCTTTTCATAGTCGCCCTTTTTAAAATATGCAATTCCAAGGGTAGTAAACGCTTCGGCTCTTGCATCATAAACAGGATCTGAAAGAGCCTTTTCACAATAGGTGATGGCATCGTCATATTTGGTTACCTTAATATAAAAACCGCATAAATTAAAATTTGCCACTGTTAATTTCGGATCAAGGCTCAGTGCCTTCTTATAGTTCTGTTCGGCTAATGAATTGTCTTTTAATCCAAAATAAATAATTCCTTTAATTAGGTAGATTTCACCGTCATCAGGATCAATTTTTTCCGCTGCCTCTATATCTTTTATACCCTGCTGAAAATTGCCTCTTTTTATAGATGCCATTGCAAGCGCTTTCTGATCTTCAAGAAGCTTACTTTGATCAACTTTAGTTGCCTGGCCACCGCCACAGGAACAAACAAGAAAGATGGATAACATAATAAAAAGTAGCTTTATATTCATTTCAGAATTTACTCGAAATTACTTAATCTTAAAAATGCCTCATATCTTGTTTCAATATCGGGCTTCCTGATAGAGATTATTTTCCCTACACTGAAGTCTTCAACTGTAAAAGATGCGAGTACACTTCCATAAACTATTGCTTTTTTATAACCTGAATAATCTTTGATACCATTTCCCGATATATAGCCCATAAAACCACCTGCAAATGTGTCACCAGCACCGGTAGGATCCACTACATCCTCAAGCGGGTAGCTGGGTGCCCAGAATATTCCTTGGTCCGAGAACATCAGTGCCCCGTATTCCCCTCTTTTAACAATCAAAATTTTAGGACCCATATCAACAACCTTTCTTGCAGCCTTTAAAATCCCCGCTTCACCCGCTAACTCCCTACACTCAGAATCGTTTATCAATAAAACGTCCACTTTGCTAACAACCTTGAGCAGGTTATCAAGTTTATTCTCTATCCAGAAATTCATTGTATCACATGCAACCAGTTTCGGGTCTTTTACTTGATTCAATACGTGCAGCTGAAGCTCAGGGTCAATGTTTCCTAGAAACACGTAATCTGTGTCTTTATACTCATCCGGAATTTCAGGGTTAAAATCTTCAAATACATTCTGATAAGTCCCCAATGTCTCCGGATCGCCCAGATCGTATCCATATCTCCCCTCCCATCTGAATGTCTTTCCTTTCACCTTTTTTAAGCCATTTAATTCAATACTTCTCGACTCAAAATTCTCAAGGTATTTATCCGGAAAGTCGTCCCCTATAACGGCTACTACCCTAACATCTGAAAACAAACTTGCGGCAATCGAAAAGTACGACGCGGATCCGCCAAGCACGTCCTCGGCCTTGCCAAACGGTGTATGTACAGTGTCAATCGCCATGGAACCAACAACCAAAACACTCATTTAAAATATTTTCCTATGATTAAATCCAATCTGTTTTTAGCTTCCTCTGAGATTGAATCTCGAGAAGTGATTATCGCATTTTTAAGTGATGATTTGCATGAGCAGTCAAACGATTGAGGAATTTTAGAAATAACTGTTTGAATTACTTTTTTTGATAACTCAACATTTTGATTAAGTATGGTAATTACATCCTCCACAGTAACGTTTTCGTGGTCTTCATGCCAGCAATCATAATCAGTTGATAATGCAAGAGTAGAATAGCAAATCTCAGCTTCTCTAGCAAGTTTTGCTTCTGGCATGTTTGTCATGCCAATAATATCTACTCCCCATTTTCTATATATGTTGCTTTCGGCTCTGCTTGAAAACTGAGGACCCTCTATGCAAATATAAGTTCCCCCAATGTGAACAGTTGCTCCCAATTCTTTAGCCGATTTGTATAAAGCATCTGATAGCAACGGGCAGACCGGGTCTGCCATTGAAGCGTGTGCAACGATCCCATCACCGAAGAATGTTGATATTCTATTCTTTGTATAATCAATAAACTGTAAAGGTATCACAACATCCCCTGGTGCTATCCCTTCCTTCATGCTTCCAACAGCACTAACGGATATAATAGATTGGACTCCCAGCTTTTTCATAGCATAGATATTAGCTCGGTAATTTATCTCGGAGGGCATTATTGTATGCCCCCTTCCGTGTCTCGGAAGAAATACAAGTTTTACATCTCCTATCCGACCGGCAACAAGATCATCCGATGGCTCACCAAACGGTGTTTCAACTTTGATGGATTTTATGTTTGATAAGTTCTCAATCTGGTAGAGTCCACTGCCGCCGATCACTCCAATCGTTTTCATGTTTATCTCCAATTAAATAGGATAAAGAAATTAAATAGATTAATTAAGCTAATCAACTTAAGGCAAACAAACACCTTGCCAACATTTTCAAATAATACCGGAATTATTCCAGATAGTTATCCGTAATCACAGAACCTGGCAGCAACAACAAATCTCTTTTCATTACTAAACGGTATGAAAAACGATTTTTCTTCATAAGAGAGAATATTTGCCTTATTTCCCTTAAGAAACTCCTCCCATTCACTTGCCCCGTGTCTTCCTCTCATAAAAATCAGTGTTCCTCCATCCTTAATATAAGGATGTCCGAGCTCAAAAATCTTACCAATACCGTGAACTGCCCTTGCTACAACATAATCAAATGAATTTCTATTATCTTCCCCAATATTCTCAGCCCTTGATCTAAGTACCGATACACTATCCAATCGAAGTTTTCTAACAACCTCCTTTAAGAAATTACATTTTTTCAATACTGAATCCATTAATGTAATTTGAATCCCGGGATTAACAATTTTTAGAGGTATGCCTGGAAAGCCGGCACCTGAGCCTATGTCGAGAAGCCTTGAATTCTCATCTATAAATGAACATATAGAAAATGAGTCAAGAAAATGTTTTATGACAATATCTTTATCACCTTCTATATTTGTTAGATTAAATTTTTTATTCCAAAATTTTATAATCTCCAGGTATTCGAAAAACAACACCTTCTCTCCATAATTAATTTCAACACCAAGCTCATGGGCACCCTCGACTAAAATTTCCTCAACACCCAATTCACTCAACTCAAACTCCTGATAGAATAAGGGTGTCTGATAATTATCTCAGGCCTGCCCTTGTACATCTTGACCTTTCCGGTTACCTCAACGGGAATACCGATGTATTTTTTTTCAGGCTCAATTCCAAAGAAATGAAAATATTTCAAAGTATCAGGGAAAACAACTATATTAAGACCCTCTTCCATCTTGAGCACCAGAACCTTTTCGGACTTTCTGTAACCATTGATCATTCCCCTAACCACTACACGCTCTCCGACAAATCTATCTGCATTTGCAGGTTTAATCAGAAACTTACTATTCTTATGAATTTCCGGATAACTTTTAAGATCCCCCCAGATTCCTAATCTTTTGTTTTTAGCTAAATTTTCAGCACTCTTTATCTTATCTTCAAACTTTCTGTTTGGTTCAAAAAAAAGTGATCTTGCCAACCCTTTTTTTACCAACTCCTCATTTACCAACAGGCCATCAACATACACATACGCCAAGATTCGCCCATATGGATCATACCTCTCCTTATCAAATTCAAGGCAAACTTTTTTTTCATTTACCAGCTTTTTATTCAATTCCCCCGCTTCGGAACCAAAGGGGTCACCCGGAGAAAATTTGGATAGGATTTCAGGTGTATCAATTCCAAGATACCTAACACTTGATTCTAGACCATCCTTAATCCTGATCGTATCGCCATCAACAATCTCTGTCACAAGATAGCATTTCTCTCCATCTATATCTATTGCTACATATATTAAAAGCACCGCGATGAATATCGCGAAAAAAGTTAATTTGTTATTGAGTATCTTCAGCAATTTGATAGAACTCCCGATGGTTCTCGATTATTCTAAGTTGTTAGTTTTTCTGGGTACTGTCACAAATCCGGTATGACTAATGATTCTTCTACCGGCCTAGTTTTGCCCTTTCATATCAAAAATTTTTTGTTGCCCTCTGTATACAGGAGAACCGTATCATTCGCTTTTATAGACAACGTTTATCTCCGGCATCCCTCAATTTGAACGTGAATTTAATCTGTTTTTCTCAAATGCAGTAAATATAACAAATCCTGACAATACAAATACTCCAGAAACAATATACATACTTTCAAACCCATAATCCCTAGCAATAATCCCAAAAGGAAAAGCCAGGAAATTAACTCCCAGACTAAAACAGGCGTTAAAAGCACCCATAGCCTTTCCCCTTTCATCATCGGAGGCCCTATCAATAGCAAGAGCGGACAGGACGGGATAAAGCATTCCATAGCTTAAACTGAATAAGAATGAGATTGCAATGATTGTGAAACGTGAATCAATAAATGATAATAATACCAGTGATACTCCCACCAATAGTAAACTGGGTGATCCTACCTCTTTTCTGCCAAGTTTATCTGAAAGCTGTCCGCCCAGGATCCTTACAAGCACAATTGTTATCGTGTAAGTTAAAAAGAAATTGTATGCGGAAAATCCTTTTGTTCTTAAAAAAATAGAGATAAAGTTCAAAATTGAGCCCAGTCCACCTGCCAGAAGCAAATTCGTTATTAAAATCACCACATATCTTCGAGAGAAAGCTAACTTTATAAAACCTATTCCGAATTTTTCATCTGACGGCCTGTAATCCCCATCACGGCTAAAGAAAACAAGCACAAGGGCCAATAGACTGAATGTGGATGAATATACAAAAAATATCCTATATCCAAAATCATCAATTAACACCTCGCCTACCGACGGTCCAATGGCATATGAGGCTATTGTAAACGCAGAGAAAATTCCAAGGCCCTGTGCCCTCCTCTCCAGTGGAACATAATCTGATACCGCCGTACTTGCAGACGTAAAAAAGAACGCAAACCCTATGCCCTGTATGATTCTAAACAAATAGAACAAGAAACTTAACTCATCTATGACTAAAAAACTTATTGATCCCAAGAACATCAACAAAGCCCCTAGGATCATAAATCTTCTTCTTCCAAATCTATCAATAAGGTATGAGACCAAAGGGATAAATCCTAGAGATGTAATTCCGAAAGACCCCATTATGAACCCTATACTTGCACTGTCTCCTCCAAGGTCCTGTATATACAATGGAAGTAAAAAGAACGAAGAAAAATTACAAAAGAAGAAGAAATTTCCTAAAGTTACTAACGAAAAGTTATAGAATTTGTCCCTAGAAATTCCAAAAATCATTAAATTTTTCCAAAATTATAAAAATTTTTAATAAATATTATTACAAATTCTTTGTAATCTTTAATTCCTTTGACAATGGTTGATGTCGTGATATATTTTTTCGTCTTTATTGAGCCGTTAGCTCAGGTGGTAGAGCAACTGCCTTTTAAGCAGTGGGTCGCAGGTTCGAATCCTGCACGGCTCATACATCATTGTCCCCGTCGTCTAGCTTGGCCCAGGACACCGGCCTTTCACGCCGGTAACAGGGGTTCAAATCCCCTCGGGGACGCATTTATTCTATTAAAATTCCCATTGTAATATTCTAATCGATTTATTAATCGTTCATTTGTAATATAATGACAAAATGAAAACATTTATTTTCAAGCTAAGTCTATCCCTTGTTGTTTTTACCGCCGCTCCCGTCTCCCCTTTGTTAGCCGCTAATATATATGAGTGGGAAGATCAGAAAGGCTTAAGCCATTATACAGACAATCCATCTACAATACCAAAGGAGTACTTTGCAAATGCAAAAATTGTTTCCACTCAGAGAAAATCACAAAACCATCCACCGGAAGGAAAAGAAAAAGTATATTACGATTACGAACTTGAAGTAAATGAAACACAAGAAATCGAAAAGAAATATGAGCAGCAAATAGTTAATAAACAATTTCGTAAAAGAGCCCTTGACCTCTACGCAATAGAAATAGCTATAATTGAAGAGTTGAATCTAGTTTCAGAACTTTCCAGGAATAAAAAAAGTGAGGTTGATTTTCTTCTCATTTACGGATATCAGGCAAATGCCTCAATTAACGAGCTAAGATATTTGGAAGACCGATTCGTACAGCTGGAATTGAGGCTCGAGGAAATAAAACCGGAGTTTGAAGTATTGAGAGAAGAGGCAAGACATGCGGGTGTTCCTCCGGGCTATCTGAGACCGTAACAAAATTATCAAATCATATTATCGGATTTTCAGCGATATTTATGAATCGTGAACCTTTAATTCTTCTTCAAACCTTTTTGATAATTCAGAAGATCTTTGGTCATATTCACTTGAATTTTCCCAGCAGTTTCTAGGCTGAAGAAGCTTTGAATCAACTCCGGGACAAGAGACCGGAACCCTCAGCCCAAAGGTTGGGACTTCGACAAATTCTCCATTATCCAGGGTCCCGTTAATGGCGGCTTTTACCAGTGCCCGTGTTTCAGGCAGTGGTATTCTTGAACCAACACCGTACGGTCCACCTGAAATACCCGTATTAAGGAGCCATACACTCGCTTTGTTTTTCTCCATCCTCTGTTTCAGCATATTTGCATAATAAGCAGGAGGACGCGGTAAAAACGGAGCTCCGAAACAAGAACTAAAGGTTGCTTGAGGTTCACTAACTCCACTTTCAGTACCAGCAACCTTAGCGGTGTATCCGAGAATAAAGTAATACATTGCCTGCTCGGGCGTAAGTTTTGATATGGGTGGCAAAACACCAAAGGCGTCATAAGTTAGCATAAAGATTGTTTTTGGAATCCCGCCAACACCTTCCGGTATTATTCTGGGCAGATAGTTTATTGGATACGCACTTCTGGTATTTTCGGTAAATTTGTCGCTGTCAAAATCTATTGTTCTTGAATTTGAATTAAGCTCTACATTTTCAAGCACAGAACCGAACTGTAAAGATGCACGATAAATCTCAGGCTCGGTCTTTTGATTTAATTTAATCACTTTGGCATAACAACCGCCCTCAAAATTAAACACTCCTCCACCAAACCAGCCATGTTCATCATCACCGATTAATGCACGTTCGGGATCAGCTGACAGTGTGGTCTTTCCAGTACCGGAAAGACCAAAGAATAAAGCAACATCCCCTTCGTCACCAACATTTGCAGAGCAATGCATCGGAAATACATTTTGGTCCGGAAGCAAGTAATTGAGAGCTGTAAAAACCGATTTCTTCATCTCACCCGCATATTTTGTTCCACCAATTAATGCAACCCTCTTTTTCAGGTTCAGCAAAATAAATGTTTCAGTTCTTGTACCATCAACATCCGGATCTGCTTTGAATCCTGGGGCAGAAATCACAGTAAAACCAATTTCTTTATGTGGAAGTTTATTTTTATCAGGCCTTATAAAAAGATTGTTTACAAAAACATTATGCCATGCAAACTCGTTTATAACTCGAACCGGCAATGCATAATTCGGATGAGCACATACAAATAAATCCCTAACAAACACATCCTTCTTATTGAGATACCTGACAACCTTATCATACAAGCCATCAAAGTACTTTTCTTCAATAGGTTTGTTGACAGCACCCCATAAAATATTCTTTTCACTACTCTCTTCTTTTACAATAAATCGATCTGCAGGGGAACGGCCAGTATGGCTGCCTGTATATGCAACCAGGGTGCCACCTTGTCCCATAATACCTTCCTCTCTCCTTATTACCTCTTCATATAGTTCAGGAATGGATAAATTGTAATAAACATTTCCCTCGCAATTAAATCCATGAGTATTAAGAATTTCTTTTGGGTTTTCAGAGACCACTCTTCATTTCCTCCTCATTTCCTGCGTAAGTTTGCCTGAATTCTGATAAGGCATAAATCTTATATAAGAAATGCCTCGTTTTCAAGAATCTATTACGATTCTTTATTGAAGTTAGATTAAAGTTTCCTGATTAAATATTTTTAAGAAATAGGAATCTTCACCATTTAATATATCAACACTGCCAATTTTGTAATTATTGGAAACTGTTCCAAGATCATGACCGGTTTTAAAGTACTTAATTACAGAATAAATATTAAAAATGGAGGCTAGGGAGTTAATTCACTCTACCTTAAGATAAGACCAGGGATCTTGAATTACCTTGTCTGAAAACAACTTGGCATCTTGCCAGGTTCTAACATTGTTTAAATTCAGAGATCTTTTACTTTTAGCAGATTTGGCATAAAATTCCTTAGTAGTAGAATTCCACAACAGCTGCCAGTTTTCTCCATCAAAATCCCTAACCCAGCCAAAAGGAAAAGAGGACATTTGTAAAAAATCCTTTTAAGACTTAAATTGATAAAATAAAATGGTTATTCGGGAACTTCTCTTACTATTTCACGAATACCCTGAGCCCCTTTGAAAACAGCAATAATGAAACCACACTCCCTTATTCTATCTAAACCGGTAACTCCATTATATTCATCATTAAGAAACGGCTCAACATATTCTTCTTCCAAACTACAGTTCGGACAATTAAATATTACAATTTCATCGTATTTGCCCCTGGTGGAAACCTCAATCTTTTCTTTTCGTTTTTCATAAACACTGTCCCAATATTTAGCACAATAAAAACGTTGTGGGTTAGGTTTAATTTCAATGTCTTCAACCTCAATTACATCAAACTTTGTCCCTACATCAGGCTCATCTTCCTGAGCAACAGATGATTTTACAAAAAAAACTGTGAGGAAAGCAATAGAAATAATTAGAATGAAATAGCTGATTGTTTTCATATCATCCTCCTTCACCTAATTTTACATCAACTTATTAAAAATGGAATAATTTATTTATGTTATGAGTAAATTCTTATAAATTTCTATAAGTTTATGAATGTAGATTATAATAATTTATTATGAATTTTACCTAATAACACCTATCTAATACCCATGCTGAGATCAATGTTTTTACCAATTTAATTTGCGGTCTGCCTATAACTTACATCATATAGCCTTAATTGTTTTTTTTTAGACTTAATCATTTATGTCTTATGTTCATTTGATTCAAATCCCTTACAATATTCTGGACCTCTTGCCTGAATTCATCAACTTCCGAATTAACTGTATTTTCCACCTCACTTCTTTTGACTTGAAAAATGGGCATCATAATAAAGCAAATCGAGAGACTAATTAATCCACCCCAGAAAAACCAGATAAAACCGGGTGAATATATAATCCCCGTTACTGGATTTACCAATAATCCCCCTAAGTACACAAAAACGGGAAAGAATATCAAACCTTTTATAGTAGAGATAATCCTGTTCAAAAAATCACTAAACTTCTCCTGCTCTATCCATAATCCCCAACCTATAATGCCGCCAACCGCAACAGTTGAAAAGAACGGAAAAGTTCTCGATATTAAGCTGTAAACAACCCCGGCAACTATTCCTATAATCAATGCTTTGATTGAAGGGAATTCTGATTTAATCATTAATACAAGTATCAAACTGATTCCGCCAAATAGAACAGGATAATATACATATGAGCCGATAGACACCTTTGATGCTATAAATACACTTAATAGATATACAACATATCCCCAAACACCTCCTGCAAAAA
>JAZGCJ010000100.1:0-11690 GCA_036476895.1 Thermodesulfobacteriota bacterium
TATTCATCGAAACAGTTCTCGCAAAGACAGAACGGTGGATCCCCGATAACTACATACGGGAACGAAACCGATGGATAAGAGGATTTGGTCACATTAGCCCTAATGCCTACTTGATTATTAATACGTATTCACGACAGAGATGTTCGGGAAAGACTAATTTAGATTAATACTCTGTTATAATAGTTTTAGTGTGAATCATTACATTGATCAAATTAATCAACCCATTTATTTTATCTTTTTCGGAATAGTTTTCACTGTAATTACCCTTGGAACTGTTATCACCCAAGCTAAAGACTGGAAAAAACTGCGTGATAAGATGGTCAGTGAACAGATGATAGCCCGTGATATTAATAATCCTGAAGTATTAAAAGTGATGGGTGAGGTACCAAGACATCTTTTTGTTCCAAAAGATATTCAGAAATATGCCTACTCAGACAGAGCTTTACCAATTGGGGAAGGACAAACTATAAGCCAACCATATATAGTGGCACTTATGAGTCAGATTCTGGACCTTAACCCCGGAATGAAGGTACTTGAGATAGGGACCGGTTCGGGATATCAGTCTGCAGTGTTATCAGCTTTAGGAGGAAAAACCTACTCAATAGAGATAATCCCTAAATTAGCCCTGCAGGCTAAAGGAAGTTTAAAAAAACTCGGATATCCTGTAAAGGTAAAAAACGCAGACGGCTACTATGGATGGGAAGCATATGCACCATTTGACAGGATCATTATCACAGCTGCAGCAAATCATATACCACGTCCATTACTGGATCAATTAAAACCGGGGGGTAAGTTGATTCTGCCGCTGGGAAATACCCGGTTTTATCAAACCCTTACTTTAGTTCAATTAAAAGAAAATGGAAAAACCGATGTCTCATATTATAGTCAAGTCAGGTTTGTTCCAATGACAGGCGAGATACAAAAATAACTATCTACCTCGATTTAAAAACGTAGTATGCCAGAGCATAACAAAGCGCTGCCCAGAGAAATAGTGATGCAATACCCATAATCTGCGCTAATAGTATGGCAAGCACAGGTCCTATAACAGAACCCATTCCATTAAGGCACCACGCAAGTGACACCTTATCTTCCCGGGTGGATTTATTATTGGATTGTTTCGAAATCTGCACTATCCCCCTTGGAAAAGGGATTCCCATCATAATTCCGATTATAGCAGTAAGTGCTAATGAGATTATAAGTCTGATGGGAAAGCTGCTCCCGGAGAAAATATCAAGTATTGTTGAGAACCCGAGATAGTAGATAATCAGACCTGCGAATAAACCAAAATACACCAAAACCTGATACCGGTCAGGTAAATACCTCCCACTTGCAGAACCAAGGCCCGATGCTAAAAACAAACCACTCAGAACTGCAGCAAATGAATAAACGGGCTCTCCGAGAAACATCATTAATTTCTGAAATAATGCAATCTCAACAACCATAAACCCCAGTCCGATCAACAAAAAATAGAAAATTTGCAAGGAAAAAAGTTTCCTTGATCTTTTAAATATAAATAATGGAAACGCTATAAGCAGCATTACTATGAAAAGAATTTGCATAAGTAATACGGGAAGTAATAACCCGCCTTCGAGGAGACCCTCCCATTTACGGTCTATACTTTCATAGGTTTCTCTGAGCTTGGAAAACCTTAAAAAATCATAGAAATAGGGATTATTGTCAACTACAGGTCTAAGATCATAAAGGCTATTTTTGTAAAACGTATCTCTTTCTGTGAGCAAACTTTGAACTGCATCTGCGTAAATCGGGGAAGGAAAACGATTTGATAAGTTTGCGGAGTCCCGGGACATTCCCGGAAAGTAAACAGGAGTAAAACCTCTATCTTCATAAAACTGTTTGAACTGCTGTATGTTTTCCTGAGACCATTTCTTAGCCGATACAAGAATCATAAATGTCGATATCGTTCTAAAGATCCCTAGTTGCTCGGATGGATTCCAGCCAAGCGTTTCCATTGAACTTATCAAAGTAGAAATCCATCTCAGCTCAGAACGCGGTGGAGGAAGAAGATATCTATGAATTGAGAGCCAGCCATCAGAGCTTAGATGATTCAGTAATGAAATAGTACCCTCCGTAGTCTCCAAGCGGCCTTCCTGCAGGGCATCGGTACCACTTGCACCCGTTGGTAGCGCACCTTCAAGGGACACAATAATCCTATCGTAGGAATCATGGGTGCCAGCGAGAAATGTCCTAACTCTATCGGATTCTATCTTTACGTCTGACCATGGATTCTCCTTACTTAACCAATCCCCGATAATTTCAAAATCAGTCTGGACCACTATATTCTCAGCATCGGATTCCTTTGCTACAAGAACTTCCTTACCTCCAATGACCTGTAGGATCAGCACATTTCTTGGATTAGGACTTAACTCAAATAAAATCCATGAAGGTAAATAACGTATGTATTCTCCGGACTCAGTGTTCCACGGGATATACGATGTAAGCTGATCACCATCTATAGTAATTCCTGTCTGCTCCGGAATACGACCACGGTAGTTAAGGCTTAATCCGGGTGCAGACCTCGAAATCGGACTTTTAAACCAATCCACCCGCGACACCGCATCACTTCTGGTCTCAATGGGATTACTACCATACTGTTGCAAGGCTAAAGGTAATGACTTGTAGTGACTCATTTTCCATTCAGGGATCCCGATCTGATTCAACGAGATAAAAGAAACAATAATTAGAATGACAACTCCTAAACGACTCCATACACTACCTGCAAGACACACAGATGAAATAGCCCCGAAAATCATAACAACTATTAGCCACTCCATTTCCTTCAGATAGGAAGCTATGAGAAAAAAAGTGAGTGTCCCGAATGCAGCACCAATCAAATCTCCGCAGTAAAGTGTAAAGGCGTTACTGGAAAATTCCTGTAAAAGCCTGTTTATCACCAAACCACAGAAAAAGAATGGAAGGGCAAGTATGAGATAGTGAAGAAATAAGTATCCCCATTGTAATGGCTCTAACGACAAGAGAATCGGATCAAAAGGAAGGTGTTGAAATAATATTAAAAACGGAATAAGTGTGATGGAAAAGATAAGGGAAGGTATGAAGGGTGAACGAGGTCTTCGAATTAATAGCAACCAAACTCCTGACATAGAGTATCCAAGCAATGCGCAGCTTATGATAAGAAATGCGTAATGGTGCCAGAAGCGAATCGCTAATAGTCTTGATAATCCAACTTCAAACATTAAAGCTGCGGCTGAGAGAAAAAATATTCCAAGGAATATTCTTATAGTTATCATTTATCCATTGTATTGTAAGAAAATGGGGATGCAACCCTTTTTTGAAAGTTTTGGGGATATGGGGCAAGGGGTAAGGATTATGGGATAGGGATTAGGTGTTAAGGACTAGAGACTGCAATTGGGATTATGGATTATGGGATAAGGGGTATGAAATGATAAAGATTAAGAAATTAGAGACTCGTAGAGACGAATTTCGAATTTGGGATTTGTAATTTGGAATGTAAAAGAATACAGAATGGAGGGATTGGAGATTGGAGATATAAAATGGAGACAAGTTGAGATTATTGGAGACTGGGAAATGGGTTATGGGGTAGGGAATCGATGTTCGGTACTCGGCATTCGGTTTTCGGGTTATAAGGATTGGAGGATATGGATTATGGGGTAAGGAAGAAGGGGACGGAAGCCTTTTATTTATAAACATCCTTTCTTCTGTCTATGGTCAGAATAAATATAATTTTTTCTTTGTAATCTATAGAATAAAATAATCTGAATTCTCCGATTCTATATCTCCAGGTTTCGGGATTATATCCTCTCAATTTCTTAACATTTTTACCATACGCAGGTTCATCCTTTAATTGTGGATAAACATATTCTTTAAGTTTACTCAGAATAAATTTTGAATCTTTGGATGTTAACTTATTTAATTTTTTCGAGAATTCATCAGTTTCAAAAATACGAAATTTACTCAACAAATTTACCCTTTCTTGATTTCATTTCCCTGTGCGCACGCTTTAAGCTCTTATTCAGCACTAAATTGCTTTCTATCTCTGCCATCTCAAATTCATCTGCCAGGTTATTCTTTTCAATATAACGCAACACCGATGTTTCAATGAAGTTTGAAAGTGTGCGATTATCACTTTCAGCTAATATTTTGAACTTCTTATACACATCTTCATTTAATCTTAAAGTTACTGTTTTAGACATTTTTCACACCTCTTGTTGAATACAATATATTCTATTGTATGATATAGCATACATCTGCATACAAACAAATACAATGAAAAGATTAGGGGATTGGGATTAGGTGTTAGGGACTAGAGACTGCAATTGGGATTATGGATTATGGGATAAGGGGTATGAAATGATAAAGATTAAGAAATTAGAGACTCGTGAGATGAATTTCGAATTTGGGATTTGCAATTTGGAATGTAAAAGAATACAGAATACAGGGATTAGAGACTGATTGAGACTGCAACTGGGATTATGGATTATGGGATAAGGAGGTATGAAAGGATAAAGATTAAGAAATTAGAGACTCGTGGAGATAAGTTGAGACTAGGAGATTGGGTAATGGATTATGGGGTATGATGCAGGATGCAGGATTCAGGATACATGCTTGGAGACTGATTGAGACAAATGCAAACAAGTAGAGACTCGTGGAGATTATGAGACTGGGAAATGGGTTATGGGATATGGATTATGGGATAGGGATTAGAATTAAGGGTTATGAGACTTGTGTGTCTGCAGTTTTAGTATGCTCTTCCTCTTGATAAGATTGCATATACATGAAAAATCTTTCTACTTTTATCAGGTGTGAATAAAATTCTCAAGTCTCCTACTCTCAAGCGAAAATCACCTTTTAGCTCACCGGTTAAAGCCCTAACGTTTAGATCTAAAAAAGGGTTGTCACTTTCTTCCAGTTTTATAAGGGCTTCTCTTATCCTCACTCTCGTTTTTTTACCAAGCTTTTTATATTGCTTCTCAGCTTGAGGTTTGATCTCAATCTTCCAATTCTTCAAGTGATTTGCCTTTGATTCCCTCTTCGACTTCTCCCTTGCCCTGCTTGATAATCTCTACCCACCTGGGATTTGAAAGAATTTCCAGAGTTTCTCTGTGCCTATCAATGTAATCATCGACAAGTTCTGAAATTATATCTTTCATGTCTCTTTTCTCTAATGTTGCAATGATCTTGAGGATATCTCTTTTTTCTTCGGGTAAGCGGACATTGACTGTTTTCATAGTTTGTTCTCCTTCGATTTGTTCAGCATAGTAGTATGCAATAATACTTTTATACAAGTATACTTTAATACTGTTATAAATGGTAGGGATTATGGGGTAAGGATTAGAGACTGCAATTGGGATTATGGATTATGGGATATGGATTATGAAAAGAAAAGAAGAGACTAGAAACTCAAAAAGATAAAGAGTTTGGAGACTCGTGAGACGAATTTCGAATTTGGGATTTGCAATTTGGAATGTAAAAGAATACAGAATACAGGGATTAGAGACTGATTGAGACTGCAACTGAGATTATGGATTATGGGATAAGGAGGTATGAAAGGATAAAGATTAAGAAATTAGAGACTCGTGGAGATAAATTGAGACTAGGAGATTGGGTAATGGATTATGGGGTATGATGCAGGATACAGGATGCAAGATGCGGGACGTGAGAAATGAACTACTTGTTCGATTTTCCAAAAAGAGATTTAAACGGCTGCTTAACAATAAACATCAAAACTGATGGTTTTAAGAAAAGTGATGTAAAAAACCAGACATCACTTAAATCAAGATAGATCTTCGAATCCCACACACCCATCTGACCGGTCAACACGATGTTGTCTTTTTCAACACTCGATTCCTTGATAGTTATTTCAAAATCACCCGCGGTTGTTACGACCTTCATTTATTTACACACCTCCGAATTGCTACTGCTTTGTTATATTATCTCCTAATACGCCGTTCTTTGCCACGGATTAATTTGCAGAGCTGTTTACCGTTTTAACAAGCGGCAAACTTCAGTTAGTTAAAGCAGCACCTTTTTCATTTCATTCACGGGTGCCTTCATTTCAGTCCAAATTTCAAAACTCTCTGCTCCCTGGTAGAGGAGCATACCAATACCACCTGCCGCACTTAACCCCGCTTTTTTTGAATCTTTAATCAACCCGGTTTCATGTGGTTTGTATACAAGGTCGTAAACCACTGCACTCTTATCTATCCTTTGAAATGGGATATCTATCTTTCCTTTGCCTTCCATTCCCAGAGATGTGGAGTTAACCACTATATCCACTTCGGCAATTGTATCTTCAAAACCCTTCACATCACTCATCGAACATGCATTTATATCGATATTGTTGAAAGTCCCCTGAAATTCCGACACCAGCCCCCGGGCCTTTTCAGCCGTTCTGTTAACAACTGTAATTTTTTGAATCTGATTGGTACAAAAAGCGGTTAAAACTGCCCTTGCCGCTCCCCCCGCACCAAATATCAATGCTGCTTTTCCTCTTGGATTAAAATCCAGGTCTTCTTTAATCGCCCTTAGAAATCCGCCCACATCGGTGTTGTACCCCGTCAGTTTCCCATCCTCATTCTTAACGGTGTTAACGGCTCCCGTAATCTCCGCATCGCTGGAAACCTGATCCAGAAAGTCCATTATTCTCTGTTTGTGTGGAATAGTCACATTTATACCTTTTATATTCATCGACCTTATTGCAATTGCAGCAGATTTCAGATTTTCGGGAGCGACATCAAACGCAACATAAACACAATCAAGACCGAGTGACCTGAAAGCTGAATTATGCATCAGGGGAGACAGACTATGGGCAACAGGGTGTCCGAATATACCGTATATACTGGTTGTCCCTTTAATATTCAAATATGGATCTCCGATAATTATATCTATTAACTTTTTTCATTCAGAATTTTCCTAACCTGGTCAATATCTCTCTTAATCTGCTCAACAAGCTGATCTACTGATCCAAACTTCTTCTCATCCCTGATCCTCCTGACAAACTCAACCATAGCTTCCCTGCCATATACATCCTGATCAAAATCCATAATATGGGTTTCAACCAACAACCGGTTTTCTCCAAACGTCGGCCTGACCCCAATATTGGTAATGCTATTGTGTTTTTTACCAAAAAGTTCAGTTAATGTTGCATACACACCAGCTTTAGGCAGTATCTCCCAATTGGTAGATAAATTAATTGTGGGAAAACCCAATGCTCTTCCCCTTCTCTCCCCTTCAACAATTTCACCCCTTAGGTAAAACTGATAATCAAGTAGTTTATTGGCTTTATCAATCTCTCCCTCACTGATAAGATTTCTAATAACAGTACTGCTGACAACCGTGTCCCCATAATAAACAGGACCTATAACATCAACGTTAAAATTAAGCCTTTCCCCGATTTCCTTTAAAAAGGTTGCGTTTCCCTCCCTACCCTTACCAAAACTAAAATCAGGACCAACAGCTATGTTCTTTATTTTTAACAGTCCTACCAAAATCTCAGAAACAAACTCTGAAGCGGTCATCTTGGACATTTCCCTTGTAAAGTTAAAACAGACAGCTATATCAATTCCCTCTTTTTCAATCATACTAAATCTTTCTTCCAATGGAACAATAAGAGGGATATTCGTTCCTCTTATAACCTTTTGAGGATGGGGATAAAAACTAATCACGCAGGATTTAAGACCATTTCTTGAAGCGTTTTCCTTTACCCTTAACAATATTTCTTTATGGCCCCTGTGGACTCCATCGAAGTTTCCTATGGCAGCTGAAATTTCAAAATCTAGAGGTTTATCAGGGTCTTGAATTAGCTTCATTCCAAACTCTTTAAATTATCTTAATTGGAAGGGAATCGAATTTATAGTTAATCCCATCGAGGGGCAAAAATATTACCATAATTTAAAACTTCTTAAAAATACCCATAAAAAACTATTTTCTCCAGAATGCAGGAGTAAAAAGAACCAGTATTGTAAACAGTTCTAATCTACCCACCAGCATCAATATGCACAACAGCACTTTAGTAAAAGTAGCAAAATGGGCGTAATGTTCCAATGCTCCTACTTCACCAAAGCCGGGACCCACATTGCCAATAGTCGCTGCACTTGCTGAAATGGAAGTAATAAGATCCGTTCCCTCAACGAACATTATTAAAAAAGCGCCCAGAACAAACAAGAACAAAAACAGCAGAAAGAAACTGGTTATGCTGCTTATCGCATCTTCATCAACCGCTTTGTTATCCACCCTAAGAGGCATAACAACCCTCGGATAAATAATCTTACGGATCTCCCTGTAGGCTTTTTTGAACAAAACCATTATTCTTATCATTTTCACAGAACCCGATGTGGAGCCTGCACACGCACCAACAAACATCAGGATAAAGAGCATCCATTTTGAGAAAGAAGGCCACAAGTTAAAATCTGCAGTTGTAAATCCGGTAGTTGTTAGAATTGATGTAACCTGAAAAGACGCAAACCTGAATGAAGACAGGAAATCATATGAATATCTCATCCAGATATTAAGGGTAACAAAAATTATAGTAATTATAAGCGCAAGAATATAGAACCTTAGCTCACTGTTTTGGGCAATTTTCCTAAAATCTCCTCTAAAGGCAGCATAATGAAGGACAAAATTAACACCTGCAAGAATCATAAAGACCATGATTATTATCTCGATCAGGGGATTTTTATAAGCTGCTATGCTTAAACTATTCGTTGAAAATCCCCCAATGGAAAGCGTGCTAAATGAATGCGCGATTGAATCAAAAAGTGGCATACCCCCTAATATCAGGAGTAAAACCAGCAGTACTGTAAAAAGCAGATAAATTGCCCACAATTTTTTAGCGGCCTCGGCTATTCTCGGAGTTATTTTTTCGGATGTCGGTCCTGAAGTTTCCAATCCCATAAGCTGCATTCCGCCAACTGACAGCCTTGGAAGGATTGCAATTGCCAACACTATAATCCCCATTCCACCAAGCCACTGTGTAAAATTACGCCACAATAAAATACTGTGTGGCAGGGCCTCAATATTTGTTATTACCGTTGCACCGGTTGTAGTAAATCCTGAAACAGATTCGAAAATAGCATCCACAGGGTTAGTAAACATGCCGAAAAGAAGGTATGGAATTGCCCCGAATATGCTTGCGAATATCCAGCAAGAACTGGCTATTAAAAATCCATCCTTTCTTTCAAGCTCAAGCGGGGTTTCACCATGCTTGCTCGTTTTCTCTATAATATATCCTGTAAGAGAAGTTATCAGACCTGATGCTAAGAATATCCATATAGTACTTTCCCTGTAGATTACAGAACAGATACCAGGAACAAGCATGACAAGGCCCAGATACTTCAGAAAACTACCAACAACATAAAGCGATAATCTTATGTTCACTATCCGAGTAATTTTTCAACTTTTTTTAAAGCTTCGGGTAAAGCAAATATAATTAACCTGTCATTTGCCCTGGGAGTAAAGTCACCCCTTGGAACAATAACCTCATTGTCTCTTACAACAATTCCCACAATTGATCCCTTGGGGAATTTAGCATCTCCAAAAGGGACCCCTATAATTTTACTGCTTTCAGAAATTTCATATTCAAGAATCTCCGCTTTGCCCTCTTCAACAAGTGCCACATGTGCAACGCCTCCAATATGGAGCAAACTCAAAATTTCGTTCGCAACTGATAATCTTACACTTATTGCCCTGTCGACCCCAATTTTTTCTATTACATCTATATAGTCCGGCTTTGTAAAAAGCACTGTGGTTCTCTTTGCTCCCAGACTCTTTGCTAAAAGGGCACTAAGTACATTGTTCTCATCATCACCTGTAAGCGCAATAAAATAATCTATGGATTCAACCCCTGCCTCTTTCAGAACCTTTGTATCAGAAGCATCACCGCTAAATACAATCACACTAGGTAATTCTTCTGCCGCAGCCCTTGCCCTTTCCTGATTACTTTCAATAAGTTTTACACTGACTCCCATATCCGTTAAAGCTAAAGCGGTATTTCTACCGACTTGTCCACCGCCGACAACTATGGCGGATTCGACTTTTTCTTCTTCAATACCGACAAGTTGCATCAACTTATCGAGAACAGACGGTATACCCAGTGCAAAGATATAATCGCCGGCTTCGAGCTTCGTATCACCGGTTGGAATAGTAATATTTCCATTCCTGGACAGAGCTACAAATATCCATGATTTAGCAGGCCCCAACTCTGCCAGTTTTTTCTCGCAGATAGGAGTCTCCTCTTCAACCCTGAGTTTATACATCTGGATTCTACCCATAGCGAAAGTTTCCGTTCTCCATGCAAACGGAGAGCTGATTAGCGCCTTCATCTTTTCTGATATAATCTCTGAGGGATTTACAACATGTATATCCGGCCTGTTCAGTATAGACGGGTAATCCAGATAATCTGTGTCTCTAACCCTTAAAATTATCCTTGAAACACCAAGAGAGTTCCCAAGAAATGATGCCATGATATTTGCTTTATCATCGCCCGAGACCGCCAGCAGGATATCCGCCTTACCGAGCTTAGCTTCTTTTAAAATCGAGGGGTTATCACCATCCCCATGTATCAGTAAAACATCGTGCGTATCCTTTATTTTATCAAGCGTATCCTTATCCTTTTCAATCATAACAACATCATGTTCCTTGGACAAGTTCCTCGCTAGGAAACTTCCAACTTGTCCGGCTCCGATAATAACTATTCGCATATTTATACCTTAGAAAAGTTCAGATATTTTGAGCTAATTGCCTCTTTTTCAAAGACAGCAACTTAACAACCCCAATGATAATAAGAATTATTGATATGAGCTGTGCTTGAGACATTTCAGGAATGAAACTTGGTGTGGTATTACGCAATATCTCTAATGGAAACCTTACCACACCCAGAATTATTAATGTTAAACCACTTATCCATCCTATAGGATAATCCCTTTTTCGTAACTTCCAAACTATAATAAAGGAAATTACCATAGCAATGGATTCATATATCTGTGTAGGATGCACCCTTTCAAATGTTGGAGGCGATCCATTTGGGAAGGATAATGCCCACGGCAGACTGGATGGAATTCCATAATCGTCTCCTACAAGCAAACAACCAACCCTGCCAAATGCCTGTCCAAGTATAAGAGCAGGTGAAAGACAGTCGGTGAGCTGCCAAAAGCTGATTTTATAATAAAGTGAGACAAGACAAACCAATATAAGTGATCCTATAATACCACCGAAAAAAGTAAATCCAGATGCCATATATCGGACAGGATCGTTAATAAAACCGGACAAGGAAGCGTTTTGGAATAAAAATAGAACCTTGGCACCGCCCAAGCCCCCGATCACACAGGCTATTAACAGAAAATCGCTTATGTTAGGGTTTAAGCCTTTCCTCTTTACCTCTGAGGATGCCACAATCCAGCCAACGAGAAGAGACACTAACGCCATCACCGAAAAGGAAGAAACGCTTATATCCCCAATTGAAAATAATTCTGGATACATATCAATTATTTTTAGCCAACACCAAATGCTGGCTTTAAGCTAACACGCTTTTTTCGAGTTAGCAATAACCATATTTTGTCGATATCTGAGCGAATAATTCATCGACCTATAACAATTATATCGAAAGTTTTTATCCGGGATTCAATTATTTCCCCTGCATTAGAGGGTCAATATTTAATAATGGTATAGCTTCACTTCCGGTAAATCTTGGTAGAACT
>JAZGCJ010000101.1:0-5053 GCA_036476895.1 Thermodesulfobacteriota bacterium
AGGATTTATTAAATCAATTCCTACAGCTAAAAATATTTAATTCACCCCCCAACCCCAAATCTTTTTTTGACGCTTTCGGAATTGATTTTGGCAATTTTTTGAATGCCCATTTAAAATATATAAAATTGTCCCCGAATTAGATAACATCTACAATTATGTTACGGATAATTTCAGCATTATTCTGTTTTTTCCAACAGATCTCTAACCATGCTATGTACCAACTTCCCATCTGCTTTACCCTTCATCCTGGGCATTATGACTTTCATTACCTTTCCCAGATCCTTTAACCCATCCGCCATCGATTCTTCGATAGCTTTTGCTACCTCTTCCCTTATTTGGTCTTCACTTAATTGTTCTGGCATATATTTAAGGAGGATTTCAATCTCTTCTTTCTCTTTTTGAGCGGCATCCGGCCTGTTAACTTTTTCAAATTCACTCGCTGCATCCCTGCGTTTTTTTACTTCACTAGAAACAACTTCTATTACCTGTTCATCTGAAAGCTCCTCTTTATTATCTATCTCCTTATTATGAATTGCAGATTGCAACATCCTTAATACGGAAAGTTCAACAGTGCTTTTGTTCCTGAGCGCATTTTTTATATCATTTGGGATCTGTTCTTTTAAACTCATAGTAATGTCTCCTTAAAAATAGATGAATTATTTTAACCGGACATTGAGGTGGTTTGTAATGACAGATGATGGTTATGAAGCTTCCGCGGAGGGAGTATGAAAGAAGGGTATAGTGCGGGGTATGACAAAGGTGGGGCAGCGTATGAAATATGATCGAAAATCTATAACCCCAATTTTTGAAACTAAGATTACTTATTAAGTATGTATATATGCCTTAACTCTCTTCCCCTTTCCCCATAATCCATACCATAGCCCACTACGAACCCTTTCTCTATTACAAACCCCGTATAATCAATCTTAATATGCATCTTCCTCCTTTCCCTCTTATCCAGAAGGCTGCATACCTTTAATGATTTTGGGTTTTCTGAAAGAATTATGCTTTGGATGAATTTAGCGGTGATTCCGGTATCGATTATGTCTTCGATCAAAATTACATGGCGATCTTTGAGATCGGTTCTATTTTTGGATATAAGTTTAGTTGATTCAGGTTCTGTAAGAGATTTATATGATGATACCCAAATGAAGTCAATTTCAGTCTGAATATCAATAGACCTTATGAGGTCGGAAAGAAACACAAAAGCCCCCTTTAAGGTGCAAATCAATATCGGGATTTTACCTCTGTAATCAGCAGAAATTCTTTTTCCAATCTCTTCCACTTTTGATTGTATTGAGTCGGAGGAAATCAAAAGCTTCAGATCGTGTCCTGTTTTTTGATCGGTCATTCTTCAATTTGGCAAGTCAATTATTCAGTATTTATTCGAATCGGAATTAAATAATTTAAGAACATATATAAAAGCAACTCCGGCTTTATCTTTTTTTTGTATGAACTACAGATACATTATCGGTGAATCTTAATGCACCGGGTTTGTCCACCCTGACCGTTGCTTCAAGAACCCTGTCATCCTCCATTACCAGATTCATTGCATCACCGGCAATCCTCTCGATTAGATTAAATGACTTGTTTTCAATTAATGTAATAATTTTCTTATTAAGGGACTTGTAGTCTATTGTCTCATCGATAGAGTCCTTTTCTATTGCTTTTGTAGCGTCAAAGGTAATATCAATGTTAATAACGATGTCCTGTTTAACTTCTTTTTCCCATTCAAAAATTCCAACGATTGTCCGAACCCTTAGATTTTCAATTTTAATAATCATTGTGTTAAATGTTCTCCGCCATCAACATAAAGGCACTCGCCGGTTACAAATTCATTTTCAATAAGATAATTAACCGCAGTAATAATATTATTGATATTCCCCGGTTTATTTAAAGGTATCCTGGATGCAGCTTTATTCAGATATTCCATACCTTTGCCGGGGGACGGAATAATTGGTCACAGGCAAATTCCATTAACCCTGACGTTCGGAGCCAGTACGTGGGCTGACATAAGGGTGAAATGATATAACATTTTTTTTGATAAATTGTAAACGAAATGTTTTGTATTATTTTTTGTTATTTTGGCGTCAAGCAGGTTTATTATTAGCTCGGCATCCATATTTATGGCAAATGATTGTGAAAGAAAAAAGGGCGATTTGAAATTAATAGTAAAGTCTCTGTCAAAATCCATTTCAGATACTGTCTTAAACCCTGATTCTCTATACAGGGAGGCATTGTTGATTAAAATCGTACAGTTAGGAAGCTTTGCCTTAACATCCGATACCAACGTGTTTAATTGTTTAACATTTTCAAGGTTATAACGAAAAGTGTGGCACTTAACCCCTTTTCCACTTATCAGCTCACATGTTTTTATCGCTTCATCCTCGGAGCTGTTGTAATGTATGCCAATGTTGTATCCTTTATCTGCAAGATTTAATGCAATTGCCTTTCCGATTCTTTTGGCTCCGCCGGTAATTAACGCTGATTTGTTCATATGAAGAATCTAATTGATATTTTTCAATAAGTGAATATATAAAGGTATAGTTTTATTTTTTTTGGATATGAAACTTTTTTTGATTATGTGCAACTAATTAATTATATGATAGTTTTTATAGTAAAATTAATTAAATTGAGGGAAATAAGGGATATAAATGACTGATCTTATAGTAGGTAATAATTTAAATAGTTTCTTGTTTTGCTTAGTCATGATGTTTGTTCTCAGTTTTCATGTGGTAAAAGCTGATGATAACACATATGAGTCCTATCTGAAAGAAGGCGATGAATACTATATGAATTTTGACAATCAGAGTGCCATTAATGAATATGAAAAGGCATACCAGTTGTCGGGAGATAATTTTGAGATACTTGCCAAGTTAGCATTATCCAATAACGATTACGGTGAAGATTTAAAAAATAATGGCAAGCCCGGTGCCGCAAAATATTTTGAAGACTCTATTAAGTACGGGAAACTGCTTAAGCAGAAATACCCTGAAAAGGCAGAGGGATATTTCTTTGTAGCTTCTGCATATGGAAACTATGCACGATATAGAGGCGGGAAAGACAAGGTTAAACTGGCTAGATACGTAGAAGAAAACGCAAAAAAAGCGATAAGCCTCAATCAGGACTTTGCGCCCCCCTATATTATTCTTGGCGTTTACTACAGGGAAATCGCAAAATTGAACAGGTTCCTCAAGGCGTTTGCAAACACATTTTTAGGTGGATTGCCCAATGGCACTTACTTTGACTCTATTCAAATGTTAAAAAAGGCCGCTGAACTCAGCCCTGAAAAAATATATGCTCATTTTGAACTTGCTGAAACTTATCGAAGTATTAACGATGACAAGAATGCGCAGATACACTATTTAAAAGTACTGGAACTTCCTGTATCTGATCATCAGGATAAATGGAAGAAAGAAAAGGCCTTAAGAATATTAATACGCACAACGGTCAGTATGAAATAATCTCGATTTTGTATTTGGATAAAGTATAAATTAGTCTATACGTGTGTATGGACTATATGCGTTCCAAAGAATTTCTTATTTTTTCCTTTTTACAATATTAATCTCGTGTGCTGATCTGGAAAGAATCCCCAAGGATCTGTCACAAAATCTTCCAAACCCAGTTGAAGAGATTACGGATAATGACCCCTACAAAATCGGACTGAGATGGTACAGCTCCGGGGAATTCGAAATTGCAAGAAAATTTTGGAATCCGTTAGCTGAAAAGGGTGATTGTGATTCCCAATTTGCACTTGGGTTACTTTATTATACGGGCAGGGGAGTAAAAAAGGATTTCAAAAAGGCCATATATTATTGGAGTAAAGCTGCTAATCAAGGGCAGTTACAAGCTCAATGTGCGATGGGAATTGCTTATGGTTATTTAGAAATTCCATACACGGTTTTCAGTTGCGGTAGGGGTTGTGGTACTGAAAAAAATCTAATTGAATCATACATGTGGTTTAAAATAATAGACGAAAGGGGCTATGGATCAGGCAGGGTTTGCGGGGATAACGGATTAGAGAAGATAAGTGGTCAACTGTCTTCTATGCAGATTCTGAGTGCGGAAGAATTATCTAAAAACTGGAGGATTGGAAGGAAGTTTTGTAAATCAAGAAACACTGTTATAAGTTTGAAAAGAAATATTTATAATTAGTGAAAGTATAAGAATTCCGGTGCTAATAAATTTTAAGAGTCTTTATTTACTCTTTTTTATATAAATATGTATATTGTAATTAAGGATACACAAACAAGAGATCTGCTGAACTAAGCTAATAATCCGGAATTAGAGTTAAATTTTTAAAAAATGAGGAGGATTAATCCTATGAACTTCAAGTATTTAAAATTCGCTTTAATTATATTTTTATTATTTCTTTTTCTAAGCGATGTAAACGCAGAAGATGATAAGAGCTTTTCACCATACGTTGATTCAGAAGGCGGTATTTCCTTGCCTGAGGATTTTAGAGAGAAATGGGAGTTCCTTGGTGCATGGGTGGTACCGGAACTTCCGGATGGAAAAAAGACTGACGGATATGGTTTTCATGATGTGTTTGCAAGCCCGGGAACTGCAGAAGCATACAAAAATGGGAATGACAAATTCAAAGACGGTACCGTTCTTATTAAAGAGATAAGATCGATAAAGAGCGGCGCATATACCACAGGGCCTGAGGTGCTTTACGCCAGTGACAAAATCCTATGGTTCGTAATGATTAAGGATCAACAAGGCAGGTTTGCTAAGAATGCTAACTGGGGTGATGGTTGGGGATGGGCATTGTTTATGGCCGATGATCCGTCAAAGAACGCTTCAACCGATTATAAAAAGGATTGTCTGGGTTGTCATATTCCGGCCAAGAAAACCGGTTGGGTTTATACCGAAGCATATCCAACACTCAAATAGACCCAAAATAAAATTTAAATTATGGGTTGTAATGTTGGGTTGTTTTCATCCCAGTTCAATTCCTATATCAAAAGAATATTAAGAATATATTAATTTGTTTTTCTTCCCTTAATTCTATTGTTATGCGTTTTATAATGATATAGAATTTAATCAAACC
>JAZGCJ010000102.1:0-3994 GCA_036476895.1 Thermodesulfobacteriota bacterium
GCCACGATGTGGAAGCCGGGAAATTAACTCTTGACGAATGGCTATTTAACTTACAATCAAAGTTCATAAGCGTACCAAGAAGAGGTGTGGAAGTGGAAGTCCTTTTGCCAAGCAAGGCAATAAAAACTGCTAAGAATAATATAATGCCATTTGAATCAAAATCGGGTATTTACCCAATAAACGTTCCCCCAGACGCTGAGGGTCCCCTCAAAGTGGACGTCAGACTCCGCTATAGAAATTTACCACCTTATCTATTCGATTTTCTCGGCGTGAGTGAGCTTAAAGATCGATTGGTGATTAATGACATGGAAACCGGATCTATAACAATAAAGGTAGAACCAATTAAGTCGACAAAGAGTAATTAAAAAATCTACTCAACTGATAAATTCGCTTAAAATTATTAACTATTATTAGAACGGGGATGTAACCCTTAAATTGTCTCTGAAACCTTTATTAATTTCCCTAGGTTATATAAATATCTTGAAAATGAGATTTTTTTAAGAATTCTTAGTAAATAAATAGGAGGTAAAAAAATGAAAAAGCTATTATGTTTTTCTATTCTGTTCTTTGTGTTGGTCTTTCCACTAACAAGCTCTGCTAAAAATTACCATCATAACAAACAATATAACCAATACAACTACAACAAGCATCATTATAAGCAATACAATCACCATAAACATTACTATGGTCATCATAATAATTATTATCACAGACCTTACAGATACTACAATCCATACTATAGACCATACTACAGACCATATTATGGTTATTATCGCCCCGGATACTACAAACCACACATTAATTTAGGAATTTTTATACCGCCAATAATTTTCGGTTATGGGTATTAAATAAATTAAAGGGGGCGCAATTCTTTTTACCGTATTGTAAGACCAGAGTTGGAATCTTCTTCCTGTGCTATAAGTACACCCTGTTTTTCATCAACTCTACTTAGCAGTATCCCACCAATAACAAAGAAGACGGTCAGCGATATTATACCCAGTCGGCTATTTCCGGTTGCCTGGCTTACTATTGCAAAAACCAAAGGACCGATGAACCCCCCTATTCTTGAGCTCATCCCATAAAATCCGAAGAACTCTCCGGTCTTTGCTTTTGGGATCATAGAACTAAATAACGATCTGCTAAGTGCTTGGGTACCGCCTTGCACCGTTCCGACCATGAATGCCAGTATCCAGAACTCTACAGGCCTTGTCATAAAATAAGCTCCTATGGATATTAGAGTGTAGACCAATAATCCCAGGTATATACATCTCTTTGTACCAATGAAGCCGGCGAGCCGCCCAAATCCAAATGCACACGGAATGCCCACAAACTGAGTCAATAAAAGTGCGCCGATAAGTGTACTTCTGTCGATCCCGATTTCTGCACCATAAATAGTGGCCATTTTTATAATAGTTCCGATGCCATCGTTATAAACCCAGAATGCTAACAGAAAGAGTATTAATTGTCGGTATCGTTTAATATCATGAAATGTCTTATTAAGCAGTTTATAGCCAGCTATGAAGGGACTTTCATTTGCCTCGCCAGTTTTGATCTTTGCGGGTTCCTTCACATTCAAAATAAGAGGTATTGTAAAAATAGCCCACCAAATTGAAACACTGACAAACGAGAGCCGTGCTGCCATTTCCTTGTTTGTCATAAATTGAATCATTGCCACGTTGATGGCAAGCAGGATGCCTCCCCCAAGATAACCAATTGCATAACCCCTTGTCGATACACTATCTATATCTTCGGGCTTTGCTACATGAGGCAGTAAGGAGTCGTGAAATACATCGGAAAGTGCGAAACCAATATTGCTAATTATAAAAATGACTGAAGCCATCATCCAGTCACCGGTTGTGACAAAGTAAAGTGTTGCCGTGAATACAATCCCGGTTGCAGCGAATATTGAAAGCAGTCTTTTCCTCAGCCCCATTATGTTTGCTAATGTGCCAAGCATTGGGGCTAGAAATGCTGATATAATCAAGGCAATTGCGTTCGTGTATCCCCAATAGGCAGTTGCTTTATTGGGCGTTAATGTAGAAGCTGCTACATGGCTGTAATACACTGGAAGGATTGCAGCCATTACGGTTGTGGCGAAGGCGTTCTCAGCCCAGTGGTATAGTGCCCATGAATTTACAATCTTCTTGTAATTCTTTATCTTTGGTATTGGTATCGGATCTGCCATTATTAATTCAATCTAAGCTATCCAGTATGTTCTATCTTTAAGAAAAAAGGGCAATTGAGTGTTAATAAAAAAATTAGGGTCACCACTAACTTGCAAAGTTAAGAAGCGCCACTATTTCCTTTTATTTTTCTTATTTTATAGACCTAATTTGAATTGCATCAATACCAGACCCAGCAATTACGTCGGATATTACTACTACTCGATCATCTTCTTTAAACCCTTCTCTTAACTTCAAGATATCCAAAGCATGAGTAATTGTTTTTTCGGGATCTTTGCTAAATTCGATTCGATGTGCCATAACGCCTCTGTTTAAAAATAACTGTCTTCTTGTTCTACTATCGTTTGTAAATGCATATATTGCAGTCTTAAATGGACGGCAATTTGTCACATACTGCGCCATTATACCTCTCCGGGTAATTACTATAATGCCTTGAGAATTGATTGACTCTGCTAGTTCAACTGCGGAAGCTGCTAAATGTTGTTTTTCATTTGTTTTAACCAAATTTTTACTGAATTTCAAACCGGGTATTTTTTCTGATGCCCTTGCAATCTTATCGAGTTGAGCAATACAGCGCAATGGATATCTCCCTACCGTAGTCTCCCCCGAGAGCATCACGGCATCTACTTCTTCATAAATAGCATTTGCAACATCCGTTACTTCAGCACGGGTTGGAATCGGGTTTTCAATCATAGATTCAAGAAGATGTGTGGCTACAATTACTCTTTTGCCTTTTTCATTACATTTACGAACGATGGTTCTCTGCACGTTTGGCAATTCCTCAATATTGAGTTCGACACCCAAATCACCCCTCGCAACCATAATACCATCGGACACATCTATGATCCCGTCGATGTTATTAACCCCCTGCTGGTCTTCAATTTTTGAAATAACTTTTATTTTTTCAGCCTTATTACCCATTAAATTTTTCAATTGAATAACATCTTCGGCTTCCCTAACAAAGGAAAGTGCTATAAAATCAACTTCCTGATCAAGTGCAAATGTTATATCCTTCTTATCCTTTTCTGTAATTGCAGGCAGATTAATCCTGACACCCGGCAGGTTGACATGACGTTTACTTTTCAGCAGGCCACCGTAAATAACCTTGCATTCCATGGTCCCTCTGTTTTTCTTAAGAACTTCTAGATTAATCAGACCATTATCAACGGTTATCTCATCACCCTCATTTACCGTATTAATAAGATCCTCATAATTAATATGAAAAGAGGATTTTTCAACGTCAGCAGCCCTTACTGTAACTGTGATTATCTGTCCCTCATCCAGTTGTAACTCGTTTTGTATATTTCCAGTTCGTATTTCAGGACCCTGAGTATCTACAATAATTGGTATAGCGTCCTTAACTTTCTGGTTAATGGTTTTAATCGATTTAATTACTTTAGCATGAGATTCATGTGTTCCATGAGACATGTTTAAGCGTACAACATTCATTCCTGCTTTATACATTTCAAGCAACATGTCGTAAGAACCGGTCGTAGGACCGATTGTACATATTATTTTAGTTTTCCTCATAAAAGCACGCTAGAACCTAAGATATTATTAATAAATTATCGCAGTTAAATATTTTTTGTAAACTTATATTATTAATTAGAACTTCAAATTTTAAACTGGGGGATTTTGGTATTTCCAGTTACATAATAAATTTTTGAATTTTTTATTTTTTGTTATATTATGAAATATGAACAGAGTTTGGTGGGAGGTATGTAAATGAATGGTTCTCAAACTATACCTTTAATACTTTTTCTTTTAGCCATATTTATATTTTTTGCTTTCGCTTGTTATTTGTTTGTAAG
>JAZGCJ010000103.1:0-5362 GCA_036476895.1 Thermodesulfobacteriota bacterium
AATTAATTGAAATAAAATGAAAATTAATTTGTATCTAAGCATAAGGAAAAATAATGATTCCAAAACATTATAAACCAGAAGAAGTAGATAAAGTATGGAAAGTTGATTACGAAAATATTGCTAATTCAGCCCATTCGTGGTCGGTCAGTAACAGCATTGAACCTTCCTCTAAAGACAAAATAAAAACATGTCTTATTTTAGTTGATATTCAAAATACTTTTTGTATTCCGGAATTTGAACTTTTTGTTCGTGGCAAAACGGGCACGGGTGCTGTTGACGATAATAAAAGGCTTTGTGAATTTATATACAGCAACATAAACGATATAACCCATATCGCAATTACTATGGACACGCATCAGGCAATGCAGGTATTCCATAGTATTTTTTTTGTGAACGACGAAGGTGAACACCCCTCCCCTTTTACACTAATAAGCTATAAGTCCGTTAAAGATGGCAAATGGAAGTTTAATAATAAGATCCATCATAATCTTAATATTAGTACTGATTTTATTCAGAAGCATTTATTGCATTATACCGAAGAACTTGAAGCAAAAGGGAAATATGAACTAACAATCTGGCCTTACCATGCAATGCTCGGGGGTGTTGGACACGCATTGGTATCATCGGTAGAAGAAGCGATATTTTTCCATACAATTGCCCGTTTTTCTCAACCGGAATTTCATATTAAGGGCGATAATCCATTGACGGAACATTACTCTGTACTAGATCCTGAGGTGCTAACCGGTCCGGATTCTAAACCTCTTTCGAAGAGAGATGAGAGTTTATTTAACAAAACGAAATCATCGGAAAGTATAATTCAGAAATTGATCGATTATGATCGAATTGTTATAGCCGGACAGGCCAAAAGTCATTGTGTTGCATGGACAATTGAAGATATTCTGAGAAAGTTGTCAATTATGGATAAATCACTAGCAAGAAAAATCTACATTCTTGAAGATTGCACATCACCCGTTGTAGTACCCGACACTTTGGACTACTCAGAAGAGGCAGACAGAGCCTTCGAAAGGTTTGAGAACGCTGGCATGCATCTGGTTAGATCAACAGATCCGATTGAATCGTGGAGTTAGGATGAGGGTGATAAGATGAACATAATTCGAGCAAGAAAATTGAGAAAAAATATGACTGATGCTGAAAGAAAACTATGAAATTATCTTCGAAACAGGCCAATTATCCGAATCAACGTAAAGAAGATACGCCCTCTATTAACAAAGGCTATATATTTTTTAATTGAAGAAAATTATTTAATGAAGTCTAATCTAGTTAATTCATATTAGAAGTTATATAAAATTAATGTTAATATTTTCGCTCAAAAATATGGAGCAAATAATCTATGAGCACGATCTTTTCTCAAATAATAAATAGGGAGCTTCCTGCTGAAATAATTTACGAAGATGATACTTGCTTGGCTTTTAAAGATATAAACCCCAAAGCACCGATTCATATTATGATAATTCCAAAGAAAGAAATTATATCTATGGCAACTGTGACTGATGCTGACAGGGAAATACTCGGTCATTTGATGCTGAAGGCTTCTAAGGTTGCCAAGGATATGGGAATTGAAGAATCAGGCTATAGAATAGTGGTTAATACTAACAAAGACGCAGGGCAATCGGTATATCATCTTCACTTACACTTACTAGGTGGAAGAAGTATGTCGTGGCCCCCAGGCTAAGCCACCCCCAAAGCTTTTGCATCTCTTTCTGACAGCATTCCGCCATCCGATCTCATTGATACCGTTCCGTCCCTTTTCCAAGAACGTTCGCATTTGGGCTCGTTCGTAAGATTTATAACGTGAATCTCAAAACTGTCTGATTTGATAATATTAAACTGACTTACACCGCAAAGATCAGCCATTTCATGTTCGAAAGCAATAACCTTTTCATATTCGATTGATTCCAACGATACTCTAATGCCGGTATCAAGTGGATTATTAATAATTTTATTTTCTTTAGCATCCTCCAATGCTTTTAACGCCTTGGATCTAAGTGTAACGGCATACTCCCAATTCGGGTCATAATCTATGCTTTTTATTAACGGGAATTCCTGTATATGAACACTTTTTTTTATTTCACTGATAGATGTTGAGTAAAGTGACTGATACGCTTCTTCCGAAGTATGAACCAGTATCGGGGCAATAAGTCGTATTAATGAATCTGCTATCTTATACATGACAGTTTGCGTTCTTCTCCTTCTAGTGCTATCTACATTTTCACAGTACAGGCGATCCTTTACAGCAGCAAGATATATTGCGCTTAAAGTTTCGTAACAGAATCCAAATATAATTTCATTGGCTCTTTTATATTGATGTGAATTATAAGCGTCAAGAGTATTTTTCATAAATAGGTTTAGTTCATTCAATGCCCAGGCATCTAGGCTAGTTCTATCTTGGTAACTGAATTCATATGATCCATTATCAGGATCAAAATCATATAGATTACCGAGAAGAAAACGTATTGTATTTCTTACTTTTCTGTACTCATCACCTGCAACCTTAAAAAACTCCCAGTCCACCTTAATATCATTTGTAAACTTGAGCGAACTAACCCACCATCTGCATATATCGGCACCATTCTTTTTCAATAATTCTTCGACTTCAAGTGCATTCCCACCTGATTTACTCATTTTTTTTCCTTCGGCATCAACCATAAATCCATGTGTTAACAGCTCTTTAAATGGTGATTGCCCCGTTACACCCAACGAGGGTAGTAATGATAGCTGGAACCAACCCCTGTGCTGATCTGAACCCTCAAGGTAAAGGTCCGCTGGAAATCCAATATTCCTATTTTGTAAGACTGAATGCCAAGACGATCCGGATTCGAACCAAACATCAAATATATCCATTCCCTTGTTTAACTTTGATATATCATCAATATCTTTCAACCATGCGGGGGCATCTATGTCTTCATCTGGGTTATAGCCTTCTAACAGTTCGCTTACAGTTGCTTTAAACCAATAATTTGATCCCCTTTCTCTTATCTTGTCAGCGATACACTCAATCGTTTTTTTTGTTAATAATGTCTTTCCTTTAGTATCTGTAAACCCGGGTATGGGCAAACCCCACGACCTTTGTCTGCTTATGCACCAATCCGGTCTGGATTCAATCATTCCCCTTAACCTGTTTTTCCCCCATTCAGGTACAAACTCTACTTCTCTTTCCACTGCATCCAATGCTAATTCCCTAAGTGACTTCTCAAACTTCTGAATCTTTTTATCTACTCCGATAAACCATTGCTCTGTTGCCCTGAATATAGTTGGAGTCTTGCTCCTCCAGTCATGAGGGTAGCTGTGAACATATTCTTCTTGATAAAACAAGAATCCATTGTTAATTAAATCCTGAACAATCAAAATATTCCCATTCCATACCGATTGGCCTTGTAACCATAAAGGGACTGAATCATCAAAGGTTCCATCTTCCCTAACGGGACAATATATCTCCAATCCCTCTTTTAATCCGGTTTGATAATCTTCAACTCCGTGACCGGGTGCGGTATGGACAAGTCCGGTTCCATCTTCAAATGTTACATAATCTGCAGTTACAACTTTGTTTGTTCTTTCAATAAAAGGATGCGAATACTCAACTCCAGTTTCTTTTAATTCAATTCCCTTACAGGATCCAATTTTGTTATAATTTATCGCTTCTGCTTTTGAAAAAACCTTTTCTGCAAGATTATCTACAATTATTACAAACTTTTTCTCTCCACCGTCTGTAAATTCATAGAGGTTGTATATTCCATTAGGTGACACGGCTACTGCAAGGTTAGCGGGAAGTGTCCACGGAGTTGTGGTCCAGATTATAAGATTGATATCTTTTTCCCGAGGAGCATTTAAACCAGAGGGCAATTTATCGGGGTCAGAAATTCTAAATAAAACATAAATACTTTTATCCTTTATATCATAATATTCTAATTCCGCATCTGCCAGAGCAGTTTTATTCTCAATAGACCAGTGTACCGGTTTCAGGTCCCTATATACCAATCCATTTGATACAAGTTCTGCAAAGACTTCCAATACACCCGCTTCGTATTGCGGGGACATAGTTAGATATGGATTACTGTATTCTCCAATTGTTCCTAACCTTTGCATCTGCTTTGATTGAAGCTTTACATATTTCTCCGCGTATGATTGGCATCTATTCCTGATCTGGATATCGACCATATCCTTTGCTTTATCACCCAATTCCACTAGCACCTTATGCTCTATTGGAAGTCCGTGGCAATCCCATCCGGGTATGAATTCAACTTCATGTCCAGACATCGTTTTTGATCTGACTACGATATCCTTTAAAACTTTGTTCAATAAATGTCCCAGATGTATAGGGCCATTCGCATAAGGCGGTCCATCGTGGAAAATATATTTGTTTCTCCCCTTTGATTTCTTTTTAATCTGGTCGTATAAATTTATGTTTTCCCATTTTTTTTGAATTTCAGGTTCTTTTTGCTGCAGGTTTGCCTTCATCGGAAAGCCTGTTTTCGGAAGGTTTAACGTATCTTTGTAATTAATCTTTTTATCAGGCATCTAAAAAAATCTCCGTATTGAGTAATCAGTTTCGAAACTTGAAATTATAAAATGGAAAATGATATTAGCAAAATTAGTAATAAAAGCAAGAATATAAGATAATTAAAATCTAATAATAATCATTCTGTTATTAATTAATCGGCTGCTTTTTGTAAAAGATAGAGTAGATTATGTGAAAACTTTACCCATTCATCCCAGGCTTCCATATAATTCATTGTTTCATCAACTTTTTTCTTAACCTTAATGCCCTTGTATATTGTTTCAGCCTTCATAGAGATAAACAGTTTCATTGTTTAGTCCTAAATTATTTGAGTTAATTTTTATTTTAAGTCTTTTTCTATTAAACTGTCAAGAAAACTTTTATAAGGACAATAAACTATGTTATTAAATAATAAAGTAGCAATTATAACTGGAGGAACCGGTGCTTTAGGAAGATCGGTAATAGTCAGATTTATTGAAAATGGGACATTTGTAACAAGCACTTATATTGTGAAGAGAGAACAGGATGAATGTATAAAATTAATAGACGATAATACCAAGTGTAATTTTATTAAAGCCGATGTCACAAAAGAAAAAGAAGTCAAAAACTTGATTGGTGTTACTCTAAAAAATAATAATAGAATTGATTTTCTTATAAACATTGTTGGAGGGTTTACCAGCTGTGCTATTGTCGATACTGATGAAAAGATATTTGATAAGATGATCAATATGAATTTAAGATCGACTTTTCTCTGCTGTAAGAATGTAATCCCACACATGATTAAAAATAAATATGGGAGAATAATTAATATTGCAGCAAGGCCGGCATTAAAGGGTATGGCAGGCA
>JAZGCJ010000104.1:0-3933 GCA_036476895.1 Thermodesulfobacteriota bacterium
ATCATTTAATCTTACATAAGTGCCGTTTTTGACCATCATCTCGGCCAGCTCATCATACTCTTCCTTGCTGCCATCGCACCAGACAACCTGGTCAGGCTGACACATCTTTGCCATTTCGTCAACCCAGACCAGTAGTTTTTTATTTTTGATTAATGGTGTTGTGCTACCCATAGAGTCTCCTGTTAGTTTTCAATGATTAGTAAATATTAAAAGTTCGGTATATTACCAATTATTTAGTTAATTTGCAATAATAACTCAACTTGCTAAAAACCTAATACCAAGCAGTCAATTAATTACTCTAAGCAACCCATTGAGATTTGATGGAAGTAAGGCTTTTCTTTGGGTTTGAGCCATTCAGGATTGAGTATCATTTTTCCTCTTGATTTAGATAGTATGTAGTTTTATTGTTAGTTCTTAGAGAGTAACAATGTACTTCAAAGGACTAAAATAATCCACCCAAACTTTGTAAACATGGAAAAACTAACGATTGAAGAAATGCGAATAATTGCTGAGGAGCATAACGGTAAATGTTTATCCAAGAGGTATAAAAACGCTAGAACACGTCTTAAATGGAGATGTGCAGAAGGACATATATGGAAAGCAATGCCAGATAGTGTCAAGAATCAAGGTTCATGGTGTCAAAGGTGCATCAACAAACGAATAGGTAAGTCACTACAATTAAGTATTGAAATAATGCAAGAAATCGCTAAGGAACGTGGTGGCAAATGTCTGTCAGATACTTATGTGAATAATAAAACGCCACTTTTATGGAAATGCTCGGAAGGACATCAGTGGAAAGCAAAACCCGATGGTGTCAAAAATAAAGACACATGGTGTCAAAAGTGCTTCAACAAACGAAGAGGTAAGTCACGGCGATTAAACATTCAAATGATGCAGGAGATAGCCAAACAAAGAGGTGGTAAATGTCTGTCAGAAACTTATGTAAATGTCCATACCAAACTTAGGTGGGAATGCTCGGAAGGGCATAGGTGGGAAGCGCAGCCAGCCAATATCAAAAGTAATAAATGGTGTCCAGACTGTGGTGGAGTAGTTAAAAGAACAATTGAAGAGATGCGAAGAGTTGCTGAGGAACGTGGTGGTAAATGCCTGTCAAATGTATATGTAAATGCACATACAAAACTTTTGTGGAAATGTTCGGAAGGACATAAATGGTCAACAACACCACATATAATCAATCATGATAGATGGTGTAAGGAATGTTCATCTGGATTGGGTGAAAGGATTTGCAGAGAATTCTTTGAACAGATTTTTGAAAAGAAATTTCCTAGCAGTTATCCGAAGTGGTTAGTTAACAAAAAAGGAAATCAGATGGAACTTGACGGATATTGCCAATCTCTCGCACTTGCCTTCGAACATCATGGTGAACAACACTATTCCGATAAGACTCACTTTACAAAAATTGGAAAGAGTTTTCGAAGAAGACAAGAAGATGACAGACTTAAAAGAAAGTTATGTAAGCAAAAAGAAATTGTTTTAATAGAAATTCCTGAAATACCTAATCGGCTTTCTATTAAGGAAGTTAAGGCATTTATAAAAAAAAATGTGAGAGTAACGGGGTTTCTTTATCTTCCAATTTTGATACAAAGAAAATTAACTTAAAGAAAGCATATGCCACATCTGGTGCGAGGGTAGCACTGAAAGAAATGCAAAGAATTGCTAAGAAACACGGGGGTAAGTGTCTGTCAGATTCTTATATAAATAACCGTATACCACTTTTGTGGGAATGTTCGAAAGGTCATCAGTGGAAAGCCGTGCCAGATAGTGTCAAGAATCAAGGCTCATGGTGTCAAAAGTGCTTCAACAGGCGAAGAGGTAAATCACGACGATTAACCATTGAAATGATGCAAGAAATAGCCAAACAAAAAGGTGGAGAATGTTTATCCAAGAGATATAAAAACGCTAGAACACGTCTTAAATGGAGATGTGCAGAGGGACATGTATGGAAAGCAGTTCCAGATAAAATTAAAAATTTAGGCAGATGGTGTCGAAAATGTAAGCCTAATAAGGCAGGGAATAAAAAGTAAAAGCACTTGTCTGTTTGACGAATGATTTAATCAATTCTCATCTAAAGAACTTCACCATTATTTTTTGATTTACTCAATAAATAACCAAGTTAAATATTTGCTTGATTTTGATGATTAGCAGACTATTATAAACATCAGAATTTCCAAATCTACTAAATTCATACCATACGATATATATTCCATCAATTGATGGGTATGCTTTCATAAATTAAGTTTGTTTTTTACAGGGATGTAAAGAAATGAACTTTCAAATTGTTTTTTTATAGTAGAATAGTAATTTCGTCCTTCCTGTATATCCTTACAATAGTAATGTTATACAGAAACTTATGCTATGAAGATTAGAATCAAATTAATAATATTTTGTTTTACGATGCTTTGTTTATTAAGTTGTGCGAGCCAATCTTCCTTCGATGCCCCACTATTCAGCGATAACAGGAAAGTAGGAGTACTATATTCTGAAATTGCGGCTTTTATTAAAGGCGAAAAAAAATATCAGGAACTTTCTCCTGAAGCTCAAAAGTTATATATCAAAAGTAAAAAGGATATTCAAATTGTAAAAGAATTGTTAAAAAGTAAAAAAATAACGGGCGATCATGTAATGGACTATCTTTTGAGGGAAGAAAAGATTGAAGAGAAATACTCTTTTAATGATTGGTATTCTAAAGGAGTTGGAGAATTTTTCGAGATTAAATATAAAAAAGCAATTGACTCTTTTAAAAAAGCATTAGAGACAAGACCAAATACTGAACCTGAGGCTTATACGCACAACTATATAGGACTTGCTAACTACAGGCTTGGTAATTATCCTGACGCAATTGAATACCATAGTGAAGCGATTAAGTTGCTTCCGAAATACGACGATGCTCATACTAATAGAGGAGTTGTTTATGCTGCTCTTGGCAATTATAAGGAAGCATTTGCAGACCTTAATAAAGCATGCGAATTATATATTATTAGAGGTAAATACAAAAAGGCATCAATAAATCTTAAAGTGATGTTAACATTGCTTGAGAAAGCAGATATTGATGAGGGAATGAGGAAATCTGTCGAGAGTGATATAGAACAATTTCGGAAGCAAATGGGAGAAGTCATAGTTGAAGAACGGATTATGAAATTTTCCTTTACTGATTGGTATTATAAAGGAGTTGGAGAACATATTAATGGAAAATATGATGAAGCAATTATCTCTTTTAAAAGGGCATTAGATAAAACACCAGATGATACTTTCGCTTCTTATACTTACAACTATATAGGGGCTTCTTATGGAAAGGCTGGTAATGATACGGAAGCATTAAAAAACTATACAGAGTCGATTAGGTTAAAACCAAACAAACCTCTCCCTTTTCTAAATAGAGGGGATGTTTATCGTCGCAGTGGTCAGAAAGACAAGGCATATGAAGACCTTAATACGGCGAGTGGCTTGATTGAGAGAGAGAAAATTAATCCGAAGACAAAGGTATTTTATAATGAACTGTTAAAAATGCTTGAGAACAACTTGAAAATCAATTGAAAGAAGCTAAGAAGGAAGGAAAGGGGTTGTAGCTATGCAACGGAAGTTTTATTGGCCTGCTCTAAAGCTTCTGCAACGGCTGTATATATCGCTTCTTTTTCTTGTTCTCCGATATCAATAAGCTTGATAGGAACGTCTATCTTTAAATCAAGGAGTATACCGCTTCCTAAATCTTTCTTATAAGTAAAAGATGTACCTCCTGCGCTTAAATTATGCAAAGTAACTGAATCCCACCCTGTCTCAAGGCCTTCATGTCTTTTATACTCCCTTTTTTCTTGACCCTTATACATAAGAAACCGCCTTATGATTGTTGCCTGTGTCTATCTTAACCAGTCATCAATTTTCTCATAATCCCTACCCTCCCCAGTAATACCCATC
>JAZGCJ010000105.1:0-2859 GCA_036476895.1 Thermodesulfobacteriota bacterium
AATACAAGTATCAAACTGATTCCGCCAAATAGAACAGGATAATATACATATGAGCCGATAGACACCTTTGATGCTATAAATACACTTAATAGATATACAACATATCCCCAAACACCTCCTGCAAAAAATGAAATTAAGGTATTTAATATATTTTTATTCATAACATTATTCTCCGTTGTTTAGATTTATTATTCCTCTTTAGTTGTAAGTGGGCGGGGACAGCCGCCCGGCCCACTCAAGTAATTTGTAGTTCCTATTTTTGCTGCTGCCTGGAATCTGATTTATATTGTTTAATAATCTTCTTACCATCGTCTGACTCTGGGGTAGTCGGTGATGCAGAAATTTCTTCAATTGCTTTATTAAATACCAATTCCTGCCCTATAGTATCCTTTGTCCTATATGGAGAGTTGTTTATGCCTCTAATCTTACCAAGAGCACTATTTAGAGTGCTTAAGGCGTGTTTATGTTCTCCTTTTTCATAATAAGTTGCAGCATCGTACAGACTTTTTGCAGCTTTAAGCGAAACTTCTCTGGTCGAAACTTCATTATTTTCATTTTCAGATACAAGATTCGAATCATTCGAAACTATATAATTGAGCTGTTTTGCAAGTTTAGCAGATTGCTCGTTCCCTATTTCAATAAATTCCAGATAAATATCCGCTAACTTCTGCTCGCCCAGTTTCGAAGCAGGTACCCTTAACCTAACCAGAATATTTCTCTCTTGCCCGCTAAAAATATCGCCCATCTTTATCTTTACCACATTGCCGTAGCGGGTATATGTATAACCGTAGATTTCTTCCAGTTTAATATTTGAAGGCAACGATATATTCAAAACGGGATCCTTTGCTACAGTAAGTGATAATTCACTAAATTCCTTTTCGAAAATGCCTGCAAGCTGAGTTGGAGATTCAATAAAATAGTAATTTCCAGCACCATGCTCGGCGATATTAGTTAATAAATTTTCATCGTAGTTTAAACCTAATCCCATCGTTGTTATGTGTACTCCACTTTCCACAGATTCACCTGCAATTCGGGAAAGATGTTTTATATCGGTTATTCCTACATTCGCTAACCCATCGGAAAGTAAAATAACCCTGTTTATGTAATTTCCTTCAACATATGATTTTAAAATATCGATACCGGAATTTAACCCACCAGAAAGATTTGTGGAATTGGTAGGATACAGTGAATTAATAGCGTTAATCGCCGCTCTTTTATTGTTCACCTCTTGTAAAGGGAATAAAGTTTCTACATTTGTTGAATACGCCACAATCGCCAACCTATCATTACTATTCAAGCTATTTATTACTTTGATGGCAGCTTTCTTTGCATATTCTAACTTTCCTTTTTCAGCCATAGACCCGCTTCTGTCAATTACCAATGCAATATTGAGGGATGCCCTGTTAGTTGAAATAACCTCTTTGCCTTTAATGTTTATATTCATAAGTACTTCGGCATCAGTACCCTTAAGAACATAGGGATGACTTAAATTTGCATCAATATATACAGACTCGCTACTTGTTTTATAGGGCAAAGGAATCTTCGGAAACGCATTTGACAACTGAACCCAAGCCAAAAAAACAAACAGCCCGAATAAAAAAACAAAAAGGAATGGTTTTATAATTGGTTTCATTTTTTATTTCCTCCTTTTTTAAAATCTTTTTTGATTTGTTCTAATTCTTCATTAACCAACTTCTCCTGCTTTTCCCAATGTTCTTTGGCTTGTTCACGTTTTAGCGAATTAAACTCAACTTCATCTTCAATCTTCTCTTCCATTCTTGAAAATACAGAAAACTGCTCTGCAGTATCATAATTACGACGAAAATCCTTACTCTCACCGGTTATTGTTTTAGTCCCCTCATCCAACATAAAATTATTAAAAAGTATTTTCCTTTTAACCTTTGTCATCTGAACCCGAGCTTCCAATTCTTTTAATGTGGATTCCATCTCGCTCAGAAATCCCTTTTCGTCATTTTGTTTAACTTTCAAACGGTTTTCGTCCTCCACAATGACTCTCTTCTTTCTTATGGAATCCTTGGCATTCTCCTCCATACCTTTTTCAACATAATAAACAGCCTTTTCTTCCAAATAAGAAATTTGCTGCTTAAATTTACTTAGAATTCTGTCCTCCTCTTTGATTCTCAGTCTTAGCTGTTCCAATTTTCCTTTAGACCTTTCTAACCCTTCATCCATTTCCTGAACTACTTGATTAATAATCTTTAGCGGGTCTTCCGCTTTTGTAACCCAGTGATTAAACTGGGATTTTGCAATTGTTCCAATACGATTATTAAAACCCATGGCGTTCTCCTTGTTATTTTGGATTTATATGGTTACTACGAATAAAAGTTAGAAAAGTTTTAAGAAATTTTAAAAAAAGTAGGAGTGGCTTCCAGCCGCGACTATTGTTGTCGCACCAGGGCCTGTCCTGAGTTAATCGAAGGGATGGTGCTCTTACAGTGCTGGATTGTTTTAAACATTATGTAGGAGCGGCATCTTGCTGCGATAAGAATTTCGCACCAAAGCATGTGCTGAGTATGTCGAAGGGATGGTGTTCCTACCTTCATTAATTATTTATGCATAGGGAAGAGTTTGGCCAAAACCTCCGATTTGTCGGTTTTGTTAAGGGCTGATAAGTCTCTGTCATCGCAACCGCTTCAAAGGATATGAGAAGTGGTTCGAACCTGCATGAGGATTATAGAGCTATTGTAATTTGGATAGAATAACATACACCGTATATCACGGATGTGAAGCGATCTCATAGAGATTGCTTCGTCACTTCGTTTCTCGCAATTGTAGATGTTAAGTAATTCGGGTACAAAAGTATCAAAAATTAAAATATTCCCCTTAATTTGAGTTTTT
>JAZGCJ010000106.1:0-2093 GCA_036476895.1 Thermodesulfobacteriota bacterium
TCCGCCTTTTTTATGTTTGACTAACTTTCCTTTGCTTGAACTTGTAGTTTTTCCTATCTTTTTATTTAGATTCGTACCTCAACTGCAATTCTAAGACACCGCATAAGGCAACCGTCCCGGGCGACCCGCCTAAGGCTTCGGAACCGCTGGAAATCCTTGACAGTTAAACTTTTCTCGCCTATCTTTCCAAACTCTCTTTCATTTTCTATAAACACTATGATCGGCAAAACCATATCCCACTATAAAATCCTCGAAAAACTTGGCGAAGGCGGCATGGGCGTCGTTTACAAAACCGAAAACCATGTTTTAACTAAACTATCTGACTACGTAAGACTTTGTAATCGTAAGAATTAGAGTTTACCTCAACTAAAATTCGTAAATACCCCCTACCGTAACAATCCGGGAGAGACCGGTCAGTGCTTCGGTTCTGCTGGAAATCCTTGAAAATTAAGTTTTTCTCGCTTATCTTTAACAAACCCGATTCAAAACAAGGTCTAATCAAATGGTTAAAACTCATGTAGACAAATTCTTAGCTGTAGTTGTCATGACCACTTTTTTGTTCTCAACCTCTTGTATGTCAACCAGAACAATTTCAACCAGAGTAATAAAACCTCAGCCCGATACTCCCCAGAATGAACTGAAGAAAGTCGACCGTTTATCGATTACCACAAATGACGGCGGCAATTTTGACTTTAGAATCGTTGACGTGAGTTCCAAGGCCATAATAGGATATAAGCTCAGGGGTGAATCACAAACAGCTCCCCAGCAACAAATTCTTTTCAGTAATATTGCTATGATACAACCAAGTGGAGAAGTTGTCTTAGCGGCAGTTGTTGTCATAGCAGTATTAATAGTAGTTTTTGTTACGAGTATGGCACCAGACTTATGATCGGTAGAGGAATAAAAAGCTTCAGAATACACGCTGACAAGTTGGACAGATACCTTTTGGAACATTAATTTTATATAATGTGGAACTATTTCCTAATAATCATTTTTAACCTTCCGTTGTTTTCCTCTTCTTTGATGGCATCCCCATCTGAGACTCGTGAAGATGGATTTTTATATCTTCATACAGACAGCCTTGACAAAAATCTCGGTGTTTTAGAACTCTCCGGGAAATGGAAATTTCATCCAGGAGATGACACTCTTTGGGCTGATCCAAATCTTGACGATAGTGATTGGGAAATTAGCACCATATTGCATGGGAAAGGACTGACCGCCGAAGACCTTATAAAAAAGGTAGGGTGGTACCGGCTTCACCTAGAGATTGATTCTTCACTGAGTGGATTTAAGTTGGGGTTAGCCGAAGTCTATATCGGATCAATTGATGTTTATTTCGATGGTGAAATTGTATTCTCATCTAAATACTTAAATCAAAATGATAATATTGATGGCTCTGACATTCTCTTACTACCTCACGTTACGCCGCTGACGATCAAAGAGGCTAAAAAACACGTATTGAGTGTCCGATACACGATTCACGAGCCCTCATTTAGGGGAGGTGAATTTACTCCCTTTATTTTCAAGCTTCTCATAGGTGAATGGAAATCGCTCACAGCTCTCCATAGAAATGAGTTGAAATCTGTCGCAGGAGATATGCGTCTTTTTACGGGGATATTTTCAGCCTTTGCTTTGATTCATCTTCTCCTATACTTTTTTTATCCAAAGGTTCGTGCTAATCTGTATTATGCAATGATTGTAGGTTTTATGGCTATGCTAATGTATTTTCAGTTTCAGATCGAGTTCTCAACTTCAGCCGAGCAATTTTTATTTTATAACTCCTTGGCCAACTTCGCAGCCGGAGGACTATTTGTGAGTGGTATTAAATTTGTCTACACTTTATTCAATAAGCTGGCTCCAAAATGGAATAGACCGATAGTATATGGAAGCGCAGTCCTTATCCCTCTCGGTTATTTTTTGCCCTTAAATTATCTTTTGGTATTCGCGCTTGTTTTTCTTGCCGAAGAGCTGCGCATGATAATATACGCCATCATTAAAAAAATATCCGGCAGCTGGATTCTCGCGGTAGGAGTAATTTTATTTGTTATTATAACCTCGTATCAAATACTCGAGGCTATGGGTGCAGTACCAAT
>JAZGCJ010000107.1:0-14610 GCA_036476895.1 Thermodesulfobacteriota bacterium
TCCTAATCTATTTATTCCCTTTAATCCCTCAGGGCCAGAATCTAAAAATAAAATAGGTCCTACCTTAAATGTACTAATTCTACCCTTAAGTTTCATTACCCAATCTTTGGCAGTCTCAATTTTAGGAAAATCAAGGGATAAGATAATTCTTTCTTCTGGTTTTAAATTGAGTTTAGACATTTTTTGTTAAATGTATATTCATTGAATGTCAGAGCGAAGTAATCTTAACGTAGATTATTCCTTTAAACCAGATACAAATTACTTCATTATTGCAACAATTATCTGCTTCTTAAAGCTCAGGAAACAATTAATATGACATAAATAATCGCGGCAAGATGCCGCTCTTACAAATCACACAGACTAATGAAAAGATTAAAAGATTTAATTTTAGCCACAGAGCACACAGAGGGCACAGAGACAAAATTAGAGAAAAAACTTAAAAAAAAGTAAAACCATTTTTATAATTTCTATTATGCATCCATGGCTTAATGATTGTATTGCCATGGAGAACACATAGAACTAAGGATTTATTTTTAAATTAAATAATAAATACGTTTTTATTCTTTTTCTTTCTCATCTTTTCTCTGTGCTCTCTGTGGCTTAATTATTTTTTCGTAGACTGCTTTTAATTACATAAGGGAACGAAATAAACGGATAGGAGGTCTCGATCAGAGTTATCCCTATGTTTAAATATTTTAGAATTATGGATTAAAGAAAGAGGCATTCGGTAATGACGAATATGGGTTGTCATACTTCACTCCACCTCCATCATTTCCCGCGGAAACGGGAATCCTCCATAAGACTTGGCGCGATTATAATATCGCGGCAGGAAGCCGCTCCTACAAAAATGGATTCATGATAGATACTTTTATCTATAAATTTAATATAGATTCAACCTCATCTGTAACATCTTCAATCTTAACTATTTTTGAAGACCCGTCCTTTCTCAATTTAATCTCAACTGCATTGTCCTTCAATGTTCTTGGGCCTACTGCAACTTGTATCGGTATTCCTAAAAGTTCTGCATCTTTAAACTTAAATCCGGCACTCTCGTTTCTATCATCGATTAGCACATCAACCCATCTTTCCAAAAGACTTTGGTAAATATCCTCTGACACAGATTTTACCCTATCATCCTTTAGATTCAGCGGCAGTACAGTTACTTCAAAAGGTGCAATTGATATTGGGAAGATCATACCATGATCATCATAATTCTGTTCTATCGCAGCGGCAACCGTCCTTCCTATCCCTATTCCGTAACAACCCATTATAAAATGCTTTTCTTTGCCGTCTGCATCAACAAAAGTCGCATTCATCGATTCGCTATACTTTGTTCCCAATTTGAAGACATGACCCACCTCAATCCCCCTAATTGATTTAAGCACCCCATCCCTAGACACCGGACATGGATCACCGTCTTTGGCAACCCTTATATCACCGTACAAATCAATCTTAAAATCTCGATCAGGATTCACACCAACAAGATGATAATCAGGCTTGTTAGCACCCGTTATTCCGTTAACGATATTTTTTACCGACCTATCGGCTATTATTTTTACACCCTGTATTTTAACCGGCCCGCTAAAACCCAAAGGACCACCGGTAACTTCTCTTATAGTGTCTTCACTTCCCAGATTAACAAAATCAGCATTAATTGCCTTCCTAAGCTTAATAAGGCTTAGTTCCGCATCTCCACGCACCAGTGCGACAACCGGAATCTTGTCGGTTTCAACAATCATTGTTTTAATTAATTTTTCTGTTGTACTATTTAAAAATTTTGCAACCTCATCAACTGTTTTCAGACCAGGCGTATGAACTTCATTTACAGGTCTAAGCTCTTCATTTCCATTGCTGTTATAATTTTCTCTTTCGCCAATCTCGGCCAGTTCAATATTTGCCGCATAGTCTGATTTCGTGGAAGTCATCACAACGTCTTCACCGGTATCAGCTATGACCATAAACTCATGAGAGAAACCACCCCCTATATTGCCGCTATCAGCAGCAACTGCCCTAAATTCCAGCTCACACCTTTCAAATATTCTGTTATATGCTTCATACATAGACCTGTAGGATTTTTCCGCACCTTCTTCATTCGCATCAAAACTGTAAGCATCTTTCATAATGAACTCTCTAGCCCTCATTACTCCAAATCTTGGCCTGATCTCGTCTCTAAACTTTGTCTGTATCTGATAAAGATTTATCGGAAGCTGTTTATACGATCTAATCTCTCTTCTAACGATATCCGTTATTATTTCTTCATGTGTCGGCCCAATACAAAAATCCCTGTCTGCCCTGTCATTAAACCTTAAAAGCTCTTTACCATACTTATCCCATCTGCCGCTTTCTTTCCAAAGTTCGGCTGGAAGGACAAACGGCATAAGAAGCTCAACCGCTCCCGCCCTATTCATTTCATCCCTTACAATATTTTCAACCTTCTTTATAGATTTAAGTCCGATTGGCAGATAATTGTATATACCCGCAGCAAGTTTTCTGATCATTCCCGACCTGACCATCAACTTGTGACTTACTACCTCGGCATCAGCAGGATCTTCCTTTAAAGTTGGGATAAAATAATTTGATAATCTCATTAAACTTCCTCGAGGGCATTAGATTATATCTTTTTAATCTAAATGCAATTGAATAATTTTCTACCAGACTAATATTTAGTCAAATATAATAAAGACAGGTATCTCAATCAAAAACATTTTTAATTCATCACATATGAACATTATAGCAATTGATGCAGGAGGTTCAAAAACAAGGATCTTAATTTTAAAAAAATCAGATTTAACCAATGAATACTATAACAATATCAAGGAATTAACATTAGGGCCTTGCAATTATTTAACTTCTGGCAGGCAGGGTATAAAGAAGGTTGTCTCGGAGATTATAAACAACTTTAAGATAACAAAGACAGATCAAACGTCGGTATTCGGCGGTTTTGCAGGTGCAGGGTCATTGCATATTAAGAATGATATAAAGAGTATTTTTATTAATTTCGGTTTCAAAGATAATAATATTCATATAACCAGCGATGCAGAGTTACTGCTTAATGCACTTGGACATAACAGCATTTTGTTAATTGCCGGTACAGGTTCTATATGTGTGGGAAAAACAAAAACTAATAATTTTGTCCGTGGAGGAGGTTATGGATACAGATTCCTTGAACCCGGTGGATATACACTTGGTATTAAAGCCATCGAAGCATCATTGAAAATCGAAGACGGCATAATGCAAGAAGATACAATACTCTATGAAAATACAAAGGATTATTTCAACGTTCACCAAATTAAAGAACTGATTCCAATGATATATAAGGATTCTCAAGGCTATATTGAAACTATTGCCGGTGTTTCTAAAATCGTGTTTAACTCAGCAAATGATGGCGACAGTTTTTCCTTATCACTGATCGGCAACCTTGTAACAGAGCTCAGTGATTTGGTCGTATCGGTATATAAAGAGTTAAAATTTAATAAATGCTTTTTAGGATTCTATGGCGGTTTGTTCGATGATAAAAACAGTAATGAACTGCTTATCAAGCCTATAATTTCAAAACTTAAAAATGAAAGTCTGAATATAAAAACAGAAACTTACTACTCGAAAATGAAACGAGATGATATATTGATAAAAGCTTTAAGAAATATTTCGGACTAGGAGTAATTAATGTTATTTCTTAAAATAGATTTAACTGATTTTTTACAGACCTTCTGAAATATTCGGTGGTTAACTCAATTTTGTTAGAGTAAATTCCATGCTTTCTGCAAGCAACTTTAAACATATCCTCAACTTGTTTAGCAAATATTCCCTTTCCCCTCATTCTTTCTCCAAAATTAGCACTATTCAAACCGCCTTCACGCACTGATTGTATTCTGTGAATTACCTTATTGACCTTATTTGGGAAATGCCGTTCTAACCAATCTTGGAACAAATCTTTCACTCCATACGGCAACCTCAGCATAACGTAGCCCACTTTAATGGCACCGGCATCCACCACTTGTTTTATAATACCGGGTATTTCATGGTCTGTTAGTCCTGGAATAACCGGAGCTATTAAAACCATAACCGGTATACCCGCCTCTGAAAGCTTCCTAATTGTATCAATGCGAACATTGGGTTGAGAAGTTCTTGGTTCCATTATATTGGCCAGCGTAGAATCTAAAGTTGTCACAGAAATAGCCACAGATGCACAATTAAAGCTAATCATATCCTGGAGTACGTCTATGTCTCGGATGATCAATCTGTTTTTTGTTACAATTCCAACGGGGTTTCTAAATTCTGCCATAACTTCTAAGCAACTGCGCGTTATTTTGAAATGTCTTTCTGCAGGCTGGTAACAATCGGTATTGCCACTTAGCATAATTGGCTGGGGCTTCCAGCTTCTTGAGGATAATTCCTTTCTCAGAAGCGCAGGTGCATTTTCTTTTACGAATATCTTTGTTTCAAAATCTAATCCGGCAGACAATCCTAAAAATTCATGAGTTGGTCTTGCATAACAATAGATACAACCATGTTCGCAACCCCTGTAGGGATTTATACTGGCATTCATTCCAATATCAGGGCTGTCGTTATAAGTTATAATTGACTTGGAAGAATCCCTATAAAATACTGTTTTATTTGCCCTTCCATTATTTATTTCATCTTCGTCAAGCACAATATCAATTTTGTCAAAACGATTACCGGGATTTAAATTACTTCCCCTTCCCTTAATTTTTCTTTTTGAAACGGATTCGTTCATCCCTATCTTAATATGTTACTTTAAGTATGATAGCTATCTTGCTTAAATATTTAATTATTTATAATATGTCTATAGCATAATATACAAGCTCATTATAACTTTATTTTATCAACTTTATTAAAGAAACACCAATGAATTTTAATTTATTACATCACTAACCAACTTTATTCTTTCAGAATAGTTATGATGTAGGTGATAAAAAGTCGCACCAAGAGCCTGTCCTGAGTTTATCTAAGGAATGGTGCTGCTAAAATTGGATTATTATTAAACCATGTAGGAGCGGCTTCCAGCCGCAAAACGAACAAATTGAATAGCCACAGAGCCCACGGAGAAAAGAAGAGAAAATAATGCTTGTATATATATTAAAAATAAATAATATTTTTTATCTTTTCTTTTAAATTCTCGGTGTCCTCCGTGGCCAAGATTACATCTTTTAATCTTTTCTATAATCTTTGTGATTTGTAGGAGCGGCATCCCTTCGATTGAACTCAGGACAGGCTTGCCGCGATATTAAGCTTTGGAGAAAGTTTCTAGTTCCTTAACCAGCTCATCAACAATCTGGTGTTCTTTAAAAGACCTTACTAGCTTACCTTCTTTATAAAGCATACCTTTACCTTTTCCGCCGGCAATTCCGATATCGGCTTCAGAAGCTTCACCGGGGCCGTTTACCACACAACCCAGAATAGCCACTTTTATTGGCCTTGGCAGTTCAAGATCTTTTATCCTTTCCTCAACATCGGTCACGAGCTTCATCAAATCGATTTCCAACCTTCCGCAACCCGGACAGGCTATTAACTCAATCCCCATTTTTCTTAAACCCAGGGATCTTAAAATTTCCAATCCAACAACTATTTCTTCCACAAGTTCCCCGGTTAGAGATACTCTAATTGTGTCTCCTATTCCTTCCGACAATAAAGTGCCAATGCCAATTGAAGACTTGATACTCCCCAAACGATATGTGCCAGCCTCTGTAACACCCAGATGAAGAGGATAGTTTGTGCGATCTGCAATAATACGGTAAGCCCTGATCATTTTCATTACATCGGTAGACTTAACAGAAATCTTGATATCGAAAAAATCAAGGTCCTCCAATATTTTTACATGTTTTATTGCACTGTCCGCTAAAGCCTCGGCAGTTGGGCTACCATATTTCTTTAGTATTTCCTTGTCTAATGATCCGGAGTTCACCCCTATACGTATCGGGATTCCCCTTTCTTTAACAGCATCCACCACGGCTTTGATTCTGTACTTAGCCCCTATATTCCCCGGATTTATTCTCATGCCATCAACACCCTGGTTGATAGCTTCCAACGCTAACTTATAATCAAAGTGAATGTCTGAAACAATGGGAATATCTACATTCTTCTTGATTTTCCCAAGTGCCTTAGCAGAATCCATATCCGGAACGGCAAGTCTAACAATATCGCATCCCGCTTCTTGAAGAGCTTTAATCTGCTTGATAGTAGCCTTTATATCCCTCGTATCAGTCTTTGTCATCGACTGGACGGAGATCGGGGCTCCCCCACCAATCCTCACATCACCAATTTTAATCTGTCTGGAATTTCTTGGCATTCTGATAGAAGGTTATTAAACAAAAATACTAAGTCAAGTACATAAACTCTATATTAATGATCAAGATGCAACCCCTTTATACACTTTCCTCTGCTGTTAAACTTTTTGTTTTTCAACTACCTCTTCATTTTCATTCGTAACTTCTTTCTTTTCTATTCGCTTGATGGTTTTACATTGAGGATATCCGGTACAACCCAGGAACTCACCATACCTGCTTCTTCTAATAGCCATCGGTTTTCCACAATTTTCACAAATAACATCGTGTTTAATCTCTGGTTCTTTCTTCTCAATTATTTTGATTTCTCCATCTAGATCATATTCAAACTTTTTAGCATTTTTACATTCAGGGTATTTCGAGCAAGACAAAAACTCTCCCATTTTACCCCATTTTATAATCATTGGTGCACCGCATATTTCGCAATTCAACTTGGTTTCGAGCCCGTCTCTCCTTAGGCTTTTCATTTTATCCTCAGCTTCATTTAATCTGATAGAAAACCCATTGTAAAAATCTTTTAGCAACTGAACCCAGTTAATGTCCCCATCCTCAACCTTATCCAGGTTTTCCTCCATGTCCGCCGTAAACTGTACATCCATAATCTCAGGAAATCCGTCTATTAACAGATCGTTCACCGAACGGCCCAGGAGTGTGGGTCTTAGCTTGTTTTTCTCCTTATTTACATAATCTCTGTCCTGTATTGTCGATATAATAGCCGCATAGGTAGAAGGACGACCGATTCCATTATCTTCTAACTCCTTCACAAGTGAACTCTCGCTAAACCTTAGCGGCGGTTGAGTAAAATGTTGAATTCCTTCAAGCTCTAACAATTTTAGTAGATCTCCTTGATTTAATTCCGGCAATTTGCGCTGACTGTCTTTATTTTCATCAGTATCTTCCTCTTCCTTTCCTTCCATGTAAACTGCCGAAAAACCTGGGAACTTTATAATTGAGCCGGATGCTCTGAAAGTTCCTATACCAGCTTCAATATCAACCGATGTTTGATCATAGACTATAGGGGTCATTTGCGAGGCAACAAATCTTTGCCAAATTAACTTGTAAAGCTTGATTTCATCGCTGGATAAATATTGTTGCAAACCATCAGGAATTTGATCAACATAAGTGGGTCTGATAGCCTCGTGGGCATCTTGTGCATTTTTCTTTAGCTTGAAGATATTAGGTTTGTTGGGCAAGTAGCTATTCCCGAAATTTGAATTAATATAATCTCTTGCATTAGAAATTGCTTCGTCAGAAACCCTTACTGAGTCCGTTCTCATATATGTAATTAAACCAACAGGTCCTTCATCACCCAGCTCTATACCTTCATATAATTTCTGAGCAACGGCCATTGTTTTTTTCACTGGGAATCTTAGTTTTCTGGACGCTTCTTGCTGAAGAGTGCTTGTAATAAACGGTGAGGAAGAATTCTTTTTTCTTTCCTTTCTTTCAACATTTACAACTCTGTAATCCCTGTTATTTAGAGAATCTACTATTTTCTTCGCATCATTCTCGTTATTTATTTCAATTTTCGCGCCGTTGTAGCTTGCGAGTTGTGCATTGAAATAAGAATCATCGCTATCATGGATTCTCTTCAGTTTAGATTCAACAGTCCAGTACTCTACAGAATCAAATCCCTCAATCTCTCTTTCTCTCTGAACAACCAGCCTGAGCGCAACACTTTGAACCCTGCCGGCGCTTAAACCTCTTCTGACCTTTTTCCACAGTATTGGACTGACCTGGTACCCGACTATCCTGTCCAGTATTCTCCTTGCCTGCTGTGCTTCGAATTTCTCTTTACTTAGCTTAGTCGGATTTTCCAATGACTTCTTAATGGCATTTTTCGTAATTTCATTGAATAAAATACGATATGATTTATCATGAATGTTAAGCTTGTTTACTATGTGCCAAGCAATAGCTTCCCCTTCCCTATCCGGATCTGATGCAAGAAATACCTTGTCTGCCTTTTTTGCAGCTTTCTCTAACTGATTGAGAAACTTTTTCTTTCCTTTGATTACAACATATTGAGGCTTGAAATTATCTTCAAGATCAACACCCAGTTTACTGCTAGGCAGGTCAATTAAATGACCGGAAGAGGCTTCAACACTAAAATCATTACCCAAATACTTCTTGATCGTTTTAGCCTTTGATGGTGATTCTACAATTACAAGTGACTTTGACATCAAACCTCCTCTGAAATTCAACATTAAAATAAATACAAATTAAATTAAATCAAGTATTGATTAAAATTTAGTAACAAATCAATCTGCTTATAATTCAAAGTCATCATACAAAACAATTTTTTCCCTATTTATTACAAATTTTGTTAACAAAAAAAAATAATTCAAGTAATTATTTCTCAAAATTTGATGAGAAGTTTTTTAAATATCCGTAACCAACTGATATCATTAATATTTTATATATTCATTGAAATTATGTTAATTAATGTCACCATGGCATCATTTTTGCATTATAATTTATATATAATTAAGCCATGAAGAAATATCCAAAAGAAATAAACATAATTCTATTATCCAATTCGACGTTGTTCTTTGAGGGAATTAAAAAGGTGTTTGAATCCGAAAAGAACATAAACATTATTTTAGAAACCTCTGAAATAATTGAAGTGAAAACTATTTTAGATGATGTTAAGCCCGATTTCATAATCTGCGACTCTCGAACCGTATTAATAAAGAATAAAAAGTTCTCAAGATATGTTCGGGAAATAAGCCCCAAGACAGTTATCCTACTCTTTGCAAGTGAACATAAAGAAAATAAAAAATTGGATAATACAATATATGTTAGCGATTCGATTACAGCACCTGAATTGGTTGATGTTGTGTTAAATAAAAATGTAACATCGATCTTAGACATGATAGATAAACAGCCAGTTGAAGTAAAAAATAAACTAACTAAAACAGAACTTAAGGTGATCAACTTTATTTCGGAAGGATATACCAATAAAGAAGCAGCTAAAAAGCTTTCGATAAGCGAAAAAACTGTAAAAGCCCATCTTACGAATATCTTTATTAAATTAAATCTTAAAAACCGATACCAGTTGATAGTATATTCACAACAAATAAATCAAAAGCAACAGCTTGCAACCCTATAATCTGTCAATTGACCTATCTCTAGCCTACTAATCCATTTCTAAATCCAAATAATATCAGCTCAGACCTGTTCTTTGTTTCCAACTTTTTAAATATCTTGTACAGATGAAATTTTACAGTTTTTTCGCTTATATAAAGCTGACTGGCAATTTCCTTATTAGTTAATCCACTCAACACATGCTTCACTACCTTTGCTTCAGTTTCAGTTAAACCATAAATTTGGTCTCTGCCCTTATCGTTTTTGGAAGGAGTTGAGAATGCGTCTATAACTTTAACCATCATCTTTCTCTCTACCCACAACTCGCCATCGTGAACCGTTTTTATAGATTTTGTCAGATGGTTTGAATCCGTCTCCTTAAGCAAATACCCTCTAACCCCCGATCTAATAGAGTTGACAAGTGAGCTCTCATCATAATTGTTATCCACAATAAGTATTACCTTGCTGCTTCTATTCTTTTTAACCAATGAAAGTAATTTCTGAACGTTTAATCCTCTCAAATCCACATCTAACAGAAGAATATCGAATGGGAACTCTTCACACGATTGAACCAGGTCAATTATGTTCGAAACCTTTGATATTACCCTTATTTTCTTGTCATCTTCAATGATTTTAGAAATCCCTTCTTTAAGTAATGGATACTGACATGCGACAATAACATTAATAATGTCTTCTTTCGTTTTTGATTTAGATAATACGTTCAAGTTCTTATCTGCCATAAACACCTCAAAATGTAATACTAATGTATTAGTTATACTTAATACTTATTATATATCAATAAGTGTTAGTTAATACAATTTACTTATAATAACACACTCAATTTAGCGTATATGACAACTAACATTTTTTGTTTATATAACTTTATGTAATGATTTTGATAGTGAAGACAAGACGTTACATAACTTTTTTTATTAATTTATTAAGGACTAAAGTATTAAGCACTAGTGCTTATCCATTTTTAAATGAAACATTTTACCAGATGCCTGCTCAATTAATCCGTCTAATTCCATTTTCAACAGAATTGCAGAAACCTTTGATGAACCAAAACCAGTAATCTTAATAATTTCATCAATATGCAAGGAATTATTTAAAAGTGAATCGTAAATCTTTTTCTCATCATTATCCAAGTATTCAACTTTATCATCAGGGCTATTATCTTGTTGAATAAAGCTTTTCATGTCAGCAATCTCCTCCAGGATATCATCTGCAGATAGAACAATCTTGGCTCCCTTCTTAATAAGCTCGTTAGATCCCTTGCATAAATGATTATTAATATTACCGGGCACAGAAAACACCTCCCTATTTTGTTCCAGGGCTAAGTTAGCCGTTATCAGCGACCCGCTTTTATGAGACGCTTGTATTACAACAACTCCCTTCGACAACCCGCTGATTATTCTGTTTCTCTTAGGGAAATTAGTTGATTCGGGAAAAGTTCCAAGCGGGTAATCAGACAACACTGCGCCATTGACAGATATATTTTCATAAATCCTCTTATTTTCCGGTGGGTATATAACATCCAAGCCCGATCCTAAAACGGCTATGGTTCTCCCGGAATATTCCAATGCAGTCTTATGAACTATGGTATCAATGCCCCTAGCAAATCCGCTTATTAAAGTAATGCCTTTTTTTGCAAGTTCAGAGGATATATACTTGGCGACTTGCCTGCCGTAGTTATCCGCGCTTCTTGTTCCTACAATAGATATAGATAGTTGATCCTTGTCCTCCAAATCACCATACATGTAGAGATATGGCGGGGGATTGTAGCATTGCTTTAAATTTTTAGGATAATGTTCACTGTAAATTGTTACAATCGAATAGTTATTCTTTCCAACATTTTCTAACTCGGTATTTATCAAATCCCATTCATCAAAATTCTGAACAGATGTAATGATTTTATTCCCGACACCAACAACTTTAGACAATTGATCACCACTGGCTTCAAAAATCATTCTTGGATCTTTGAAATGAGATAGGAGAAGATTAATCAAACCATCTCCTAAACCTTTAACCGCTTTCAGAGCCATTAAATACTTAATGTTTTCCATTATAACCAACCATCTAAAATTAATTCCGTCTTTTCAATTAGTGAAATATCAATATCATATTAATAATTACATTATAAGGAATTCAATCAGGCACATACAAGTTAAATCAAACTCTATGGTGAGATAATGAAAAGCCACACAGAGTACTTATGGTTCAACACGAATAAAAAAAGAGATATTATTCACATTACAAATACAATTACAGATATTGTGAATAAAAGTGAAGTAACAGAGGGTATGGTGCTTGTTTCCGCCATGCATATAACTGCTGCAGTATATGTTAATGATTTTGAGGAAGGATTATTCGAAGACATTTGGGAATGGCTGGAACATCTCGCCCCATATAAACAAAGCTATAAACATCACTTCACCGGTGAAGACAATGCTGATGCTCACTTAAAAAATCTACTTATGCATCATCAAGTTATTATACCGATAACTAAAGGGGAACTGGATCTGGGAAGATGGCAAAGGATCTTCTATGCTGAGTTTGACGGGAAAAGAAGAAAAAGGGTGGTTGTTAAAGTGATGGGACAATAATTTTATGGGTAAGAACAGAGAAAACATCAATTATAGAATATATATTGATAGCAGTGGGCATTGGTTTTGGGACAGGATAAAGATAACACACAAATGGACATACTTATACAATAACAGTCTCCTGTCAAGGGATAAAGAAGGCAATTACTATATAGATGACGGCAGTGGAAGGGTATACATCGAAGTTGAAGATACCCCTTTTATTGTAACTATGATCAATAAACATAAGAACAGTTTCCTGATCAGACTTAACGATCAAACGGAAGAAAAACTTGATTTAAATAATCTCTGGATCAGCGAAAAAAATATTCCGTATACAATGGTTAAAGGCTCAGAATTTAATGCTCGATTCTCAAGACCTGCACACTATGAGTTATCAAAACACTACATACAGGAAGGAAATAATTTCTATATAAATATAAACTCCAAAAAGTATTTTATAAAAAAATTGGGAAACAACTCAGACAAAGGAGTCCAATACCCTTAATATTATCTCGTTAGTAAACAACCTCCCCCTATCCGTTATACTTAGATTCGTATTTAAAAATTTTAAATAATCATCGTGCAACAGATAATCGATATTTCCCAGATTTAATTTCACATCGAATGACTTTTCAATATATTCCAAATTAATTCCTCTGTTTAATCTCAAACCCATTAAGACCTTTTCCTCTAAAGCTTCAATCCGATTGAGGTTATGTCTCGATATAACAGGTGGTTTATTTCTATAGACCATATTCATGTAACTTTCCGGATTCTTGATATTGGACCACCTCAACCCCCAATCAGCACCATTAGTCTTACTTATATGGGAATGGGCACCTGCTCCAAACCCCAGATAATCTTTGTTTTCCCAATACAATAGATTATGTTTGCATTCGTATCCTTCCCTTGCAAAATTTGATATTTCATACTGTTCAAAACCCAGGTCATACAGGTATTCTCCTGTATAATTTAATATTTCACCTATGATTTCATCACTTGGAAGCCTGAGAGCACCTTTTTTATATAGCCTTGCAAAATCAGTACCTGTCTCAATAGTCAAACAGTAGACAGATACATGAGAGTTATTAAAATTTTTAACCTCTTCCAATTCCAACCGCCAGTCTTCCATTGTCTCATTCGAACATCCACAAATCAGATCAAAGTTAAAATTTGAAAACCCTGCTTTATAAATATCGTTCAATACCGCTCTGCCATCTTCAGGTGTATTTAGCCGACCCAGAAAGTTAAGTTTACTTTGCTTAAAAGATTGTATTCCGGCACTAAGCCTGTTAATCCCTATTGATTTAAACCCTTTTAATTTTTCCAAAGTTACCGTTTTCGGGTTTAACTCAAGCGTGATCTCCAGATCCGAAGAGCAGGAAAAATTTTTTAGGATAGAGTTTATTATTTCTTCTATATTCTCTATACCGAATAACGACGGTGTCCCACCCCCGATAAATATCGTAGACAGCGTTTCATTGTAGTAACCGGAAGATAATTCAACTTCTTTTAATAAAGATTGAGTATATTTATCCTCAGGGAAATCATCTCCTACGCCGTGTGAGTTAAAATCACAGTATGGACATTTTTTAATACAATAAGGAATGTGTACGTATACACCGAAGGCCATTTCGTGTATTCTACGTTAACTTTAAATTGTTGCAACTAAAAACTAATCGGGACATATTTATAGTTGGAGCATATAAATGAAAATCATACTATTTTTCTTTCTGATTTTATTTCTTTATTGTCCAATTTCAAACTCAAAAGAAATTGATAGCAATTTAAATCTTCAAAAAGCTATAGAAATTTCACTTGAAAAGAATCCGCAGTTAAAAATTGCCCTTGCTCAAGTTGATATAATGAAAGCTAATGTAAAAGATTCAAAGTCCAATTATTACCCCCGAATTGAAACAAGAATAGTTATTCCTTTTGTCGCAAGAGAATCGGGTTTCTTTCTAGATCAGTTGATATGGGATTTCGGGAGAACAAGCAACCTTATAAAAGTAGCTAAAGCTGAACTGGAATCATCGAAATATAGTAATGATTTGAGCACTCAAAATATTATATTAATTACAATTACATCTTATTTTACAGTACTAACCGTGCAACAAAATCTTATATCCTTAGAAAAAAAATTTGAGGAACAAAATTTAAAGTTAATAAAATCTAAAGCCTTACTCGATCTGGGAAGAATTACACACAATGACCTGGTCAGATCTGAACTGGATGTAGCAAAATCTAAGATTGAATTAATTAATGCTAAGAATAATCTTGAAACGTCTAAATTAAATTTGTTGAATACCATGGGATTAGATCAGGAATTTAAATTTAAAATCGATGAATCAGCCGAACATGAATTAATAGAAATCGATCTTGACAATTCTATCAATTCCGCCCTTGAAAAAAGGCCGGATTTAAAAGCTTTAAGCGCCAATCAAAAGGCTGCCGAAGCTAATTTCTCAATTTCCAAAAAAGAGTTTTATCCTACAATCCTTGGTCGAACCGCTTACAGGTTTAAAGGTAAAGACGCTACAACTCCAGCATTCATTGCTGGGGTTGGCTTAAGATTTCCTATCTTCCTGGGTTTTTCAAGATTTGCCAAATTGGATGAATCGAGAGCAAGACTCAAA
>JAZGCJ010000108.1:0-7423 GCA_036476895.1 Thermodesulfobacteriota bacterium
GCTTTTCCAACAGATAATTTATACAATCCCAATAACGATGCAAAGTGAATAAGGATAAAATAGTAGGGGAATCGTACTATCCCTCCCTTAAGTTTCCTTCCAAAAGCCACAAGGCTTATAAAGATAAGTTGGAACAAAAGAATCATTTGGAAAAATGTCCCTTCCTGCAAAAGCGACACTGTTGATACAAGACACAAGAACATTAAGGGTAGTGTAAGCCATCTAAGAAATTTATGAGAGGTGAATTCCCATGCGTAAAGTAATTTTCCTTTTTTTATAAGCTTTCCTATGTTAGAAATATAAATCAGCCATGACTGAGACATAATCCTGGTCTGCCTTTGTAATTCATCTTTGTGAGTCTCATCAATAATCTCTCTACATATCGCGCCAGGTTCGGTGATTGCCCTGTAACCTTTAAGGACTACCTGAATAGTATGGACAAAGTCATTTATAAATTCCGGTCTCAAAGGTTCATACAGATTCCTTCTCATGGCATAAATAGCCCCGTCAGCACCAACAATTGAATGTAAGCTACTTTCATCCTTCTTTAATTTTTCCTCGTACATTCTGTATATACCACCTAACTCTTCTTTATTATTATTGGAGTCCAAATATATAGATCTTCCACTAACAAGTCCTATATTGGAAACAGCAAAGTGTTCTACGAGTTTTTTTATCGCATCATTGTCAAACATTGAATTGGCATCGGTAAATAATACAATGTCTCCATTTGCAACAGTTACACCACGGTTTATGGCTACAGTTTTTCCACAACGTTTTTCCTGAACAAGCAACTTTATTCTATTGCAATTAAATGATTCGATGGTCTCCTCCGTTTTATCTGTACAAGCGTCAGAAATAATTACCATTTCTATTAATTCTCTTGAGTAATCAAGCGATAGAAAATTTTTTATCTTTTCACTAATTACATGCTCCTCGTTATAAACAGACAAAATAATACTTACTGAGGGTGTAAAGTTTTCTTTAGTACATGACTGTGATTTTCTAAATAAGACAATACACTTCAGCATAATGGGGTAACCAATAAAAGCATAAATCAAAGTAATCATTGATAACCAGAATATTGTTTCTATCATGGGAATGTTGTTATTCTCTAAAATAATTAATAATCAAGTTAATGTCTTTTCTTGTTACATAATTATGCGTTGGTAAAGTTAAAATATTTTCAGCTAATCTTTCTGCGTTGGGATATCTTTTACCATTGATAATATAAGGTTTCAGGGGTTCGATCTTGTTAAGTGGATATGGGTAAGATTTAACAATTCCCAAACGAGGATAATCAAGTTGGTTTGAATTATTACATCTTATAGGCAACCTGAGGAACACGGGCTCTGCACCATCGACCTTTCTTGAGAAGTTTATTCCTTTACTACTACCAAGCCCTTTTATTAACTTGTCTGCCTTTAATGCTCTAGTTTCATTTATTGTTTTAAGCCTCTTTAACATCCTAATTCCCATACCTGCCTGAATCTCTGTCAATTCCTTGAGGCAAAAATTTGTAGAAAATACCGCCACTCCAAGATTTAAAAATGGTAGTTTTCCTGGCAACCAGTAAAAACATGGCCTTAAAAATACAGATATTATTAATGCCTTGAATATTATCATTAACCTATCAAGATACCCTGCTTTCTTTAAATCGATTTTAGACAACTCTTCGGCCATTTCATTTGAATTAGTGACAATTATCCCACCATCAACAGTAGTAATGTTTTTACCCCTGCTCAGGCTAAAAATACCAGCATCACCAAATATTCCCAAATATTTTCCTTTATATTTAGCCCCCATAGCCTGAGCAGAATCGTCTATCACATAAACTCCCCTTTCCTTTGCAACCTCCATAATAGCATCCATATCACATGGATAGCCAAACAAAGGACAAACCACAACACAAAGAGTTGATTCTGTAATTGATTCTTTAAGACTATTTATATCTAAACTCATCGTATTCGGATCTATATCACATAGTGATACTTTCAATCCAGCCTTGACTACAGCTGAAGGTACAAAGAAGGAAGTATATGCCGGGAGAATCACTTCATCTTTTTCAGTTTGAAGATTCCTCATCGCCATTAAAAGCATCGTGAGCACAGCTCGCCCTGAAGAAGCTAAAAAACAATATTTAACCCCAAAATAACGACATAGCTCTTCTCTAAACCTTTTAATGTAACTATCACCTTTTAGAAAAGAAATAATACCCGCTAATATGTCAGCAATTGATATAGGTACGCCTATAGGTGGTAAAGTTCTAAACATTTTTACGAAGAGCAAACATTAGCAACTATGGTATATTTTTTACAATTCTTGGCCCAACAATTTGGGTAAAGCTCACAGGGAATTTTTTCCATAACCTGATTGCCAATTGGTATTTTGGATTTTCTGTGTTGATTCGAGGCAAAGGGCTACCATTTTTCATCGAGTACTGCCAATAAAGCTGTACTGGTTTTGACCCCCACTGTTTCTTGAACCTGTAAGTACTTTCACCTGGTGTGCAACGACCAAAATCAAACTTTTTGAATCCATTCACGATCGCAAATTTTATTGCTTCCCAATAAAGTAAATTGTTAGGACATAGAGAATTATAATCTCTAATCGAAGATGCCCATGGTACTTCAAAGACATCCCTGTACCATGTTGCTATACCCGAAGCTATAACCTTATTTTGAAAGGTTACTGAAAATACCTTTGTTGTATGTGTAAAATTATTAAGTATATTTTTGAAAAATTCTTTTGAATATACAGGCGTGCCAAGATCTCTCATATTTCTTGAAAACACGCTATAAAAATCCTCAAAAAGTTCTAGATGTCCAATCTTTATTTTAAGTCTACTTTTAACAGCCTTTCTTATCTGATTTCTTAATTTTGCATTGAATGCCTTCCATTGTGAATCTACATCGTCCTTAAGATCAATAATCATGGTTACCTTATGTTGTTGTGTTGAAAGACCTAAGTCATAATTCTTAAAATGTCTCAACTCTAAATGGGCAGCACCTAATTCATTAAGGGTTTTCTGTGCCTCTTTTAACAAAATCACCTCTGCCTCATCGTCATCACATAAAAGTCCACCATAGTTAAAGAAGGGAATTGAGACCATAAACTTTCCAAACATTGCACTTTTTATATAAGCCATTGGCAAAACACCCTTTATTAATCCCTCACTATTAACTGCCATAAAATAGTAAGTTTTGTGACTAAAACTCCTTTCTATTACGTCCCTCCAACCTATTTGATGATAGTTTGTAGAATTTGGATTTGAATGGACATATTTATCCCATATATCTACTTCACCATTGCATAAATTAACTTTAAGAGTCATTTCTCATGATTCCTGATAATTGCATTTCTTAAATCAAACCCCCCATAGTACTAAACATTTTGTTCAGAAAGGATGGTACCTTCTGGTACAAAATACTGATGACACTCGTCAATCCCTAAAACTTGCCCCACAGGCGCAAACTTAAACGAAGACAAAAGATGCTTAACCTTCCCTACTGTCTTATCAAGGTTTATATAGTGTCTGAACCTTGATCTAATACCAGCCCTTATCCTGGGTTGTTCATGGTCTATCTCCCAGGGATGAAAATAGATGACTGCTGGCTGTCCCTCACTCTTATTTATGTGGTTTATTGCCTTTCTGATTAAGCATACTGGAAATAATCTTAGATAACCTCCACCTGAGATAGGAATCCGAAATCCGAAATCCGAAATTCGAAATTCCAGCGTTGACATGGGAAACTCCTTTATCACTCCAGAAGGTCTGTTTATCTCATGGGGAAACCTTCTAGCGTTGGGTATCCCATATATATCATGTAATATTGGAAATATACTTGAATCATATGTAAATCCCTCCTCAATAAGAATATCCAATGCCCACATAGATTCTTCCGTGATTGAACAACTCGGTGCTCTGTAACCATTGATTTCTTTCCCACAGATATCCTCTAGTAACATCTTTGCCATTCTTATATCTTTTCTAAAGTTTTTAGGACCGATATGATAAAGTAGTTTATGTTTGTATCCATGGCAGGCTATCTCATGGCCACGCTTTTGAATCTCCTTTACAACTGAAGGACACCTTTCAGCTACCCAACCAAGGATAAAAAAGGTTGCCTTTACAGAAAACTCGTCAAGCATTTCGAGTATTTTCAATGTATTGTTTTCAACCCTGGAAGGGTAAACATCCCAATCTTCACATTTAACATATTTTTCGAATGCGGTAACATGGAAGTAATCCTCAACGTCTATGGTAAGGGCATTAATCATTTTAGATGATTCCTTTGGTCACTAATCCCTAATCTGTCAGGAATAGGTTTATGTGCGTTTTAACGCAGAAAATATTTTATATAATTTCTGTATCTTGATACATTTTTCAGCATGGGCCAGACACAGCTCCGCCCTCTCAGTTACATCCCTGACTACCTTCAGGCAAGCCTGCCTGTCGCAGGTCAGCCTACCGTCAGGCGGGGAACTGTTATTAATGAAATATAGATAAAGACGACCCCGTAAGCTCACCCCCATTCCTTACTTCCGCAAGGAAGCATTGGGGGCGAGCACAGGGTGACGCATACTTGAAAATATGCCCTGCATATTATGGAAACCTGAAGGTTTCCGCTACATCCCTGTATAAAAGAATCATATTTAGATAACTAAAATAAATGTTCTAATATACTAAATCCCCCTTAATCCCCCTTAGTCCCCCCTGCCTACCGTCAGGCAGGCTTATTCAAAGGGGAATGAGGGATTTTTGGGATTATGATGATGCATAGTCGTAATAGTAATAACCGGATGTATATCCATAATAGTCAACAGCGGCGGCCTCGCTCATGTTCAATACAAAGCCCATAATCTTGCAATCGTGAAGTGTATCAATAGCCCGCTTTACGACAGTTTTCCTCGTATTTTTACAGTTAATAACAAAAACAACTCCGTCTGACAGAGGAGATAGGATTGCTGTATCAGGAAATGCAAGAACAGGCGGTGTATCAATTACCACATAATCAAATCGTTCTCTCAAGTAAGAAGCAAATTGTTTCATTCTATCGGATGCAAATAGCTCACATGTATTTGACGGTTTGTTACCTACCGGAATTATCGTTAAACCTGGTATTAAGCCATTAATTGAAATGTCTTTAATTTCTACTTTCTCAGCAAGATAGTCGGCCAGACCCTTTGCAGGAGAAAAACCCAACAGCTTATTAATTGTAGGTTTTCTAAAATCACAATCCACAACAGCTATTTTACTCTTTTTATCGTTACATAAGGTGATTGCAGTGTTCAAAGCAATCATGCTCTTTCCCTCCTTCTGAGATGCACTTGTGAACAACATTATCTTGCACATATTATTCTTTTGCATACGATTAAGAGATACTTGAAGCCTTCTAAAGTGAACCATTACAGGCCCCTTCCATGTCTGTTTTTTAATAGAGTCATAATATGACACTATATGTTCTTCCACATCATAGGTATCAATCTTTGTAGATGGCGTTCTTTCCACTGTTTTATTTTCATCACTGCCAGTTTCTTGTACAGCTTGTTCACTTTTTTCTATGGCAGACATAATGTGACTATCACTCCTGGCCAATTCATCAGGTATGTTTGTCCGTGCCGAAATGATATTTTCAGGCGTAGAGGTTTTACCTACATCTTTTTTTATTTCTTTTTGAAATTTTTCTAATGCTTTTTCTATTTTGGACATAATATTTCAGAATTCCGTTATCTATGATGCTAAACAGTCTATTTTTACCTCACATATAAAACGATGTTATACTTGCAACCTTTCTTTTTTAATTGTCATTTAAATTACAATGCAAAAATCACAAATTACAAACAAATCCCAATTACCAAAATTCATATGAATTAGATTTCATTATAAAAACAAAATAATCATTGATTTGCAGGTAAGTATTCACCTTGTTTCGTATTAGTACCCAGGTCTTCAATCAGTTCATTTATCACTTCTTTAACAATATTTTCATCCAGGATTCTTTTTTCTTCAACGTACCCTGCAAGTAGAGTAGCATCGCAGGCTACATTAATAAGACGTGGTATCCCGTTTGAATATGAATAGACTTCATCGCATGCACGTTTAGTGAAAATTGACCCATTATTTGCACCAGCAATTTTCAACCTATGGTTTATATATGCCTCAGCATCATCTCTGCTTAAAGGATTTATATGAAAGGAAACTGATATCCTTTGTTTCAGTTGTTTAAATTTCGGTAATAAAAAGGTTTCCCTTAGCTCAGGCTGACCAACGAAAATTATTTGAACTAATTTTTGTTTCTCAGTTTCGAGATTTGATAACATCCGTATTTCTTCAAGTACAGAAATCTCTATATTCTGAGCCTCATCAAAGATAATGACAACCGGACAATTTTGCTTTGATTGGTCCACGAGGTAATTATAAAATTTATTCAATAATACGTCTTTTGAATACTCTGCTTCTAATTCTATTACTGAAAATTGATAAAGTATCATCCTGAAAAGTTGTTCAAATGTTGCCTTAGGGTTTACGATAAATGAAGATTTAATTTTATTCCTATTTCTCATCAATAGAGTTTTCAATAGAGTGGTCTTACCACTACCAATCTCACCAGTAAGTTGAATAAATCCTTTTCTCGCCTCTAGACCATACGTTAAATATGCCAATGCCTTTTGATGCACCTTGCCCAAATACAGAAAGTCAGGGTCAGGTGTCAAATTAAAAGGATTTTCTTTTAAGCCATAGAATTTTTTATACATATAAATTAGCTCTCTTCGATCAATAATCTATTTAGGGTGGGTACAACCCGCCAATTTCTTTAACTAAAATCCCCTATTCCCCCCTTTTTCAAAGAGGGATTATTTATGGTGGGCAATGCCCACCCTACAGAACTATTCCCCCCTTTTTCAAAGAGGGATTATTTATGGTGGGTATTGCCCACCCTACAGAACTATTTCCTAACTAATTCGACTAACTTGTCCCATCCAACATTGGCCTTATCACTAACAATAGTTTTAACTGGTTCTACAACAAGGCAGACTGTTGTCGTGACAATGATGAATGTAGCCAGAGAACCAGACAGGATTATTCTCTTCTTAACCTTTCTTCTTATATCTGTTTCGGTTAATATCGTCGGAATCATTCCCAAAGCAGGAATCTTCAGGTATTCTTGTACTTCATCCACGGTCTTGAATCTTTGGTCAATCTGTTCCAACCCAAAAATCAATCCAACTCCTATTCCCATACCCAGGATAACACCCATTGATATTATCTTTATCTTAATAGCCTTTATGGGCTCATAAGATATCCTTGCAGGTTCAACTATATTGAATGGATTAGTCTTTGCATCAAGAGACATTTCTCTCATAAGTTCTGCCTTTGATTTTTGCAGAAGCCTTTGCCCGTATAGTTGCTTGTTTACAT
>JAZGCJ010000109.1:0-3025 GCA_036476895.1 Thermodesulfobacteriota bacterium
ACGTTTTTCTTTATGAATGAAATGGAACACTGAAGGTCTCGCTACAAGGGTTCCTCTACGTTTTTATCCAATTGCTTACAATATGTAGAGGAAGGCTTTAGCCTTCCATGAAAATTTGCATCATGGAACCCTAGAGGGTTCCGCTACGTTATAAAATCTGACATCTGCAGCAATGACGGTTATTATATTTTTTAATTGAGGTAATAAAAAACTATATTACAGCCCTTAATTATATTGAAAAAAACGAGGTTGACTAAAGATGAATTCTTTATCAATTAACCTTTTGATAATTTTTTTATTTATTTCTTCTATTAGTATCTCTAACGCTGAAGTTGTTGACAGGGTAATCGCCGTTGTTAATGAAGATGTTATAACAAAAACGGAATTGGAAGATGCGACCGAGATTTTTTTTCCGGATCCCAAGGACAGGCCTCAAAAAGAGGTAATTATAACTCAGCTGATTGAACAAATATTATTAGAACAAGAAGCAAAGAAAAATGGTATTACAATTTCCGAAGCCGAAGTGGATAGGGGAGTTGAACTTGTAAAAAACCAGTTTAATTTGAATGAGCAAGACTTCAACGAGGTTTTAAAGAAACAGAATCTAACCCCCGAATTGTTTAGAGAACAGTGGCGAACTCAAATGCTCGGTAACAAATTAATTAAATCCAAGTTGCAAGGTCAAGTTGCGGTTACCGAAGACGAGATAAGGAAATATTACGAGGAGAACTATGGCAAGATCGAGCCAAGGAAAGAGGTCCATATCGCTCATATACTAATACCATCCGATCAGGAAGAAAAAGCAATCGAGGTCGCCAATATGGCTAAATCAGGTGAAGATTTTGAAAGCCTGGCAAAAGAACATTCCATCGATACCATCTCAGCGGAGAAAGGTGGTGAACTTGGCTACTTCAAAAAAGGCGATCTTGTAGAGCCTTTAGAAAATGCAACCCAAAACGCCGAAATAGGTGAAATTGTTGGTCCAATCAATTCCCCATCAGGATTTCACATCATAAAAATTTTGGATAAAACAGAGTCCGGGGAAGACATTAAATATATCGAGAATAGGAACTCAATAAGAGAAGTCATATATGAAAAAAAAGCCACGGAAGCGCTTAAAAATTGGCTAGAGGAAATGAAAAATCAAGCATATATTGAAGTAAAATATTAATCCTTGAAATCTTCCACGCTGGTACATGTACATACTAAATTTTTATCACCATACGGGTTATCAATTCTTCCCACCGGCGGCCAAAATTTGCTTGTTTGAAGGTAGTCCACTGGATAATAAGCCTTTTTAATACTGTAAGAATGTTGCCACTTGTCGTTTGCTAGTTCAAGAGAAGTATGCGGTGCATTTTTTAACACGTTATCCATTTTATCGGCTTTGCCGTCCGCTATTTCTTGTATCTCGTTGAATACCTCGATCATTGCATCACAAAACCTATCAAGTTCCGCCTTATCTTCACTTTCAGTTGGTTCAATCATCATTGTGCCGGGAACGGGCCAGGAAATTGTAGGGGCATGAAAACCGTAATCCATCAATCTCTTAGCTATGTCCTCTACATCAACACCAGATTCTTTCTTAAACCTTCTCAAATCCAGTATAAATTCATGGGCTACCCTGTTATTTTTCCCGACATATAAAATGTCAAAATATTTCTCCAACCTTGATTTAATATAATTTGCATTAAGAATCGCTACCTTGGTTGCCTCTGCAACCCCTTTGCTACCCAAAAGCTTTATATATGAATACGATATAATTAGTATGCTAGAACTTCCCCAAGGAGTGGAAGATACGGCAGATATTCCTTTCTCTCCACCCACATTAGCTAATATATGACGTGGAAGAAAAGGCTCAAGGTGTTTAGCTACACAAATTGGCCCCATACCAGGTCCGCCGCCGCCGTGTGGGATGCTAAATGTTTTATGGAGATTTATGTGACACACATCCGCCCCTATCCTTCCCGGGCTTGTTAATCCAACCTGTGCATTCAGATTAGCACCATCCATATATACCTGGCCACCATTTTCATGAACTATTGAACAAATTTCTTTAATATCCTCTTCAAATACCCCGTGAGTTGAAGGGTAAGTAACCATCAATACTGCCAGATTGTCACTATTTGACTCTGCTTTACTTCTAAGATCTTCAATATCTATATTCCCTCTTTCATCGCATTTCACTATGACAATTTTCATCCCCGCCATTGATGCACTAGCGGGATTCGTCCCATGTGCTGAAGACGGGATTAATGCTATATCCCTGTGTCCCTCTCCCCTGTCCTCAAAATAAGCTCTTATTACCAGCAATCCGGCGTATTCCCCTTGAGCTCCCGAATTAGGCTGAAGGGAACATGCACTCAACCCGGATATATTAGACAAGAAATTTTCCAATTCATTTATAATCTCCCTGTAACCGCGAGCCTGCTCCTCAGGAACAAACGGGTGTAAATCGGAGAATCCCGGCCAACTCAGCGCTTGCATCTCGGCGGTTGAATTGAGTTTCATTGTACAAGATCCAAGGGGTATCATTGATGTTGTTAATGAAAGATCCTTAGATTCAAGCCTTTTGATATATCTCAATAATTTAGTCTCTGAGTGATATCTATTGAATACACTATGGTTTAGAAAGCCTGTTGTTCTCTTAAGATTCTCTGCGTAGTCTGGAATATTTTCAATATTCAATATTTCAATTTCTACGTTTACTCTATCCTTTTTTATTACCGAGCTGAAAATTGAATATATATTCTCAATATCCTTTAACCCCGTGGTTTCATCTATGGATATACAGATACATTGGTCATTTGTGTACCTGAAGTTAATTTTATTTCTCTCGGCTAGTTTTTTGATTTCTGATAAAAAATTATCGGAAATTGTAGACGTATCTATCTTTAGCGTATCAAAATAGTTCGTATTGCAAATCGGATATCCAAGATTAGATAACCCTGATTTCAACACATAAGCCAGGCTTCGAATTCTATTAGCTATTCTCTTTAATCCCTCAGGTCCATGGTACACGACA
>JAZGCJ010000011.1:0-5005 GCA_036476895.1 Thermodesulfobacteriota bacterium
GCTAATTCAATCTGCTGAACTACCATTTCTAATAGAACCAGATCATCACTGTCAAAAGCGTCTACTTCTGTAGAAATAATTGTTATGCAGCCTACGGAGTTTCCGTCTGACTTTAGAGGTACCGTCACGTAGCTCTTTGTTCCTAACTCTTCTTTTAAAAACTGATAGGCGTTATTTTCTTCTACGTTGGGAACGTATAGCTGTTGACCGTTTAAAACGACGTTCCATGAAGGATCATCTGGATAGGGAATCATCATTATTTTTCCCAGATCAATTCCCCTACATCCTTTATCCGATCTCAATACCAGATTGTTCCCTTCAATCATGAAAATTAGTACATACTTTGACACATCAATATTTTTAATGAGGGAATCAACCAAATTATCAAATATCTCCTGGAGATCTAATGATCTATGTATGCTTTGTGTAACGGTCATTAAAACCTTTTCATTTCTGTTTTTGATCTGGAGTTGATTAATTTTTACTTCAAGGTCTGAAATCGATCGTTTAAGTTCCCACTGAACACCGATTGAAGATGCTATTGCAGTAAAAATATCAATTTCTTCAACTGTTGGCTTATATCTATTTTGGTATACCACACACAGGGAGCCGATCGGTTTATTGTTCCATTTTACAGGGATACCCAGATATGTTTTGAATCTATACTTTTTAAAGTATGTATCAGTATCAGCAAATTTAGTATTGGGCAGATCTGTGATTAGATTGGGCTTGTCTGACGCACCTTGAATAACATCATAGAAGATATGACCTTTCGCCTTAACACATCCGTCAAAATCCTTGGGCGCATTCCACATAGCAGAAGTTGTAAGGTATTCCCCATCTAGGATGGTATAATAAGCACTATCCGCAGATAGAGTCTGTCCGCAAAAATCAACCAATTTTTTAATATTTATTTCTGGATCAGGACCCAGCTCTTTTAACAGGCTGTTAAACTTGACCAACTTACTCGTGTATGTAGCGCCCTCGTTATTGCCTATATACATTGGCGAATTCGACAGCTCTTCCTTCAAGGAAGTAATTTCCTCGATTAATTGCTTCTTAGTCTTATATCTTTCCTTCATATATTGATTTAAACTATCTCTTGCTAATTTTATTGTCGTTATTTATCTTTGGCAACAGATATTATTGATTAAACAATTGAATAAATACTAAAAATGGCAAAGAAACTAATAGGGTTATTCCTCCTTTTATATATCATTTTTAATTGTGACTATGCGTTTCCATCAACCGACAAAGTAGACAGTCTCTGGGAACCAAAAGAGGGGAAGGAACTAATAGGCAGAGCAGCTCCGGGATTATCTGGACTTAAATGGTTGAATGTTAATCCTATAGAAATGGATGATTTAAAAGGAAGGGTAGTACTGATACGATTTTGGCTTACGGGCTGTTCCTTTTGCATTAACACCGCACCATCACTAAATGAGTTATATCAAAAATATAGGGATGAGGGATTGTTTATTATAGGAATACACCATCCAAAATCTGAAATGGCCAGGGATCCCGAATTGGTTACCAAGGCAGCCAAAACTCTTGGTTTCAGGTTCCCGATTGCCCAGGACAATGACTGGAAGGTTATAAATAAGTACTGGCTTGGCGGTAATAAAAGATCATACACATCTTCGAGCTTCCTGATAGATAAACAAGGTGTTATAAGATTTATTCACGATGGCGGAGAATTCTACAGGAGTGAAACTAACAAAGAAGCTAATTCGGCGTACACAACATTAGAAGGAAAGATTCAAGAATTACTTAATGAGTAACAAATTTTTCAAAATTCAGTTTTCATACACACCTTTGTGATTTCGCTCGTATTGTCTTTACCAGTTTTCCACTTCCGCAAATGAATCTATCACCAAAGCGGGTTGATCACCAGCCCGGATAATATTTTTGGATAAAAGTAGGTAGTTTTGTGGGGCATTCTCTCATTTGATAAAACAACATCAAATATGTCCTTGGCCTTCAGAGGCGGCAGGACAAAACCGCAGTCGTAACCTTGAGTCTTTACCAAATTAATTAACTCATTTAAATACTTTGTATACAATATTCCTGATTTCTCTTCGTCAATAATTTTGTTGAAAATCAGTCTGTGCAAACTCATTACCCCTATATTGTTGTATGAATCGCTGTTACCATTTTTACTTGCCAGTTTATAAAAAGAATTACACTTATTGGATACCATTATTATTTCGTTATATTTAATATTATTAATATCATTTTCGGCAATTTTGTGAACTTCAAAGTCATTACTTATTCTACTCAATAATTCTGATTCCGAGTGCCCGCTTATTTCTTTCACCGCCCTATGGGTTGGGTTTATAACAAGCCCTTGGCCCTCGGCGCAGGATAAAAACATATTCACATAATCAAAAGGGTTTTCGCCACTTCGGGTATTTGATTTGATTTTCATATACTCTTTATAGTTAAGTGCTGTTTCATATCTGTGATGTCCGTCGGCTATCAACAGTGTTTTATCCGCCATCAACCTAGTTATTTTTGAGATTGATGAACCGTCCGTAATTCTCCAAAACCGGTTTGTTACTCCCAGATCATCAACCGTATCAATAATAGGATCACCAGGAATATTGCTATCGATTAACTCCTCGATAGTACAATCAGTGTCTGAATATATTGAAAATATCTGACTCAGGTTTGCATTGCATGCCTTGGTCAATTTTAGTCTATCTTCCTTATGTTTCGGAAAGGTTCTTTCATGAGGAAGTATTTTTTTTGAGGCAAAGGCCTCCAGTTTAACCAGAGCGATAAATCCTTTTCTTGTTAACCTCCGGCCAGACTCTTCGAATTCCTGATAATATGGATAAATCGAGGGCTCGTTATCTCTTGTCAATATTCCTCTGTTTAACCAATCTTGAAATTCTTGCGCAGCATTCATGTATTTCTCATCGCCTTTGCCCCTAGGCAAAATTACCCTAACTATATTATTATCGTGTCTTTGGTATAGTTTATCCTGGTCACTGCTATTTATTACGTCGTAAGGAGGGGCTAAAACTTCAGAATAATCTTTTATCAGCTCTGGGTTATATCTTATACCCTTGAAGGGTCTTACATCAGCCATTATATGAACTCCAATAGTTCTTCCTTACCTATATCACCTTCTCTAACAACCAATGGGGGGGAAGTTGTGATGTCAATTATGGTAGAGCCTTTTGAATCGGGAAGACTACCAGAATCGACAATCAGGTCAACCTTATTGCTAAATAGTTTTATGATATCATCGGATCTGAACAAATTTGGAGAATTACTGATGTTTGCACTTGTAGAAGTTATTGGTTCGTCCAGTATATCAAGCAGCTCGGCTACGAAATTGTTTGATGAAATACGACAGGCTATTTTCCCCGTACCAGCGGAAATCAAACTGGGCATATAAATTTTTTGTTCAGAAATTAGTGTGAGTGGTCCCGGGAGAAACTTTTCAGCCAATTTACGACCGAATGAATCCAACCTGATATAATGGGAAAGCTGATCGAGATTCTTAAACAGTACGGGTAGAGGTTTATTGTAATCTCTGCCCTTTACTTCAAACACCTTTCTGACATACTTCTCAATCAAAGCTAGCGTACCAATTCCATATAGAGTTTCGGTTGGGTATATGATTACACCGCCATCTCGCAGGACGGATGCCGCTTTACTCACACAATCCGGGTCTTCTAAGTTATAGACTTTAACCAAATGATTTAGAATAATGATTATCTGTCCACTTTCTTTGCGGCCCTTTCAACTTTTTTCGAAAGTTGTTTTCTGAAATTTTTAACCTTTGTTTTAATCTCAGGATATTTTAAGGCTAATATCGAAGCCGCATAAAGAGCAGCATTTCTTGCCCCACCCTTTCCTATTGCCATAGTGGCAACCGGAATTCCCGGGGGCATTTGTACTATTGAAAGCAAAGCATCTAGTCCATTAAGTGGAGACGAATCCACAGGGACACCAATAACTGGTATGGTTGTATAAGCAGCAACAACACCAGGCAGGTGTGCTGCCCACCCAGCACCTGCAATTATTACTTCGATTCCTCTCCTTTCTGCTGATTCAGCATATTTCTTTACTCTGTTGGGTGTCCTATGAGCAGACGCAACTCTCAGTTCATAATCAATTCCAAAATCGTCAAGTGTTTTACAAGCATCATCGATTTTGTCTAAATCAGAATCACTACCTATAATTATTCCTATCTTTGCCATGACAACTAAATTATCTTCTTTCGATAATTTTTTCAAGACTATATAGCAATTATAATTTAAGCCGATTGAATTAATAAATAATTCCAATTAAAATTTGGTTTTTTAGCCGATAATTCCATAAACGATTAAAAAAAACAACTTTATTCTTGACAAAGACCTTATCGTGTTTATTTTTATGACCGACATTAGCACTCATCATGCCTAAGTGCTAACTTAATAATATATATTTTTATTACCACAGGAGGAGTTTTAAATGAAAGTTAAGCCGCTTCAAGACAGATTATTGGTTATAAGACTTGATATTGATGAAAAAACAAAGGGTGGAATTATAATACCCGAAACAGCAAAAGAAAAGCCTCAGGAAGGTCGGGTTATTGCTGTTGGAAATGGTAAGGTTCTAGATGATGGAACAGTTAAACCATTGGATGTAAAGGTTAAAGACAAGGTTCTTTTCAGCAAATACGGCGGAACGGAGATAACAGTCGAGGGTGATGAATACTTAATCCTCAAAGAAGATGACATATTAGCCATAGTTGAAAAATAGATTAATAGTAAAGAAAACCAAGGAGGTATTAATACATGGCTGCTAAAGAAATTAAATTTGGTAGAGAAGCACAAACATTAGTGCTGAACGGAGTAAATGCATTATCGAATGCGGTAAAGGCGACACTGGGGCCGAGAGGGAGGAACGTGTTAATAGAGAAGAGCTTTGGAGCACCAGTGGTAACAAAAGACGGGGTAACAGTGGCAAAGGAGATAGAACTTGAGGACAGGTTTGAGAACATGGGGGC
>JAZGCJ010000110.1:0-3078 GCA_036476895.1 Thermodesulfobacteriota bacterium
ATGAAAGACAGGTATGAGTTTAGGCAAGGTCAGATCGACATGGTGGATGAAGTTATAAACGCATTCAACCAAAACGGAATCTCACTTGCGGAAGCGGGTACTGGAATAGGAAAGACATTTGCCTACCTGATACCATCTATAAAATGGTCCCTGCAAAATAATGAAAAAGTATTGATCTCCACAAATACCATAAATCTCCAAGAGCAGCTTATAGAAAAAGACCTTCCACTTGTTAAAAAATGTTTGGATGAAAAATTTAAATATTCGCTTGTGAAGGGAATGGGTAATTATATTTGTCTATTAAGACTGGAGACTGCAAGCGAAGGGGTATTGGATTTGATTGAAAAAGAGGATGAAGATGATTTTAAGGAAATAGCTGCATGGTCAAAAATAACCAAGGATGGTTCCCTCTCCGATTTAAATTTTAATCCCCCCAATGATATATGGGACAAGGTATCGGCAGAAAGCGAGAGCTGCATCAGGGCTAAATGCCCGTATTATTCAGATTGTTTTTATTTTAAGGCAAGAAAAGAACTTGCATCCTCGAACATTATAATTTCCAACCATCACTTAACATTTTCCGATCTTTCAATTAAGAGTGCTTCAATCCATAGCGAATCTGGTGTTCTTCCTCCGTATAAAAGGGTTGTTTTTGATGAGGCACATAATGTTGAAGATGTTGCAAGAATCCATTTTGGAATGAGAGCTTCCAAGATCGGTATTCTCAGGGCACTTGGAAGACTAAGATCTGTCCGCAGTAAAAGCGGAAGGGATAAGGGCGTTTTGTTTTACATTCACTCTATGATTGAGAATAAGAAGATCAAAATGATTGATAACATTTTGGAGGAGCAATTAAACAGGATTCAGGAAAACCTGATTCCACGGGTTGAAGAGCTATATGTTTCAGTATCTGAGGCATTTGATCACCTTTTTAATGTAGCGTTTAATCAACTGAATGAAAATGAACGTTCAAATCACGAATTCAGCATTAGAATCAGTGAGGATTTGAGACAAACCGAAGTATGGGGCGAGATCCAAAAAAATATTGAGTATGTAAGGATCAAGATATCTCAACTTAATAATGAGATTAAGGAGATTATTAAATTACTCCTCTTAAACGAAAGGAATAATGAATTTACAAGGATTAGTGTTGAGCTAAGGAGTGTGGAGAGTAAACTGGATTACTATTCCGAGGTTTTGAGTACTTTTGCCGATATCTCAGATGACGGTTTTGTTAGATGGATTGAGGGAAGGGAAGGAAAAACCGGTATTTTTGTAAATATAGGGATAACTCCATTGGATATATCCAAGGAACTTCAAAACAGGCTTTATGAAAGTTGTAAGACGGTAGTACTGACTTCTGCAACGATATCGGTGGCAGGTGATTTTAGTTTTATCAAATCTCAACTTGGTCTGATTGGAAGAAAAGATGTTAGCGAGAATTCATTCCAGTCACCATTTAACTATAAGGAAAAAATGCTTCTTGCAATACCAGCTGATCTACCGGAGCCCGGAAGACCGCGGTATTCAAGATTGATTGCCGACCTTATTTCCAAGGCTGTTAAGTCTACAAAGGGAAATGCCTTGGTACTTTTCACATCTTATAATATGCTCAACATAATTCACAACGATATCAAGGAAGATTTTTATGAAAATGGGATAGTCCCCCTAAAACAGGGTACCGAACCCAGAAATAGGTTGTTGGAGAAATTCAGACTGGGCAACTCGGCTTTGTTTGCAACGGATAGTTTTTGGCAGGGAATAGATGTGCCGGGCGAGGCTTTAGGGCTTGTGGTTATTGCCAGATTGCCTTTCAAAGTTCCTACCGATCCCATTGTGGAGGCATTGCTGGAACATTTTGAACAGCAAGGACTAAATTCATTTCTTGATTACAGTGTGCCTACCGCAGTTATTAAGTTTAAACAGGGGGTCGGGAGACTTATAAGAACAAAAAATGACAAGGGAATTGTTTTAGTGCTGGATAAAAGAATAATTACCAAAAGATACGGGAAAAAATTTATTAATTCACTCCCTAGCTGCAGGACCTTTATAGGAGCTTCCGGTGACTTATTGGACGAATTAAAGAATTTTTACAATCAAGACTGAATAGCCTTCACCACTTTTCTTACAATGAATCTGGGCATAAATCTAACCAGAAAGGGAGTTATATTGTTTCGGGCTCCTGGTATTACAATCGTTTTCCCCTTACGTAATCCTTCGTACCCGGCTTTTGCAACCGGTTCTACATTCATCAAGCTCAACTTAAATAGAATGGAATCCTCAAGATCAGATTTTTCACCAAATTCCGTATTAACCGGTCCAGGTGCTAAACAGGAAACCTTAATATTTGTGTGTATTAATTCCTCTGAGAGTGCTTCGGTAAATGATATTACATATGCTTTTGTAGCATAGTAAACAGCCATGTTCGGGCCAGGCTGAAAACCGGCTAATGATCCGACATTTAATATCCCTCCACTATTTTTTTCTATCATCTTCGGAAGGAAGAGTCTTGTCAGGTTGGTTAGAGCCCCGACATTCACCTCCACCATGTCTGAAATACTTCCGGCCGGAATTTCCGCAAACGGTGCTCTAGAGCCAAAACCGGCGTTATTTACAAGAACATCCAGATCAATCTTATTTTTTTTAATAAAAGATAGAATTTCCCGCTGTGCCGTTTTCCTAGCCAGGTCTTTAGGCAGGACATAGGTTTTTGTCCTGTATTTACTCTCCAGTTCATCCGCAAGTTCTTTTAATCTGTCTTCTCTTCTCGCAACAAGAACCAGGTTGGATCCATCTTTTGCAAAGAGTTTTGCTAACTCCCTTCCAATTCCTGATGATGCACCGGTGATGAGAACAGTTTCTGAAGTATTTTTGGACATTTTGAAAATTTATTTCACTAAAAGCCGGTTTTCAATACCGTCTTTGGTATTTTACTTAACTGCTTGAATCATCTATAATTATAACTCTGATTATATAGAAATTTATCTCAAAACTAAAGCTATAGAAAACATTTCCAATAAGTATATTGACTCTGAAATTTATCGCATATCATTTTTCAGAATTAATTTTTAAGGAGAA
>JAZGCJ010000111.1:0-2472 GCA_036476895.1 Thermodesulfobacteriota bacterium
ACTTAACTCCAGGAGAATATGCGAGTTCCTATCGAGAGAAAAGAAAGCCAGTTAAGGCATTGAATACATTGGAAATAACTTGATTCCAACTGAAAATTCTCTCATTATACCTGGTACAGAAAAGGGGGGCGGGGCAAAGCCTTAATGTGTAACATAACTACTGGACCGAATAATGGGGGCAGGTCAGCCAGTTTAAATGCTTTGGGAGCAAATATTCCCTTTACCGCAGAACCGGCAGCAGATATCCTCCGAAAATTTTAAATACAAGGGAGCTTAAGTTTAATTTAGTTGGAATTGAAACTTTTGCCAACGTGGACAGTATCTTTTTTATATTCGTTGAAATGAACAGGTTAATAATCACTACTACAGAAAAATGAACTATAATACGGTTATTGATACAAGCCTTGGACGAATTAAAAGTTTAACTTACTTCGGAATATTAATAAATTTTCTTCTGATGATATCCAAGTTTGTCGGAGGCATAATATTTGGTTCGTTCGGCCTAATCGCAGATGCCTTTCATACTCTTTCCGATATAGCAACGGATTTGGTTCTTTTGTGGGGGGTTGTCGTGGGGTCAAAGCCGGCAGACTCAAGCCATCCGTTTGGTCATGGTAAATTTGAAACTTTATCTGGAATGGTACTATCGGTAGTTTTAATTGGAGTAGGCATTGGTATAGCGACAGAAGCAGGCAAGTCGTTAATGATAAATTCATATTTGACTCCCGGAATTCCTGTAATACTTGTTGCGATAGTATCAGTTCTCTCGAAAGAGTTTATCTATCAGAAGACAGTTAAGACTGCGAAAGAGCTAGACAGCACAGCCTTGCATGCCAACGCCTGGCATCATCGTAGCGATGCGATGTCTTCAATAGTAGTAATAATTGGAGTGGTTTCATCTATGTTTGGATTTTTACCAGGTGATAATATTGCGGGTTTATTTGTCGGGTTTATGATATCTGTTGTAGGAGCAAAGTTTATGTACGAAACAGGCAAGGAACTTATGGAAACATCAGTTAACAAAGAAATCCGAAGTTCAATTCAATCTATAATCGACGGACATCCCGATGTTAAGGGATGGCATCAATTGCGAACCAGAAAGGTGGGAAGGGAGCTATTCATTGATGTTCATTTATTGGTGAACCAGGATTTGAGCGTAAGTGGTGGGCACTTGATTGCAGAAGAAGTGGAAAAGATAGTTAGGACATCATTAAATAGACCGGCGAATATCATAACTCACGTTGAACCGGATATTCCTTTTGAAAGAAGAAAATCTGAAAGTAATGGTTAGTCTGTAACCTATATTGTGGGCTGGTCATTTTTTATTACGCTTCCATTTGTAGTTATTTAAAACTATAAACCTAAGACATTGATTAAGTGAAATATACAGAAGGAATAAAACAGTACTCGCCAACAGAAGAAAAAATAAATATCATTTCTCATGCCATCGGTTTCAATTTAAGCATTGTTGCTTTGGTGCTTTTAGTTAAGCATGCAATTCTGCACGGAGATGTTTGGCATATTGTCAGTTTTAGCATTTTCGGATCAAGTTTAATTATGTTATATGCTGCTTCTACTTTTTACCACAGCGCCAAAAAGCCAGAGTTAAGAAAAAGAATGAAAATTATTGACCACGCATCTATTTTTGTTCTCATTGCCGGAACTTACACTCCTTTTACACTCGTTACTCTAAATGGTAAATTAGGTTGGGTCATTTTCGGTACTTCGTGGGGATTGGCTATAACTGGAATAATTTTGAAACTTTTCTTTACTGGGAAGTACAATTTGATTTTGACTTTAACGTACGTATTTATGGGTTGGCTTATTGTTTTCGCCATAAAACCGTTAATTAATAATTTACCTTTAGAAGGTTTCCTTTGGCTTCTTGCAGGAGGAATATCTTATACAATTGGTGCAATTTTATACAGCGTTAAAAAAATAAAATTTAATCACGCCATCTTCCATATGTTTGTCTTAACAGGAAGTCTTTGCCATTTTGTGTCGGTGTTCTTTTATGTTTTACTGTAAGGTTGTGACCCTGTCCCCCAATTAGCCCAATAGAAAAGTTCCATCGTTGGTCGAATTTTACAAGGAGAATCTAAGAATTAGATCGAAGATTAGTTGTAATTGGTCTCTGAAATTGCAATTATTGGGCAGCAACTGCCGTTGGCGGGAGAGACTGGTCTAACAGGGATTCTCAGACATTCCCGCAAGTTAAATCAGTAGCTTGTTCGTCACTATATGACACACCATCTCGCAGTACCAAAACTCATGAAAACGAGAGTTTCTGACAATTAGCTTTTGAGACAGTGATTATTTGTCTTATATATTGTGGTTTATGAGACAGATTTTTAGTGTCTTAAAACTCATAAGTTTAGAGGATCTCGTCTCCAGCTCAAAGTAGAATCCGCTGGGTTCGATTCCCTTGCTCTTTGCAAAATTATTTTTCGCTTGACAAGAGGGTATTTAGAG
>JAZGCJ010000112.1:0-37804 GCA_036476895.1 Thermodesulfobacteriota bacterium
TAATTAAATCCCCATTGCACACCCAACTCCCTTGTAAAATCAAGAGTTGCCTGAACAATCATTGCCTCAATTAAGACCTGATGTGTTCTTGTATCAAGACTATTCGATAACTGCTCCACCTGATCTACCCTAGGGGCAACATCGTTTACAAGCAAACTGTTTGTTCTTCCATCAACCCTTATACTCCCCCTCGTACTTAATAGAGGATCTAATAATGGAACCAACTCCGATGCCTCCGCATAGTTTACAAAAATTTGTCTTGTAATTAGAGGATCCAGGTTTTCCCTAGACCTGGCTGCACTTTTAATTGCATCTGCTCTTGCTCTTAATGTGTTCAGTGGTGCCACTCTCATAACGTTCCCTTCTATAAATGCACCCAGACCGGCATCTTCAAGCACTACATCTAAGGCTTGGTCCCATGGAACATTCTTTAATTTTAATGTAACACCGCCTTGAACATTCCTGGCAATAATCATATTAAAACCACTTATATCAGCAAGAATCCTTAACACATCTCTTACATCCGCATCTTTAAAATCAAAAGATACCAATTCACCCCTGTATACTTTTGTTGCTCCCGGAATCGTTGCCATCCTGAAATCAAATGCCCATGTTTCACCTGTATCTTCTACTACAACAACACCTTCCTCTTCATCCTTAATCATGCCAAAAATCATTTTTATTAAGTTCCCCTCTTGTTTGATTTCAAGTGGCACCCCATCTTCTTTGTTTTCAACAACAATCAGAACATCGTCTTCTTTTACAGGATCCCTGAAAGAGGAAACAAAATTAATCGGGCTATTGAAATCACTTACATCACGTGAAATCTGAAATTTATTGGTAAGTATCACACTTTTTAATTTTATTGTTACCTTAGACAAATCATCAGAGAGTTTCTCATATAACACAGGCTGTGTAGTTTCAATGCTAACAATCCCCTTTCCTTCATCAGCTTCAAAGCTTATACTCTCAACAGAATTTATAGAATCAACAAAAACGTTTGTTGTGTTAGCAGAAATATCCTGATCGGTAACTTCCTGGCCTATAACAACAACGTTTGATGAAATCAAAATAAATACTACCGTAAGGGTATAGAGGAAGAAGTTACCCAGTAATAACCTTTTAAGTTTGTTCATTAATCCATCCTCCTATAACAAATCCTCCAAAGAAATTAATAATTATTCTTCATCCCGAAAAGCTAAAACAGAATTTTTTACCTCAATTTTTTTATTTCCGAAAACGTCTTCAAAACGCCGTTTCTCTTCTACTAAAATACCACTATTCCTTACTTCTATTATTACTCCTTCCCTGTTTCCAATATCATCTCCTACACCCAGGTAATAGGTATTTTTCTCTGGGTCAACAACCATAGCTTTCGTTTCTTTGTTTACCAGTATTACACCTACCAATTTAAATTCATCCAATGAATATTTTTTTATAGGGGGTAATAGTATATCAACCCCAGGCTCTGAGTCCGTTTCTACTTCCTTTATAAATGGTTTAAAGGGATCTCTTCTTCCCTGAGATGTATAAAGCGGCTCATTATCCCTGCTTAGATTGTAACCCGTTTGGGCTTCTGCATCTTGCTCATTATCATTTTCAGGGTATTCCTCTTCTACCTGATCCATACTTTCTGCATCCTCACCCTCTCCGGACTCAATATTTTTGCTTTGATCCCTGGCTTTTTTAATATAATCTAAGCCCTCTGAGATTGTATCGTCAGATTTCAAGACCTCTTCAGCGTTTTGAGAAAAGCTGTTCTCAACATTAATACATAGCATAATAGCTAGTAGGATAATTAATCCAATTAATCTCATACTATCATCCTCAACACTTTGACTAATCTATTTCTTCTTATCATCCGCATTACCATCTAGATTCTTACTTGCCGGTAACAATCTAAAGGTTACAACATTAAATTTTGCACCTAAAATAGGTTTATTCCCCCTGATGGCATTACGCTTCAAATCCAAGTTCCTAACATTCACTATTCTAGGCAGCCTTGAGATCCTATCAAAAAAGTTTGCCAAGTCGTAATAAGAACCCGTTACCTCCATATTTATAGGAATTTCAGCATAAATATCTTTGTTTACTTCTCCCTTAGGTTCAAAGACGATTGGTTCTAATCCAGACGCTGATAACTCTGCATAAACATTGTCTATAAGACTCGGTATCTCTTTATCCTTAGGAAGCTTTGCAGATGCAATCTGAAACTCTTTATTTAAACGTTTAAATTCTTTTTGAAATTCAGGTAGTTCTTTAGCTATTGCCTCGTATTCCTGTAATTTCTTCTCGGTCTTCTTTAATTTTACTTCCAGTCTTTCAAGCACATTTGCGTTGGGTGACCAAAAAAAGTACCAATAAACCCCGCAAATAATTACAATTAGTAAAATTAATATTCCTAACTTTGCTTGTAGAGATTGATCATTAATCGATTCGGCAATTCTTTCTATAAATGACATTTATCCAGGCACCTCATGTATTAAATCTAACTTAGTTTGAGTAGTATTATCCTGCTTATTATCATTTTTATCATTATTCTCTTTTTTTTCTGTCTTTTGTTTCTTTCCTGAATAATTTAATAAAGTTTTTATTATAAAAGTCCTAACGGGCTGGGTTCTAATACTGGTTTTTTTAATATTCCCCAATTCCACGTTTATAAAATAAGGGGATGATTGCAACTCCTTCATAAAATCTGAAACTGTAAACTCATTCCAAGCAACACCTTCAATCTTGGCACTTCTACCTTTTTCTGAAAACTTGTTAATCCAAGCTCTATCGGGAATAGAAGTAGCCAATGAATCCATTACGTATAGAGGTCCGGTTCTATTCTCTTCCAATACTTTTATTATTTCGATCCTTCGCCTTAATTCATTATTCTTTGCTTTAAAGTCTTCTACCATTTTTTTCACTTCTTCCAATTCTATAATCCTTTTTTCGGCAGTAGTAATTCTGTGTTTTACATCTCTAATATTTTTTGCCTGTATATAATGTGTAGCTAATATCACCACTAGAACAGCTATTATTAATAGCACCCCCACAACTAACTCACTCAGCCCTCTTACCTCTTTACGCTCTTCGACAGGAAGAAGATTGATTCTTATCATTGCTTATCTCCAGGCCTTCTCAAAGCTAAGCCAACCGCTACACACATTTTCGGAGCAGTTGCTGATAGATATTCCGAGTCAAACTCACTTGTGTTAAAATCAATATTGTTAAATGGATTTATAACCTCAACCTTTGTCTCGGTCATCTCTTCCAGGTTCTCACCGATTGATGGAACCAATGAAGACCCGCCACCGATCATTATTCTCTCTATTTTATCCTTGGTCAGAGTAGATGAAAAAAAGTCGATCGTTCTCTTTATTTCTCCGCAAATTAAATCGCTAAAATCGTTAGCGATCCTATTAACATCTCCAGAACCATCTCCATCCCCAATATTGAACTTCATTTTTTCTGCTTCCTCAAAATCGGTGTTTAGTTCTTTTGAAATCCACTCTGTAAATTGATTGCCTCCAGTGTTTATATCCCTAGTAAACACTGATAGCCCGTTACTCAAAATGTTGATATTTGTTATTGACGCCCCTATATTTACTAAAGCCAACATTCCAATGGTATCAAAATAGTTAATCTCATACATATTCTCTAATGCAAAAACATCAACGTCCACCATTACAGGATTTAAACCAACAGCGCTTGCTACGGATATGTAATCATCGGTGATATCCTTTTTAGCTGCAACAATCAGAACATCCATGTTACCCTCAGGGGTCTCACCTGGAAGAACTTGATAATCATAATTAACATCGTTTATGCTCTGGGGGATGTATTGCTCCAACTCCCATGGAATTGATTCCACCAACTCATTATCAGACATCTTTGGAAGTGTAACTTTCTTAATAATCACTGAATTCCCTGATACGGAAATAACCACGTTTTTAGTCTTAATCCTTAAATCTTCCAGTAATGAAGAAATGGAATCTGCTACTGCATCATGATTGTTTATTGCCTTATTTACTATAGATTGCGGGGGAAGGGATGTTACACCTATATTCTTAAGCTCATATCCATTTTTAGATAGCTTAAGCTCTATGAGCTTAATACTGTTAGAACCAATATCCAGTCCAAAAACACTTGATTTACCTAAAATCAAATCATCCTCCTATGTTACAAATCTAATTTAAACATCATTTTTAAGTTTTAGCAATAGAGCTTTTAAAATACATTCATAGTATTTAGTCACTATATATATATTTGTTTTTATTGATAAAAATGGAATTATTATCAAAACTTTGGCGACAGGTTATAACATTTCTTCTAATTAAGAAAGTTTTAAACATATATCCTAGTTTCAATTGCGCCGCTCCTGCCTTATTCATGAAATATGATATCGACCTCAGGCTTTAGATATTATACCATTGAAGAAATTGCCTTCTATATAAGAAAACCGTACAATCAAATTTACTATTTTATGAAAATGTTGTCAATTAGTTCTGGGCAATACTTGAGAATCAGCTTTAACTGCTTTAAAGTTAATTCTATGCTTAGTTTTTAGTCTGCTCATTAAAAACCATCTTTGCTGATAAGGCTATATTTGGAATTAGATACAGTAGTTGAGACGCAAGGCAAGGTATGTTTAAAATTCGGAATCGTAATAGATTTCTACTTCTTTTGAATACACATCAGCTGAATCAGAATTAACGGCAATACTAAAAAAAGTACTCTCAGCCGGGTACAGAATATCAAATTCATTTTCTGATATCAGAGTAGAGTTAATCTCAATTACATTCCCACCTTCATCCTTTATCACAATTACAACGTAAATAGAGTTCACCGGGTCAACACCAGTATTAACCAGAGCTCCGTTAAACTCCAGTTTCCCTTCACTGTTTATACTTTCCCTAACAGGACCGTCCGGAATAACTAACCCACCCTGCTCGGGATCGGCACACCCTATATAAGAAAAGGCTGATAAAACTAAAATAAATGCAATTATTAAAGATTTTTTCATATCTTTCTCTTATCAGTAATTCCGGAAAATAAAATAACATTTTTACTTTTTGTCCCAGTTTTTTCTACACTTTCCTCAACTTCCGGATGTTTGTGATCTTCAATAATATCACCTAAAACTTTGTGCATTATATTTAATGCCCCTATGGAATGTTCTTTTAAGTACCCCTGTTCGAAAATAACCTCTTTCCTTTTCCTCATTAACAGATAAGTGATAAAAGCCTGGTTATTTAAAACTACAAGCATCGCCACATAGAGAAGAAAATTATCTGCAAAAACCTTTTTTAAGATTGTGGAAGTATCTGAATCAATTTTAACCACACCAAATGGTTCCGAACTTTCACGTGAAAAAAATGGAACTAATACAGATATAACACCATTATTCTTTTTTACAGAAAAGTTAGAATCAGCAGGCAGGTTATTTAAGAAGTAACCGGGTGGCCTTCCTTTCTCCAAATCCTTTTTAAAAACAACGCTGAAGAACTTAGGAGATACATCAAAAGTGTTAAACAATTTTTTTCTACCCAACCTCTCATCAAGAAATAAATAGAATTCGCTGCTATCCGGCTCCCTACCAAAGTCAGTTAGATAACTACTTGCCTGTTCTCCAATAGTTTCTGCTATAGCTCTGGTTTTATTAACAAAATCGGTTTTCGCCTCATTAAATTGAAATAAGATTACTATTCCAATAAAAGCTAATATGCAAAGCTCAACACCCAGTGCTTTTAGAATTAAACTAAACTTGTTTTTGTCTATGCGCATTTGATAAATTCTTCTAATATCTCCTGTACGCTTTCATCTTTTGCATGTCTTAGGAGCATAAAAATCATTCCATTGAAATCTCTTTTGATCTCATTATTTAATGCTCTATATAAATTTATTAATGCTTTTTCCGACTCATTAAGCAATTCAAGATTTTGTTCAAATATCTCTTCTTTATCCATAAATTTCTTAAGTCTTTCTCTTCTTGCAACATTCCATATTTCTACAACAGATATTTCTAGAATTTCGGCAATTTGCTCACATCTCTCCATGCATGGAGCATCCACCTTCCCCTTTTCCATCTGATGAATGAAAACACTTGATACATTTAGTGATCTTGCAAGATCCTCTTGTGTAATATTCAGTTGTTTTCTTCTATTTTTTAGAAAGTCTCCAAAGCGCATATGAACCTCCAAAAAAGTATTATCGTTTTAATTGTATCATAATTTTACCTTAATTCGATATTTTTAAGCAAGTTATTTGTAGCAATTGAATTATAGTATTTACGCCCGGAGACGGAATTGAACCGCCGACACGAGGATTTTCAGTTCTCTTTATTTGATTTTAATAGGTTTTTGATATTTTTTACGATTATTTTAACCCCTACCGATACCGAAATCAACGATTTTTATCTATTACATATTGTTTATTAATTACAAATTGAATGATGTATAAACGATTATTCTTTGACTATTCTTTAGATAAAAGAGAGGGACTACTTACAGCACAAAATAAGATTGATCGGCCATGATTTCTTCAAATGCATCTTCCCCTCTTTCAGCTCTTTGAGATGCTTCATCACGAAGGACATCAAACCACTATATTTCTTCTGCCACCGGTAATAGGTATGTTCTCTGATCCCTACTTTGTTTCCGAGTTAAGGAAAAAAAGTGTGAGAAGAAAAAAGGTATGATGAAAATATATACATATAAAGGAAGGCTCTCTGAGCTGAATCTGAATTCTATACAGAGACAATAAAGCGGATCGGCAAAATAGATAATTCTCAGCTCAGGTTCTCTTTAACGCACTTAACCATTTCTTCAACCATATTCTTGGCGTCTCCGAATAGCATAAGTGTATTGTCCGCCGCGAATAGAGGATTTGGGATACCGGCGAATCCGGGACTTAGACTCCTTTTAATCACTATCACGATCTTGGAATAATCAACATTCAGAATTGGCATACCGGCTATGGGGCTCTTGGGATCTGTCCTCGCCACCGGGTTGACCACGTCATTGGCACCTATTACTATCGATACGTCCACCTGCTTAAAGCTCGGATTAATCTCATCCATATCCTTGAGCCTGTCATAGGGGATATCGGCCTCTGCCAGTAGGACATTCATGTGACCCGGCATACGCCCAGCTACCGGATGTATGCCAAACTCCATCGTTATGCCGTGTTTTTCGAGCAGGTCGAAGAGCTCACGCACTGCATGCTGCGCCTGGGCAACGGCCATACCGTATCCCGGAACTACCACGACTTTGCGGGCGCTTTCCAGCAACATTGCCACTTCCTCCGCGGATGTCGATTTAACCTTTCCGGCATAAACTTCATCGGAAGAAAGTCCCCCCTCCGTAGCTCCGAAGGTGCCGAAGAGCACATCGGTGAGCGAGCGGTTCATCGCCTTGCACATAACCAATGTCAGGATTATACCCGAAGCCCCGACAAGTGTTCCGGCAACAATGAGTACGGTGTTATATAGAACAAAACCCGTAGCTGCCGCGGCAAGCCCGGACAGTGAGTTCAGGATAGCGATTACAACAGGCATGTCTGCCCCGCCTATCTGGATTACGACCAGAACTCCCAGCATTGACGCTATAACTACCATTACCCAATACGGTATCGATGACCCCGGATACACAACCATTACATATGCAAGGACTACCGTTATTATTACCAGGACAATCTTAACCACTTGATCTCTGGAATAACGTACAGAGCCCCCATTAGTCAGTCCCTGCAGCTTACCGAACGCTACAAGGCTTCCCCAGAATGTTATAGAGCCAATAAATCCCGAGGCGAAAATAGACAAGGAAAACTGAGTATCCACGTTCACAGCTTCCGAAGTTCCCATAAGAACAGCAGCCTCGAATAGAACCGCCCCCGCTACCAGCACCGAGGCAACTCCGCCGAAACCGTTATAAAGGGCTACAAGTTGAGGCATCGCGGTCATCTGTATCCTGACCGCCAGAACGGCTCCAATACCACCGCCAACAATTAATCCAGCGAATATTATTCCGAATCCGACTATATTTTTATTTAGCAATGTTACCACTATAGCAATGAGCATTCCCAAAGCGCCCAGGAGATTTCCCCTTACGGCGGTCCTAGGATGCGAAAGCCCTTTTAGACCAATGATGAATAAAGCTGCTGCTACGAGATATGCGATATTAACTAAACCGGGAGACATTCTTTAGCCCTTCCTTTTAAACATTCCTAACATTCTATTTGTTACCATGAAACCGCCGACAACGTTGATCATGGCGAAAACGACAGCCAGAAACCCTAATGCTGTTGTAAGCCAGGTGTGCTGGGTGCCTGCGGAAATTATTGCGCCTACGATAGTGATTCCAGATATAGCGTTCGAGCCTGACATCAGTGGCGTATGGAGTGTAGGAGGGACTTTTGATATAACTTCAAAGCCCAAGAATGCAGCCAGAACAAATATTGTAAACACAACTGAAAAACTGTCCATAACAACACCTCTTTCTTATATTATTTAATTACAGGCCCAAACTCTCCTTTACACGGTCGTTGATCACTATACCGTCATCAACCACTATTGACTCTTTTAATATTTCATCTTCCATATTTATCATTATCTCCCCCTCGTCAACCATTAGCATAAGCAGATTGGAAATATTTTTCGAATACATCTGACTTGCATGATAGGGAACGGTTGAAGGCAGGTTCTCAGGCCCGATGATTTTTACTCCGTGCTTTACGACAGTTTTACCAACCTCCGTGAGTTCACAGTTGCCCCCGGTCTCGGCCGCAAGGTCCACGATTACCGAGCCAGTCTGCATTCCGGAGACCATGTCCTCGGTAATAAGCAGAGGGGCTTTTTTGCCTGGCACAGCCGCTGTCGTTATCACAACATTGCTTTCCGCAACAACTCTTGTCATCAGCTGCTGCTGTTTACTGTAAAATTCTTCATCCATTTTCTTTGCGTATCCGCCCTCAGCCTCAGCCTCTTCCGTCTCAAGCTCGAGCTCCACGAATTTAGCCCCCAGGCTCTTAACCTGCTCCTTGACTGCGGGACGTATGTCATAAGCTGAAACAATTGCACCCAAACGGTTGCACGTTGCTATCGCCTGAAGGCCTGCAACTCCCGCTCCCACCACGAGAACCCGAGCGGGGGTAATAGTTCCCGCTGCAGTCATCATCATAGGAAACATCCTGGGAAGCAAATCCGCCGCTAAGAGAGCAGCTTTATATCCCGCTATATTAGCCTGGGAAGAGAGCACATCCATACTCTGAGCGCGTGAGATACGCGGAACGAGTTCCAATGCAAAAGCCTTTACATTTCCGGATGCGAGCGTCTCGACTGCGGACCTGTTCGATAACGCATCAATTACCCCTATCACTATCTTCCCCTTCTTGAGAAACTTAATATCCTCGGGATCGGACTCGGGGTTAGTACCTATAGCCCTTATCTGAAGAATCACATTAGCTTTTGTAAGCACTTCGCTGCGGTCGGAAATAACCGTACTCTCTTCTTCATACATCTTATCCGTGTAACCGGCTTCAAGTCCTGCTCCGGACTCCACGTGCACTGCAAAGCCCGCTTTCTGAAGCGAAGGCACATTATTGGGAACTATGGCTACACGCCTTTCACCCGGATATGTTTCCTTTAGAACACCTACAATCATATATTTTTAAATTTCCCCTTGGGGTCATTCTATTATTAATAAAAACGAGTGCTAGTCAATACCCGCAAATTGTAAAAATGGATACCCCTGTAGAACTCGAACCCTTGACAACAGAATATTAGACATCTGGCTCTATTTAAGGGGAAACATGTATTCAAATTCATTTCTTGTAATCACCTGTTAGGAAATAAATATATTTTTTCCCTAATTAGTTTCTACTTGTAAAAGTTGTAGCATACTGATTGCATTGATCAAAAAATGCCCGGAGACGGAATTGAACCGCCGACACGAGGATTTTCAGTCCTCTGCTCTACCGACTGAGCTATCCGGGCATTAAATCCATACTATTTAAGATTATTAAGGTAGTTATTTAATTTAGAAAAATACTATATTACCCAAAGTGAAATATTAGGGCAAATTTAATAAAGACTCTTCTATATATGATGAATAATCTCTGTAGAAGAACATCCCTTTTACAAGTTAATGACAAGCCTTGGTGCCGTTATATCATCGCGGCTGGAAGCCGCTCCTACAAACATGGATACCCTATTAAACTAGTCCTCGAGAGTAGTTATTGGGGAAACGGAATAAAACAGCTCTGAAATAAAAAGGGGAGAGGAAGAAACTTCCTCTCCCCATGTCCACACAAAGGAGATGCGGAGAGATGAGATTTTAATAATCTTTATATCATCTTATTATTAGAGATCTATCCAATAAAGCATTTGGGCCTGTAACGTATACTGATCTTCATCAAGACCACCATTGGTATTAGGGAAGAAAGGCTCATCTGAATGATCCCATCTGAACTCAAATCGTGCTTCAAAATTATCAAGATATTTGTTTGCTGCTATAAGACCCTTAAATGGTCTGAACGATATTGTCGGCGTTAGCTCATATAACTTCTGACTTTGCCCCGTCCTGAATCCGTCTTCGTCGTCAAAATATTCTCCCCTCAATGCTAAGGTTACAGCCGGATGTGGAGTAACCACTATATACCCCGCTATTCCCCACCAACGTACATTCTGCTGTTGTGCTCCTACAAACAATACGGTGTCCTGCTGCCATCCAAAATCTGCATCAACTATAAATGTCAACTTGTCGAAAAATGTTAATGTACCAACTGCCGTTATCAACTCTCTCCAACCATTACTCGATGCCGTCTCACCAATATCATTTTCAACTGATACTAACTCTCTGCCAAAGTATCCTGTTACTCCTATCCACAGATCCGTTATTGCTCCTCCAGAATGGCTAAAGGCAATCTGACTCTCTATTGTCTTATCACTGTTATTATCATCTACTACATCCCATCCGTTATTCAGACCCGCCGTCAATGTCACCGGCCCTGCAGTGTAATCCGCCCTTATACCAGTATGTGTAAATGGAATTGCAAAACCAAACAATATGGAACGTGTTATATTAGGATTATCCTTTGCCTCTATAACTTCATACCCGGCTAATGTAACAAACTTTCCAGCGTAGAAATTAATTCCGTTACCAACCGGTGCCAGTACTTGTAGATAAGCCTGATATGGGTCAACTACATCACTTGATAACCCTGCTGATGCGATCCTTGGTGCTATCTCACCAAACAGTATATCAGCCCTGAATCCAAGCAAATCCCAAACACCACCATCCATTGTAGGAGTTTTACTTATTGATATTGTAAAAGCATCAATCTCAAACTCATTGTCTTCCGGATATAAGCTCCTAAGCGGTATATCCTCTCCGTTTGGATGATCGAATGCATATTGATAAGTAGTATCAATATAGAAGCCCAGATCAATGGCATCAAAAAATTTCATGAGGCCAGCCATCTCCAGATCCTTCTGCTCTTGCTCGGAGATAAACTTCTCTATCCTCTGATCCTTAGATGTCTTCTCAGCTTCTAGCTGCTCTACCTTCTGCATTAATATCTCATTCTGCTTCTTGTTCTCCATAATCATCTGCTTTAGCTTCTGTATCTCTGCATCGCTTGCTGCAAATGAAATGGCAACATTTAAAAATGGCACTAACAAAATAGTTAAAATGAAAATTGTAATGTTTTTCATCCCAACCTTTCCTCCTTTAATATTGAATTTTTTACCCCTACTCCTTTTTTGCTTTTTGTCTATTAATGAAAAGTTCATTTCATTCGTCTCCATTTCATAATCGAATTACTTACTCAAAATTAATTTTGTCCTCCGCCTTCAGCAATCTGCTGAAAATCGGGATATGCACTCATGCCATGCTCACCAAGATCTAGACCGATAAGTTCCTCTTCTTCCGATACACGGAGTCCCATAATAGCTTTTATTGCAAAGAACAGTATGAGTGAACAGATCACAGTGAACACGCCGTATGCAACCACACCTATCAATTGAACCACGAAGCTATGATCTGCGCTGAAGATACCCACTGCAAGAGTACCCCATATTCCACAAACCAGGTGAACCGAAACGGCTCCCACAGGATCATCCACTTTCATTTTGTCAAAGAATAAAACAGAGCCTACGACTATTAAGCCAGCGACAAAACCTATGATCACCGCACTTAACGGAGTAGTGACATCAGCCCCGGCGGTTATACCAACCAGTCCGGCAAGTGCGCCATTTAGTATCATTGATAGATCCGGTTTTTTAAATATCGTCCATGAACAAGTCATGGCTCCAATAACACCAGCGGCGGCAGCCAAAGAAGTAGTAACAAAAACAAGTGAAATTAGACCGGGATCTGCGGATAGCACCGATCCTCCATTAAATCCATACCAACCAAACCACAGCATAAAAACACCAATAGTGGCAAGTGCCAAACTATGGCCCGGTATCGGCTTCATACCCGCTTTTGTGTACTTACCAACACGCGGTCCCAATATCATTGCTCCAATCAATGCAGCCCATCCTCCTACACTATGAACCAGAGTTGAACCGGCAAAGTCATAAAAACCCATTTGGTCCAACCATCCTCCACCCCATTTCCAAGAACCTGCTATTGTATACACAAATGCTACAAAAAGAGTTGAAAATACCAAGAAGCTGCTTAGTTTAATTCTTTCAGCAACTGCTCCTGAAACAATTGTTGCTGCTGTTGCGGCAAACATTGCCTGGAAAATAAAATCGGTCCAATATGTATATCCACCATCTGCATAATCGATCAGACCTGCTGCGCCTTCCGGTGCTGATATCCCCCAACCGGCAAAACCGAAAAACTGGCCGATAGAAAATTCACCGGGATACATCAAATTAAACCCACAAATTGCATATGTAAGCAAACCAATAGAAATAACCGAGACATTTTTAAATAAGATGTTGGTTGTATTCCTTGCCCTGGTAAGACCTGATTCTAAGCTCGCAAAGCCAAGATGCATAGTAAATACTAAGAATGTAGCCACCAGCATCCAAACGTTATTTGCTGTAAAAATTGCATCGGCTACCGAGGGACCTTCCCCCTGAGCAAAGACATTAAAAGGGAACAATGTGATAAGAATTATTAAAGGCAAGATGCCAAACATTAAGAGTGCCCTTACCCCTCTTACCAGAATGAACTTTTTAACCATCTCGTATTCCTCCTTCGGAACGGTTTATTGCAGTGCAAAATGCAAAAAATATGCCATGGACAGATATTCCAATAATTTCAGATGGTTAAGCTTGCATGACATAAAAAATGAATAATTTTAACCTGCAATGAGGAAGGAAAATGCTTAATAATTGAGCAAGAAGTAATACTTTAAAGGCAGAAATATACTAAGATTTATATAGATAGTAACAATAACAGATTAACCAACTCTTTAGTTATTAACTAATTGGTTCTGATATAGACTCCTCAATATCCAGCGCCTTACCCCTTGTTTCCGGAAGAGTCATAACAACTATTGCGGCTGCAACAGCAAAAACAGAGACCGTAGTTAGTCCAGTTGCAAAACCGTATTTACCTACTAGAAAACCAATCATCGGAGGCGCAATCGCAGACACTCCCCTGCCTACATTGTAGCAGAACCCCTGTGCAGTTCCTCTAGCCCTGGTAGGAAATATCTCAGAGAAAATAGCCCCGAAGCCGGAGTAGAACCCGGTACCGAAGAAGCCTATAAATGGTCCTAAAATAAGTACTTCCTTAAGCGTAGTCGCATGTCCGAAGAACCAAACCAGAACAGCCATGATTAGAAGATAAGCGACGAAAACAGGTCGCCGGCCAAACCTGTCACTTATAAAACCAAAAGTATTACACCCTATAAAAGCCCCTATATTTATGGGAATAATCCAAATAAAACCTTTTGTATCAAGCCCGACACCCTTTTCACTAGCCAGAAACTGTGGAAGCCAGAAATAAAGCCCCCAGTATGAGATCATGCATAAACTTGTGAGAACAGTCGCTGTAATTGTGTATCTAATTAGATCAGGTTCGAAAATTTGCTTTAAGGTAAAGCCCTGGCCTTTCTCACCTAACTGACCTTTATCCCTCATATCCTTGGTCTTTTTCCATACCTCAGGCTCATCGAGATTTCTTCTTATATAAAAGACCAAGAAAGCAGGCAGTACACCTACGAGGAAAAGAATCCTCCATCCCAAGTCAATCCCGTCCATTGTAATACCTAAGACCGGTATCGTGTAACTCACGCCCTCTTGTAAATTTGGGATAATTAAAGTAGCGAGAACAGCAGCCAAGATATATCCTATACCCCAGCCGCTTTGAACCATACCTATTACTTTTCCTCTATGTTCTTTGGGCCATGCTTCGGCTACAAGTACTTCACCCGATGCCCACTCACCACCCATACCTAATCCTAAGAACAAGCGGCAAACTAGTAAGAACGCTATGTTAGGAGAAAAGGCGCTTATTCCGGTAAATAGGGAGTACAACAATATGCTATAAGTAAGAGCTCTTACCCTACCTACGTAATCAGATACAATTCCAAATATAGCCCCGCCAAAAGCGGATGAAAACAGCGTTACCGAAAACAAAGCGCCAACCCAAGCTTCTGAGAGGTTAAAAACCTTACCTATTGAACCCACTGCAAAAGCAAACAATAGAAGGTCCATTGCATCCAGCGTCCAACCAAGCAATGCCGCTATAAAGGCCTTCCATTGATCACTATTGATTTCCTTATACCAACTAAAGATGCCCCCTCCACTGGAAACAGGTAAGTTAGAGTCTCCTCCTCCTCCTTGTTGGCCAGTAGAAGTTGGAGCTGAAAACTCTGTACTCATAGAATAAGCCCTCCCTATGAAATACCAGAATATATTGGATTCCATGCTACTAAATTTCTAATAGGGTGTCAAATAATATTTTAGATCATATTTAGAATAATTTATATTAAATAAATGATGATCAATTTGTTTAATATTGTTTTGTTAAAAAAACATTGCCTTGACTAGCAAATTCAACGACGTTAAATTGTTATAATGCAGGATAAATTACTTTATATAGAAACCTACGGATGCCAAATGAACGAGTATGATACCAACAGAATCCGTACGGCGCTTAATTGCAAGTCAACCGACGATCCAGAACAAGCAGATATAATCCTGGTTAACACTTGCGCAATCAGGGAAAAAGCTGATCAAAAGGCATTTAGCAGCCTGGGCAAATTCAAACATTTAAAAAAAAGAAACCCTGAAATGGTCCTTGGAATAACCGGATGTGTTGCACAACTCTACGGAAAGAAGCTGATTGAAAGGATGCCATATTTAGATTTGGTTCTAGGACCAAGGGCCATACCAAATCTGCCGTCTTTAATCTCTGAAATACAAAGTAATAAGAGCTCCAAAGTAGAAACATCGTTTGATATTGAAGAACTATTCGAATATCATCCATATCATCAGGAAGGGAAGGTTACGGCCTTCGTATCTATTCAACAAGGATGCAATAAAAGATGCTCTTACTGCATAGTTCCCACCGTAAGAGGTGATGAGGCCAATAGACCTTTGGATGATATAATTAAAGAATCAATAATGTTAATCAATAAAGGTGTAAAAGAGATCACGTTAATAGGACAAACAGTTAATTCGTGGAAGTATAATGGATACAAATTTGGTGAACTGTTAGAAATACTTTCTGAATTAGAAGGCCTAGAAAGACTAAGATTTACAACTTCCTATCCTAGAGATGTTACTAAAAAGATGATCCGGTCTATGAGTTTATCTTCAAAGATTTGCAATCACATTCATCTTCCTGTACAGTCAGGATCTAACAATGTACTGAAAAAGATGAAGAGAACGTATACTAAGGATTGGTATATCGATTCTGTCAACAGGTTAAAGGAATCAATACCGGGAATATCTATAACTTCCGACTTTATAGTTGGTTTTCCAGGTGAATCTGATGAGGACTTTCAACAAACACTTAACCTTATTAACGACCTCGAATTTGATGCATCATTCTCATTCAAGTTTTCCCCTAGGCCTGGTACCGTGGCATCTGAATATCAAAAATCCGAATATGTACCGGATAATATTGCTTCTAAAAGGTTATCAGAACTTCAAAAGCTACAAAGGTATATCACATTCAGAAAAAATAAGTCGAGGGAAGGAAGAATCGAACAGGTACTTGTAGACAGCAGGAGTAAAAAAAACGAAAATCTTTTATCAGGGAGAACAAGTCAAAACAGAATAACAAACTTTGCGGGCAAACAAGAATTAATCGGCAAAATTGTAAATGTAAAAATTAAAGAAGGACTACCCAATTCACTCAGAGGAGAGTTAATAGAATAAGCATAAAAGGGAGGCAATTATGTATATAGAAATGAAGGTAACGGGTATTGCTTTAGACCCATTTACAAATACTCCCATTGTTATTTTAAAAGATCTTACCAACGACAAAACTTTGCCAATTTGGATAGGCTATATGGAAGCTAGTTCAATAGCCATGGAGTTAGAAAAAACTCCAAGGATCAGACCTATAACCCACGACCTGATAAAAAACCTGCTCGAAAGCACCAACATGATTTTGACCAAAATCGAGGTTACAGATCTAAAAGATGATACTTTTTATGCTAAAATACATATTAAAAACAATACCGGAGAATTTATTTTAGACGCACGGCCAAGCGATGCAATTGCTCTTGCTATAAGAACTGAGTCGCCAATATTAGTTAATAGTGATGTTATTGAGAGATCAAAAGAAATTGAAATTGACGAAGATAAAGAAAAGCTAAGAGAACTGCTTGAAAGCATGCCGGATAGTGAATTTGGCAAGTATAAAATGTAATTAGTTTGTTTTTATATAATAGCTTTACATCTCGCTTACTATATCCTCGGAATTTAAATCATCAGAGGATTCATCATACATACCGTGCTTTGCTAGTCTGTAACGAAATGATCGTAAAGTTATTCCGAGCAACTTGGCAGCTTCAGTTTTATTACCACCTGCCGATCTAAGAGCTTTATCTATCATCTTCTTTTCAATGCTTCCTAACAAGGTATCCAGGCTTGTGCTTGAGGTAAAACTTGTATCCAGATCCAAATAGTCTCTTCCGCTCACCAGTTGCGGTAAAGTTTCATGTCTAATAACATTGGATGTTTCAAGAGCTACACACCTGGCAATTATATTTTCTAACTCCCTAACGTTTCCCGGATAGTTATAATTCTCAAGTATCTCTAATACTTTTGGTGATATCCCCCTGATATCTTTTTCCATTTCTCTCGAATATCTGGTCATAAAATGTATAGCCAATGGTGAAATATCAGCCTTTCTTTCCCTTAAAGATGGCAACTGTATTTTTATTACATCCAATCTATAATACAAATCCTCTCTAAATTTCCCAGCAGCAACTTCATCCTCCAGTTTCCTATTGGTTGCAGAAATAACCCGTACATCAATGGGTACAACCTCAGTACTTCCTAACGGCCTGATCTCCTTACCCTCCAGAGCCCTTAATAGTTTCACCTGTAAGTGTAGGGGAAGATCACCTATTTCATCTAAAAAAATTGTTCCTCTGTCAGCCTCCTCGAATAATCCCTTCTTATCCCTTTGTGCTCCGGTAAAAGCTCCCTTTTTGTATCCAAAAAGCTCACTTTCCATCAAATTTTCAGGTATTGCACCGCAGTTTACCGGGACAAATGGTCCTTCGTGTCTATTGCCGCTGTAGTGAATAGCTCGAGCAACAAGTTCTTTACCTGTACCGCTTTCACCGGATATAAGTATATTAACCTTTAATTCCGATACCCTTTTTATCAGTTCAAATACTTTGACGATCTCGGGGCTTCTTCCAATAATGTTTCCAAAACCGTATTTAGTTTCCAATTCCTTTTTAAGCCTGGAATTTTCTCTCTCCAGTCTCTTTTTCTCTAATGATTTTTTTATTACAAGTTTTATCTCATCAATTTTAAAAGGCTTTGTAATATAATCATAAGCACCTAATTTCATAGCATCGATAGCGGTTTCATGAGATGCATAAGCCGTAATCATAATTACAGTAGTCTCCGGACTTTTTTCATTGATCTTTTGCAAAACATCAATGCCATTCATAATCGGCATCTGAATATCAACAACTGCAAGATCAAACATCTTTTGCTCAATCCTATCTATAGCTTCAGCTCCATCAGATGCGGTATCCACTTCGTATCCATCTTTGCGGAGCATGATTTCGAGAAAGTCTCTCATCCCCGGCTCATCATCAACTACAAGTACCCTATTTTTATCTTCTGGCATTTTGTTCTCTCAAGTTTAATCTAAAATCAGTGTCTAATTTCACTTTCTGGAACATTATCCGCTTTTGGGAAAGTAATTATTAAAGTAGTGCCTTTGCCTTCCGAACTCATTATATTTATTTTACCATTATACCCTTCCACCACTTTTTGTACAATCGCAAGTCCTAATCCTGTTCCAACCTGTTTAGTTGTGAAAAAAGGATCAAAAACTTTAGAAATCACTTTATTGCTTATACCCATACCATCATCGGCCAATTCTATTTGTATATTATCACCTTCTACTCTTGTTCTAATTGTAACCGTACCGCCTGTGGGCAATGCATCCATGCAATTAAGCAGCAAGTTCCATATCGCCTGTTTAATCCTATATGAATCGGCTAAGACATAAGTGGCGCTTTCAAGATCCGTTACTATATTAAGGTCCTTTCTTCTCATTGTCTTTGAAAATGAATCCACGGTGTCAGAAATTAGCACGCCCAAATCAACAGCGGTTGAAAAGGACTGAACAGGAACAGTCAAAATCAGAAAATCCTCAACCAATAGATTCAACCTTTCAATTTCCTGAGACGCGACTTTTATTAATCGCTCGTTATCTTCAGACTCAACCACATCCTTACTAATTATTTCAACCGCTCCGCTAATAGCCGACAACGGATTTCTTAACTCGTGTGCTAATCCGGCCGCAAGTTGACCTAATAATGCTAATTTCTCTGAATCCTTAACACGGTCTTCAAGTTCTATAACATCAGTGAGATCTTGAAAAATAATAATATATCCTTGGGTTTTATTTAAATTGTCCCTAAGCTTTGAAGTTGAAAAACCAAGTGTTGATTTTTTTCCGCTTGGAGTTGTATAAACAACTTGCTCCCTACGTTTTGATATAAGATCATCAATTCTGGTCCCCGGCATTATGTAGCTGAATTTATTGCCGATCAATTCTTCTTCATTATTAATTTCAAGTATTTCTAACCCCTTTCTATTCAAGGAAATAACTCTGCCTTCCAGATCAATAGTGATAACACCGCTGGTCAAATTTTGCAATATATTCTCATGAAGATTCTGTAATATAGATAGGCTTTTTCTGCTCTCACTCAATTCTCTTCTTGTAATCTGTATCCTTTGAGATACATAGCCACTTAAAATAGCAATCAAGATAAAACCGGTGAGATGGAAGTAAGTTGATACAATACCTTTTTCCTTCCATAATTCTCTACCCTGAATAATAAAGGGTGATGTTAAAATCTCAATATCAAATCCAGCGGGAAAATCCAAACGGATATCGTACAATACAATAAATAGATATAATATGCCAGATATGCCAGCAACGATATAACCCGCCAGTCTAGAAACAGTCAAGCTAGAAAAGAAAATTATAACTACATACAGAAAGATAAAAGGGCTCGATTTGCCCCCGGTAAGGAATATAACAAATGTTGCTAACAAGATATCAAAGAAAAGCTGAATTCCTTTTACCAAACCGGGACGGCTTATATAAAACGATGAGAATATCAGATAGACCAAACTTAAAAAGTAAACCAAGGCTAATACGGCAGCTAGATAAAATGCCTCGGTTCTAGATCCATTACCAAAATATATGGCAGCACCTGAACCAAGAAGAACAGTCGCGACCAGCACCCTGATAATTACAAAACTCTTAAGACTGCTATCTTCTCCTCTAGATAACCTCATTATAGTTCAATAAGTTTCTGTTCACATATCCGAGGGCAGCACAATATATTAAGCTGACATTGTAGAAACGAGCTTAAACATTGGTAGGTACATAGCAACAACTATAAGTCCCACTACACCGCCTAGAAATGCAATCATCAGAGGCTCAAGTGCTGACAGCAAAGAAGCAACAGCAATGTCAACTTCTTCCTCGTAGAAATCTGCGATTTTGTTAAGCATCTCATCCAGGGCTCCGGTCTGCTCACCAACTGCAATCATCTGGACAACCATTGGTGGAAAGATCTTTGGCCTTGTTGATAATGGTTCAGCAAGGGTTTGACCCTCACTTACTGCCTTTCTCGCCTCGAGAATTGCTTCTTCGGTAACTCTGTTTCCAGACGCCTTAGCCGTTACTTCTAGTCCGTCAAGTATTGGAATACCGCCTGTGGTAAGCGTTGCTAGGGTTCTGCAAAATCTAGCAATTACAGTTTTTAAGATCAGGGGTCCCACCAACCAAAGCCTTAACAGAAAGGCATCGTACATTTTCTTCACTCTATCGGATTTTTTATAAGTAAATGTAATTATAAAAGTTAAAGCGGCTAAAGCTATCAAAATATAAAGTATATTAAGCCGTATGAAAGCACTTAGATTTACTACACCCTGAGTTAAAGCTGGTAATGTAGTTCCAAGATCCTTAAACAACTCTGCAAACACCGGTACAACAAAAATGATCACAATTGACAAAACCAGAACTGCCACGCCTATTACAACCGCTGGGTAAATCATTGCTCCTTTAATTTTTCGTTGTATAGAATCCATCTTTTCAAGGTAAACAGCTAACCTGTGTAACACGATATCCAAAACACCACCGGTTTCACCCGCTCTTACCAAACTCACATATAAATGATTAAAAGCGCTCGGGTGCTTTGCCATTGCATCTGCAAAGGTTGAACCCCCCTCAACAGATTCTTTAACAGCTGTTATAATATCCTTAAACTTTTTGTTTGGCTGCTGGGCCGAAAGGATCTCAAGGGCTCTTACCAAAGGAAGACCTGCATCAATCATTGTCGACAACTGTCTTGTAAAAACAACCAGATCGCGGGTGGATATCCCACCAAGCTGTATGTTCAGAAAATCTAGAAACTTTCCTTTCTGCTTTACCCTTTCAGGTATAGGTTGAATCTGCATTTGGCGCAGTCTAGCCAAAACAGCAGATTTAGTGGGAGCTTGCATTTCACCCTTTTGAATTACTCCCTCCGCCCTACCTTGCCATACATATACTGGCATAATTCATCCTCCTAAGTTATTGCTCAAAGGCAACATAAATAAAATTTACTCCATACTGGCCTCACCCTCTCAATACTCTTCTTGGTCTTTCCTTTTCTTCGCCTATTGTTCCAATTATCTGTTTTAATTCATCCTGCTCTTGGCTCTTTGACATTGCATCATCATACGTAATTAACTTTCTTAGATATAAATCGGCAAGACTTTGATTTAGTGTCTGCATTTTCCATTTCTGCTGACCAATCTGTTGCTGGGAATATATTTGGTGAACCTTGTCTTCACGAATCAGATTTCTAACAGCAGGATTTGGGACAAGTACTTCCACAGCGAGCACCCTTCCTCCGCCGATCTTCGGTATTAATGTCTGACAAAATATACCCTCAAGAACAAATGATAACTGAGTCCTGATCTGTGATTGTTCATGAGGGGGGAAAACATCTATCACACGGTTGATTGTTTGAACCGCAGTATTAGTGTGAAGGGTTGCAAGTGTTAAATGACCAGTTTCAGAAACTGTAATTGCAATTTTGATAGTTTCTAAATCTCTCATTTCACCAATCAGAACAACATCCGGATCTTCTCTCAACACACTTCTTAAAGCGTTGCTAAAACTCTTTGTATCGGTACCGACCTCGCGCTGATTTACAATACAGTTCTTGTGGTTAAAAATATACTCAATAGGGTCTTCTATAGTTACGATATGCTCATTACGTTCCTGGTTTATCTGGTCGACCATACCTGCAAGAGTAGTGGTTTTCCCAGATCCTGTGGGTCCGGTTACCAATATAAGCCCACGTGGTTTTCTGGCCAATTCGGATGCTATTGGAGGTAGCCCCAATTCCTTAGGTGTTCTGATTTCAAATGGTAGCAATCGGAATGCTCCAGCGATTGCACCTCTTTGAGTATAAACATTTCCCCTAAATCGACCAAGCTGTTCAATACCAAATGAGAAATCCAGCTCCCAATTTTCTTCAAATCGATGTTTCTGTGTATCTGTTAACACGCTGTAACATAAATCCTTAGTTTCAACCGGGCTTAAAGGTGGATGTTTTACCGGTACAAGTTTTCCATCAATTCTAAGCATAGGCGGAACACCGGAAGTTAAATGAATATCCGAAGCACCATTCTCGACCATTAAAGATAATAATTGATTTAACGCTACTGCCATGATTAATGGACCTCCCTACATTTCATTTAATTATCGTTGGCTGTATTTCTAACAACTTCCTCAGTTGAGGTTATTCCCAGCTTTAGTTTTTCAAGGGCACTTTGTCTCAGAGTTCTCATGCCCTGCCTGACAGCCTCTTTCTTAATTTCAAATGATGAGGCTCCGCTAAGTATAAACTCTTTAAGCTCTTCCGTAATTTCCATTGCTTCGTAAACAGCAATCCTTCCCCTATATCCGGTCCCATTACAATTTTTGCATCCATCTCCCTCACCTTTGTATACCGCAAAATCCGATACCTCCTTTGGAGAAACCCCAAGATCAATTAAGACCTGGGGAGCAACTTCTGTTTCTTCCCTGCATACCGAACATACCATTCTAATAAGTCTCTGTGCCACGATTGAATTCAGAGAAGCTGTAACCAGAAATGGTTCAACACCCATATTTAACAATCTGGTTATTGTAGATGGGGCATCGTTAGTATGTAATGTCGATAGAACTAAATGACCGGTTAAAGCAGCTTTTATTGCAATCTCCGCCGTCTCATAATCCCTAATTTCTCCAACCAATATTATATCCGGATCCTGTCTTAAAAACGATCTTAGACACGATGCGAAATTTAGCCCGATATCTTCATGGATCTGAACCTGATTAATACCTGGCAGACTGTATTCCACTGGATCTTCGGCAGTTGAAATATTAACATCCGGGCGGTTTAAATCGATCAGACTTGAATACAACGTGGTGGTTTTACCACTTCCGGTAGGCCCGGTAATCAATACCATTCCATAGGGCTGAAATATTGATTTTCGGAAAACAGTTAATTGTTGATTTTCAAAACCGAGTTTTGTTAGATCCAATTGTAAAGCATCTTTATCAAGAATCCTCATAACTGTCTTTTCACCGAATAAGGTCGGGATTACAGATACTCTGTATTCCATGCTTTTACCGTGTGGCATTTTAACTTTAATTCTCCCATCTTGGGGTAATCTTCTTTCTGCAATATCAAGATTCGACATAACCTTAATTCTTGAAGTAATCGCATTTTTTAACTTTAACGGTGGCCTCATAACATCGTACAAAACACCATCTATCCTATACCTTATTCTGAGTTCCATTTCATATGGTTCCACGTGAATATCACTAGCACCCTTTCTCATCGATTCCAACAGCATATGATTAACAAGCTTTATAACAGGTGCTTCTTCCGATGCTTTAGCCAAATCATTTAAATCAAGCTCATCTTCACTGCTGACCTCTAACAATAATTCATCTAGATCCCCAAGTAGCCTGTCCACGGCTTCATCACTTTCTATTTCTTTTATAGTTTGATCCCAGTCTTCTTTAGAACCATAATATTTTTCGATTGCATTCTTGATAGATCTCTCCGATGTAACAACTACCTCCACATTTTTCCCGGTTGCAAATTTCAGATCATCGAGCGCAAAAATATTCGAAGGATCGGACATTGCAATCACTATTGTGTCCGTAGTTCTATTTATAGGAATAAATCTGTGCTTATATGCAGATTCCCGAGTTACACTTTGTAAAATATCCTGTGTAATTTCAAACTGATCCAAATTTATAGCAGGTACACCATATTGTTTGCTTAGATACGCAACAAGTTGATGTTCATCAATATATCCTAGATTTAATAGTGTTTCTCCAAGCCTTTTGCCAGTTTCTTTTTGTTCTTGAATTGCACTTTTGAGCTGATCAAGATTGATCACATCTTCCTTGATCAGTATATCTCCCATTCTTGCGCTAACTTTCTGTTCTTTCATCATGCTCCCAAAAAGCTCAATTGCCTAGTGATTTAAGTTCATTTAATAATATTTCACAGTAATATGAGACACATACAGTAATATATAAATTTCCAATGATTACAGTTAATAAACTTCCTAAATATATTTTAAACAACCATTTAATATTATTTCTTAACTTCCTTTAATTATTAAATTTATATATCTTTTTTCATTTTTAGTCAACTATTTAAATTGCATCCTAAATTATTAATAATGCAATAAAAATGCCAATACATGTAATCTATATATTTTTATCATAAATATTTCTTATCACTATATTATTTATGTTTTCTCAAAATTATGTACAGATCCCCTTAATAACAAATTGATAAAATGTTGACATTTTTTAGCCATTAAAGACAATTTAAGAATTTTCAAATGTTAAAGAAGAGCTATGCAGCAAAAAGTAATAATAATCGGCGGTGGTCTGGCAGGGGTAGAAGCAGCTTATCAGGTTGCTAAGTCAGGTCTCAAGGCAGAAATTTATGAAATGAGACAGATCAAGACTACCTCTGCCCATAAAACAGATCTGCTAGCTGAACTGGTATGTAGTAATTCTCTAAAATCCTTTTTAATTGAAAATGCCAGTGGAATATTAAAAAAAGAGATGCAAGTTCTTGACTCAGTAATCATCAACGCTGCTTATGAAACAAAAGTGCCTGCCGGAAAAGCACTTGCCGTTGATAGAAATAAGTTTTCAAACTACATTACTAACTTATTAAATCAAAATGCCAATATAGAAATAATAAGAGAAGAATTCAGCAAGATACCGGTAAACCTTGATGTTCCGGTAGTAATAGCATCCGGACCATTAACATCAGACAACTTATCAAATGAAATTAAAAGAATTACAGATACCGAAAATTTATTTTTCTATGATTCTATATCTCCAATTATAGATGCAGAATCAATTGATTATACAAAGACATTCGCGGCTTCAAGATACGACTATAACACATCAAGTGACGGTGATTACATAAATTGCCCACAAAACAAAGAGCAGTATGAAAATCTGGTACGTCGAATCCGAGAGGCGGAAAAGATCGAAATTCGAGAATTTGAAAAGGGAATCTATTTCGAGAGTTGTCTGCCAGTAGAGGTGATTGCAGATAGGGGCATCGATACACTCAGATTTGGACCGTTAAGACCTGTTGGGCTTATGGACCCCCGAACAAAAAAAGTTCCCTACGCAGTTGTGCAACTACGCAGGGAGAATTTACACGGCACTATGTACAACATGGTCGGATTTCAAACTAAATTAAAATATCCTGAACAAAGACGGGTGTTCAGGAGTATTCCCGGCCTTGAAAAGGCTGAATTTATGAGATACGGATCTGTTCACAGAAACACCTATATTAATTCACCATCATTATTAGAGCCCACTTTGAAGTTTATAAATATGGATCTTCTATTTTTCGCGGGCCAGATTACAGGGGTTGAAGGTTATGTTGAGTCGGCAGCAACCGGTATTATTGCCGGTATCAATGCATCAAGATTGGCAATGAAGCTCGATCCAGTAAAACCGCCAAGTGAAACAGCAATAGGATCTTTACTCAGATATATCACGAATTCGGAGTTAAAAAAATTTCAACCTATGAACATAAACTTTGGACTCTTCCCTCCAATCGAAAAAAAATTAAATAAATCTCAAAAAAAGAAATATATATATGAAAGAGCAATTGAAAAAATTAAAGAATTTAAAAAATTAACCATTTGAAAGTCAGCTTATTTGATATTGCTAAATTTATAGATAAGCTTTTTTCGATTCAGATTTTGCTATGACATTTCAGGAACTAATACTAAGTCTTCAGAATTTTTGGTCCAAACAGGGATGTATAATATTACAACCGTATGATACTGAGAAGGGAGCTGGGACCTTTCATCCCGGAACTTTCCTAAGATGTTTGGGACCCGAGCCTTGGCACGTCGCGTATGTTGAACCGTCTAGGAGACCTACCGACGGAAGGTACGGTGAAAACCCAAATAGACTTCAGCATTACTACCAGTTTCAAGTTATCATTAAACCATCACCAAAAAATATTCAGGAACTATATTTAAAGAGCCTTCGATACTTGGGTATAGATCCGCTGAAACACGATATCAGATTTGTTGAGGATGACTGGGAATCACCTACTCTTGGAGCCTGGGGGCTTGGATGGGAAGTCTGGCTGGATGGTATGGAAATTACACAATTCACATACTTTCAACAGGCGGGAGGGATAGATCTCAATCCAATCTCCGCAGAGCTTACATATGGAACTGAGAGAATTGCAATGTATATTCAGAGTGTTGAGAATGTATACGACTTAATGTGGACAGAAGGAATTACTTACGGAGAAATTCACAAAAGAACAGAATATGAATTTTCAAAATACAACTTCGAGATATCGAACTACGAGATGCTGTTCGACATATTTGAAAAATTCAGATCAGAATGTAAAAGCTTAATTGAAAATAACCTGCCGTTGCCAGCTTATGATTACTGCCTTAAATGTTCTCATGTTTTCAATTTGCTCGATGCACGGGGGGTAATCGGAGTGACAGAAAGGGCAAATTACATATTTAAAATAAGGTCACTTGCAAATAACTGCGCTAAATCATATCTGAGGGAAAGGGAAGATTTAGGATTCCCTCTTCTTAGGAAAAATCCATGGAAAAAGATTTAATTTTAGAAATCGGAACAGAAGAAATACCTGCCGGTTTTTTAAACCCTGCAATAGAAAACCTTAAAGAAATCACTATAAACACATTAAGAGAGAATCATCTACAATTCAATAAAATTGAAACATTCGGTACACCTAGAAGGCTGATAAGTCACGTTATTGATATCCCGACAAAACAAAGAGATATAAAATTTGAAAAGATCGGCCCACCGATAAGAATCTCGTTTGATGAAAATAATAAACCAACAAAGGCCGCTCTCGGATTTGCGAAATCCCAGGGTCTAAGAGTGGATGAGCTCGATATAATAAAAAACGAGAACGGAGAATTTCTAGGTGCCAAACAAGAAATAAAAGGAGAAAAAACAGAACAGCTATTAAAAAATGTAATACCCAAAATAATTAACTCCCTTCACTTTAAAAAATCAATGAGATGGGGCACATACCATGTTTCGTTCGCAAGACCCATAAGATGGATCTTAAGTGTCTATGACGGTAAAACAATAAGCTTTAAAGTGGCAGATGTAATAAGTTCAAATAAAACATATGGACATAGATTTCTTAGTCCTAAACCCCTGAAGATAAGCTCATGGACCGATTTTGAATCAAAAATGGACAACTCCTCCGTAATATTCGATCAAGAAAAAAGAGGGATGATAATAAAAAGCGATTTAAGCAAAATTGTAAAACAACTTAATGGTATTCTATATGAAGATGAAGAGCTCCTAGAAACAGTAGTAAACTTAGTTGAGATTCCACAGACCTTGGTCGGGAGTTTTTCAAAAGAATTTTTAAAACTACCAATTGAAGTTCTGATAAGTGTTATGAAAAACCACCAAAAGTATTTTCCCATTTTATCAAAAGAATCAGGCAGAAAAAAACTTCTGCCTAATTTCATTTTCATTTCCGGCACCCCAGTGAAAGATACGGATGTTGTGGTTAAAGGTAATGAAAGAGTTATTCACGCTAGATTCAACGATGCAAGATTTTTTTACCATGAAGATACGAAAGACCATCTTATTTCAAAAATTGAAAATCTGAAACATATGGTATTTCTCTCAGATCTGGGAACTTACTACGACAAGATTATAAGGACCGAATCTATTGTTGAGCTGTTAGCCGAATTGCTTAATATTGAAGATAAAACCAACGATCTGAAACGTGCCGCAAAATTATCAAAAGCTGATTTAACAACACAAATGGTATTTGAATTTCCTGAGCTTCAGGGAACTATGGGTAAATACTATGCTATAGAGTCCGGTGAAAAAAGCGAAGTTGCCAAGGCAATTGAGGAACATTACTGGCCCACTGCGAGAACAGGGGAATTGCCCGAATCTGATATTGGGGCAATTCTCAGCATAGCAGATAAGTTCGATACAATAATATCATGTTTTATAAAGGGTCTAAATCCAACGGGCACCTCGGATCCATATGCACTGAGACGCCAAGCTATAGGCATTATAAATACTTCATTGCAGAAAGAATTCTCATACAGCTTTATTAAAATTACAGATAAAGGCACATCATTGCTAGTTAAGTTAACAAAAAAAATAAAAGATGAAGAATTGAGAGCTGTTGCTGAGAAAATACACGAATTCTTTAAAGAGCGCTTTAGAAACATTATGACTTCCGCCGGTTATGAATCTGACATTATTGATGCCGTGTTATCCTCGAATTTTGAAAATTTTTTAGAAGAAAAAAATAAAATTGATGCTCTATCAGAATTTCGCAAGGAGAAAGATTTTGACCAACTGGCAGTTGCCTTTAAAAGAGTGGTAAACATAGCCAAAGAAAAACCATCTCATGATATCAACAATAAACTGTTAAATGAAAAACACGAACTCGAATTGGTTAAAAGTTTCTTTGATAAAAAAAATATAATAGAAGAAAACTTCGAAAAGAAAAACTACAGGGCTTCCCTTTTAAAAATGAAGGAGTTAAAAACTCCTATAGATAACTTTTTCGACAATGTACTTGTTATGGACAACAACGTAGAAATAAGAAATAACAGGCTTAGTATTCTTTGGAATATAAGAAATTTATTTTTCAAAATTGCCGATTTCTCAAAGATCAGCACATAAACACTTCCCCCCTTAAACCCTGTGCCTGGGGTTCGGCAATCTGTACATATCCCTTCTTATAATTTAACCTACAACTAGGACGCATAGGAAACTGCCCGAACTTCTCTTATTACCGTAATTTTAACTTGTCCCGGATATGCCACCTCCTTCTCTATCTTCTGTGCAATTTCGTGTGATAATAACGTACCTTCCTCGTCGTTCACCTTGGAGCTTTCTACTATAACTCTAACTTCCCTACCCGCTTGTATTGCATAACATCTCTCTACACCCAAGAATGAACTGGCAATCCTCTCGATATCATCAATCCTTTTTACATAAGCTTCATATGTTTCTCGCCTAGCCCCGGGTCTAGCTGCAGATATCGCATCGGCAGCCTGAACCAATATTGCCAGCATAGAGCTTGGGTTAGGATTATGGTACGTAGCAACTGCTTCCACAACCTCTGGGGTTTCTCCATATTTACGAACAAGATCTTCACCTATTTTAACGTGTGAGCCTTCAATTTCATGATCAACAGCTTTACCAATATCATGCAATAGCCCAGCTCGTTTGGCTAACTTCATCTCATATCCAACTTCGCCGGCCAAGATACCGCAAATAAAAGCAACCTCTATTGAGTGGGCAAGAATATTCTGAGAATAGCTGGTTCTGTATTTTAGTTTCCCTACAAGTTTAATCAACTCATTGTGCATATTATGGAGGCCCAAATCGAAAACGGCCTCCTCACCGGCTTTCTGAATTTCCTTCTCAATAAGCTCTTCAACATCTGAAACTATTTCCTCAATTCGTGCAGGATGTATTCTTCCATCAGATATTAATCTTTCTAAAGATATCCTAGCCACTTCCCTTCTAATCGGATTGAGAGACGAAATTACGACCGTTTCGGGAGTATCATCTATAATGATGTCAACACCTGTCCTTGACTCAATAGATCTTATGTTCCTGCCTTCGCGACCTATTATTCTTCCCTTCATATCGTCGCTGGGAAGATTAACAACCGATATGGTTTTATCGCTCGTGTATTCCCCGGCATATTTTTGAATTGCCAGTGATATTATATCTTTTGCTTTTCTCTCTGCAGACTCATTTAGCTCTTCTTCAATCTGTTTCAATCTTTTCGCCGCTTCGTGTCTGGCCTCATTTTCTATCATATTGACAAGTTCGTTTTTCGCAGCATCCTGGCTCATTCCAGAAATTTGCTCTATCTTTTCTTTAGCCTGAGTGATTATAATGTCTAATTCTTTCTCCTTTTCATCAAGTGCACTTTCCCTGTTTGCTAAGTCTCTATCTTTTCTAAATACTTCTGATTCCCTTCTGTCAATGGTTTCATATTTCCTATCAATAGACACTTCTCTATTACTTAACTTCTGTTCAATTCTTTCGAATTCTTTTCGTTTTTCCTTAATATTTTTTTCAAGCTCCGCTGTTTTCTGTTCAATTATTTCTTTTGCTTTTAGTTCACCCTCAATCTTAATTCTCTCCGCATCCTTTTTCGCATTGTTCAATATTACCTGGGCTTCATCTTTATTGGCCTCTATATTCCTTTGTTTAACGGCTTTAGAGAAAACATAAAATCCCAAAATCCCCACTATTAACGAAACAGCAGAAGCTATTATAATCCATAAAATCATATTAGCTTCCTCCTTGTAATGTGCTACAATAAATTATACCAAACTGAGTTATGAGCATATTTAAGCTTTTGTCATATAGATCCGTAAGAAAATTACTTAGTATCTGAAAATCATAAGCTAAACCTACTCTTTTTTTTAATTCCACATTCTTTAATACCTTGTCGTAATACCCCTTACCGTATCCTATCCTGCTCCCCGATCGATCAAAACATATACCTGGAACAACAACTAAATCGATATTTGAAACATGAATCTCAGGCAAGTTCTTTTTAGGTTCAAGGATCCCATATTCCCCCGGATTCAAGTCTGATCTAGATTTTACCCTCTTAAACTGAAGTGTATCTCCAATAATAACCGGAAAGTAAACTTCCTTACCCAAATTAATAGAGTCATAAAATATAAAATCTGTTAACATTTCATTACTAATATCCGAGTATAGAGATATAGATTGAGAATTTCTGTAAATATCCGAGCTAATTAGATTATTGCTGGCTTTTTTACTAAGAGACAATACTTCGTTCGGGTTAAGAGATAATCTGACCTTTAATATCTTATCCCTTAAGATACTTTTCTGATGACTAATAAAGGAAGGTTCTTTCCAATTTTTTCTGTAACTATCTACTTCTGAATAACTTAATGTTCGATATTCATAGAATGCATTGTCGGAATGATACTTATTTTCATAACCCCTTTGGCGAATCAAATGGGGATTCTTCTCTAAGTGATCTCTCCAATATTTCAACCAGTTCCTTTGACCTTTGATCAGCACTGTTCTTAAAATCCTCAAATTCTGTTTTGATCCTAAAATAATCGTCGATTATCTTGAGAGTAGCTAAAAAAAGAGGCCTTGGAACCACCATAGAGCTTGCTTGCTTTGATACTTCTTTTACTTTATTTTCTAAGAAAAGTGCAATGTCTTGCACATATTCGTATTCAGCATCAGTTTTTATAGAATATTCATTATTTAAAAAATTAATCTTGACTGTTCTCATAACTTTCTATAATTCTGACCTATTTAAATACAGCTCTACACGCTCAATTATTTTATTAACCTTTGACCTTATATCGTCCCTTTCCAATTCAAGCTTCTTCATAGTGTCTCGAAGACTTGCTACTTCATCGGCAAGTTCCTTATAGTTAGACTGAATTTTGTACTTTTCGTCTAAAACTTCCTTAATCTTACTCTCAAGAATATCCATTGTTTTCATTTTATTAACAAAACAAGTTTAATCGTATCTTGATATTTATTCAAGATGTGTAATTCTAATCGTTGCAAATGGCAGATTCTTCAATGTTGAAACGCCTTGACGAGGTTGAGAAAAAGTATTCTGAAATTGAATCTCAGCTAAGCAATCCAGATATAAGCCCATCTGAAATTCATAAATTTTCCAAAGATCGTTCCGAGTTGGATAATGTTGTAAAAACCTACAGAGAATACAAAAAAACTCTGGAAGAGATTGAAAATAATAAAACTCTTCTACATGATGAAGAGTTATCCGAACTTGTAAAAGACGAATTAGATTCTTTAGGAAATAAGAAATCCGGGTTAGAAAAAAAACTTAAGGTTCTTCTCATACCAAAAGATCCGAACGACTCAAAGAATGTATTTTTAGAAATAAGGGCAGGTACAGGCGGAGATGAAGCAGCTTTATTTGCCGCGGATCTTTTCAGAATGTATTCCCGTTATGCAGAAAATGTGAAATGGAAGGTTGAGCTAATGAACAGGAGCGAGACTGGCATTGGCGGGATTAAGGAAATTGTAGCAGCAATCGAAGGTAAAAACGTATATAGTTGTCTGAGGCACGAAAGCGGGGTTCACAGGGTTCAAAGAGTTCCAACTACCGAAGCGGGAGGAAGAATTCATACTTCAACTGCAACAGTGGCAGTTCTCCCCGAACCGGACGATATAGATGTAAAAATTGACGAAAAAGATCTGAAAATCGACACTTACAGGGCATCAGGTCCCGGTGGGCAGCATGTAAACAAAACCGACTCCGCAATCAGAATTACTCATATACCGACCGGTATAGTAGTGCAATGCCAAGATGAAAGATCACAACACAAAAATCGGACCCATGCAATGAGAATGTTAAGAACAAAACTGTTTGAGCTCGAGGAAATTAAAAGACAGAGCGAGATCTCAAACACCAGAAAATCACAGGTTGGCAGCGGTGGAAGAAGTGAAAAGATCAGAACATATAACTTTCCGCAGGGTAGAATAACAGATCACAGGATTGGCCTCACACTGCATAAACTCGATCTTGTCCTACAAGGTGATTTGGATGAAATTATACAGTCTTTAACCACATACTACCAAGCCGAAAAAATGAAGAACCTGTAAGATAATTGAATAGAAAGTTTGTATAATTATTTTTCAAACCTCAGCCCACCTCAGCCCACATCGTTGCATCATCGAATTTCAATTTGTAATTAGCGTATATCATAAATAAAATATTAATATGAGCATAGTTGCTATAGTTTCTTTCATCTATCTTCTTTCGACTATTTGTTATATTAGTTTTCTTTGGACACAAAATAAAAGAGTAACAAAACTTGGCTTTTATCTAATTATTACCGCGACTTTAATACAAACGGTTAATTTTATCTATCTATTTATAAATGAGACTCAAATTGCGGGTGGGCTGAACAAATCCCTGTATTTGTTTTCGTGGTTTATTTCAATCGTTTATATAATCTCTCAAATTAGATTTAAAGCTGAAATAATGGGGGCTTTTGTAGCACCAATTGCCCTAATCATGACTATTCCTAAACTCATACTGCCCCAAGGCCTGATCGATCACGAACAATCGCTCAGTAATCCATGGATACTGACTCACATAATATTGATGTTCCTGGCAGAAGCTGTTTTTACTGTTGCTTTCATCGCAGGGATTCTCTATATATTCCAAGAAAAACAGATTAAATCAAAACATGTTGCAAAATTCCTGAATAAACTCCCTTCACTAACTGCCTTAGACAAAATAAACCACTTGAGCTTATTGATAGGGTTTCCAATAGTTACACTCGGTCTTGCCATAGGCTTACTAGCCGCAAATGAAATATGGGGACAAAATTGGATATGGGGTCAGAAAGAAACCTGGTCAATCATTACCTGGTTACTATACGCAGTTTTGATTCATGGAAGACTATCGTCTGGCTGGAAAGGTAGAAAAGCTGCTTTCGGTGCGGTGTTGGGATTTGGTATTATATGCTTTACTTTTTTCTTTATAGGATACTTTGCACCGGGACAGCATGACTTTTTAGGACTTAAATGAATAATTAAACCTCTTATATATCGTTTATTTTAATTTTATAAACCTATTATTTTTTATGGTAAGCAGGAAAGAACCGGGAATTATAGATATGCCATCCGTTTTGTCACTTTCAATTTGATAGGCTGAATTATCATCCACCATTTTAATTCTCTCTAATATTACGTCACCCGATATTTCATCCGAATCTATTAAAGTTGACAGAAGTATTCTAACAGCTTCATAAACCTGAAACTCAATATGCCCGGCTTCAATACCAAACAGGTTATAATAATTCCTGTAAAATTTTAACCATCTTTCACTTCCTGGATAAAAAAAATCACTAAAAATGGTTTTAAAGATTACCCCGTCGAAAAGATCCCCTGCATTCTTCAAAAATGAATTGCTATTCCACGTATTTGGACCTAAAAATAAAATGTTGCTTATATTTCTTTCTCCTTTTATTTTAATAATTATTTCTGCAGAATTGGACGCTGTGTCCGGTATAAAAATCGCTTCAGGTTCTATCGATTTTATCCATTCCGTCTCAACAGACATATCCCTTATTAACGGATCATACGAACCTTCATAAACAATTTGTCCTCCAAGCCTGTTAACAGATGAGAGAAAAGAGTTCTTAAAAAAATTTCCGAGAGGGGTATTCGGATATAAAACACCGAATCTTCTGATGCCCATCCTAAATCGTGAATACTCAACAAGCTCTTTTACTTGGTTTTCTATGGGATATATATATTTAATTAAATATTTGCTTTTTAGTGAATCTTTGTCAGTAATCGGAAATATTACTGTAGGAACCTTTAGACCATTGATAACATTTACTATGTCTGAATCATCCGTAATTGGAATCGGCCCAACAATAAATAATACTTTGTCCACTAAAACCATATTTTTAATAATATCTCTTAGGTTCTTATTATCTTTACCTATATCATGTACTAAAATTTCATAGTTGAAATCAGGCCAAAGATCATCAATAGCTGTAATTACCCCTTTTAAAGCATTTATTCCAATCATTTCATACTTACCGGTAAGATTAAGAATGCAACCGATTTTAATCACATCGGATTCGGGAGAGATCGGATATGCCGGATTTGTAAAACACTGCAAATAGGAAACTACTATTATTAATAGTAATGTTTTGAAAAAATTTTTCATTGAATTGAATTACATAATACATAATTTTGAATATGACTAAAATTTATCAACCATAAACCTGCTGTTTCTTATAAATTTTTGCCTAAGCTATCAGGTATCTTATTTAGAAATATAACTAACTGAAAAGGCTGTAATATTTTATTTCGCAAGTGCTAACAACTCCCTTGACAACATCAATCAATTAATTATTATTAAACTTTGGAATAATTGGTGTATATGCCTATTAATAAAGAAAACGCAGGTTTAATATAAACATTGTAAGGGTTTTAGATATTCAATCAAACTACTTAAACTCTGTTAGAAGAGTATATGATAGATTTGCCCTTGAGATGATTGATCTAACACAGAAAACTGCTGAAGACGCATTCACAGAAATTGGCAGATATCCCTGTAATTTGAAATAAATAATAGATAGATAATATTTGGGTGAGTTATTTTGACGAAAAAAACTAAGGCCGAAGAAGAATATTTTAGTTACTTCTCAAAGCTCTACGAATCTTGGGAAAAATCTACTCACCAGGCAATGAAAGCTTGGATAAAAAATCCCCTTATGGAACAAGCGGTTGAAAAGTCTGGGGAGTTTAAAAAATATATTCAAGAAATCATGGATCAAAATCTAGAATACAGGTATTTCCCATTAAAGAAAGATATAGATTCATTAAAAACCGCTTTAGAAAACATTGAAGAAAAACTCGACAAGCTAGAAAACACAATCAATACGTTAATTGAAAATTCTGAAAAAAAAACAAAACCATTTAAAAGTGGGGGAAAATGAATTGAGCAAAGAATCGAATGACCACACCGAACAATATAAGAAATTTTATGAGGCTTGGGATAAAACTTTGACAGAAGTATTGGATTTTTGGAAGCAAAATCCTTTGGCAGGTAAAACCCAAAGTGGGGAAAGCGTTGATCCTAAAAAATTCTATAAGGATTTTTATGATAGATGGGAAAATTCAGCCTCAAATATTCTAGATAATTGGGTTAATAGCCCTCTTTTTGCAAATAACGTTGGTAAACTAATAGAAAAATCATCTGAGTTTAAAAAACATTTTGATGACATAGTAGAAAAAACCTTGAAAAATATGAGGTTTCCTTCGAAAAGTGATGTTGATAATATTTTGTCTGCCGTAAATAATTTAGAGGCTAAGATCAATGACTTGGATGATAAAATTGAAAGCTTAATAACAACTCAGAGAAAAACATCGAAGAAATAATTCTTCAGCAATATAATGAAATGAACCCTAATAATTGATCTGGGTTTTGGAGGTCCACTTTAATGAGTAAAAATCACTTGGAATCAACACTTGAAGAGGCGGAAAAAATTCAAAGCAAGTTCAGCAAGATAATTGACCTGGCCTTGGTAAATCCACCGGATGTAAAAGTGGGAGTTACACCCCATGAAGTTATATATACTGAAAACAAGCTCCGCCTACTACACTATCACCCAACTGTGAAAAAAACTCATCCTGTGCCGTTGATCTTGGTTTTTGCATTAGTTAATAGACCGTACATTCTGGATCTGATGCCGGGCCGGAGTGTTGTGGAAGTGTTACTAAATAAAGGCATTGATGTTTATTTAATTGACTGGGGAGTGCCCGGAGACGAAGACAAAAAACTGGATTTAAACCATTACATAAACCGATACATAAAAAAGGTTGTTGAAAAAGTAAAAAGAGAATCCGGCTGTGATAAAATCAATATACTAGGTTACTGCATGGGTGGAACAATGTGTTCAATGTATACAGCTCTTTATCCAGAAGATGTTAAGAACCTGGTTTTAATGACTACTGGGATAGATTTCAAAGTTGAGGGAACATTGAATTTATGGGGAGATAAACCTAATTTCGATGTTGACAAGTTTATTGATGCATATGGGAATGTCCCGCCTGAATTCCTGCAATCCGGATTCTTGTTAATGAAACCAATACAAAACTTTGTATCGAAATACATTACATTTTATGAGAATGTAGACAATGATAAATTTATTGACAGTTTCTTTGCTATGGAAAAATGGTTAAACGACAACATTCCTGTTGCCGGAGAAGTTTTTAGGGAATTTGTAAAATATCTATATCAGGAAAATCAACTAGTAGAAAATAAATTAAGAATTAACGGGAAAATAGTAAATTTGAAAGATATAAAATGCCCTGTATTGAATCTGATCGCAGAACATGATCATCTCACTCCACCAGACTCAAGCAAGGCTCTTGATACTCTAATATCAAGCAAAGATAAAAGAACAATCGTATTTCCCACAGGTCACATAGGTTTATCTGTCAGCAGCAGATCTCTTAAAGGCTTATGGCCGGAAGTATCAGATTGGCTGATAGAACGGTCGAAATTAAACTAGCTCAAAACTTATATTTTGTATGCCCCAAATTGAGGCATACAAAATTTTAAAAATTCTTTAGATATAATGTCCGCCATTAATCCTAAGAGTAATACCGGTAATCCAGGCTGCTGCAGGCGAACATAGATAAACCACTGCCAGCGCTATTTCTTCCGGTGTACCAAACCTACCCAAAGTTATGTCCTTTTTGATAGTTTCTCTTATATCTTCCGGTACCGTTCTCAACATGTCCGTTTCAACAAACCCTGGAGCAATTGCATTTACCCTTATCTTATTTTTAGCAAGCTCTCTAGCCATAGTTTTTGTAAAGCCTATGATACCAGCTTTTGTAGCAGCATAGTTTGCCTGCCCCGGATTCCCCATCTCACCAATTACTGAAGATATGGAAATTATTACTCCTCCATCTTGCGCAATCATTGGTTCTAACACAGCTTTGGTACAATTAAACACACTTGAAAG
>JAZGCJ010000113.1:0-5556 GCA_036476895.1 Thermodesulfobacteriota bacterium
CCTGAATTAAATATACCTAAAAGCATTTCTCATGATACACCATTCGTTCAAATTCTCGATCCCGCCACAGGTACTGGCACTTTCCTTGTCGAAGTAACTGATCTCATCCATAAGACTATGATATCCAAGTGGAAGTCCCAGGGCAAATCTGATGTAGAAATTATAAAGCTGTGGAATGGCTATGTCCCAAGACATCTTCTACCTCGTCTTTATGGCTTCGAGTTGATGATGGCTCCATATGCCATTGCTCATATGAAATTGGGTTTGAAGCTTTACGAGACTGGTTACGCTTTTAGCTCAACCGAGCGTGCACGTATTTATCTTACTAATTCACTTGAAGAGCCAAAGGACTTTTCAGGCATGTTTAAATTTATGGCCCCAGCTCTCGCCCACGAAGCGAAAGCTGCAAACAAAGTAAAACAACATGTTTTATCTACTGTGATTCTGGGAAATCCACCTTATGCAGGTCATTCAGCCAATGCTAGTATCGACCCTCATGGTAAACCAACTTTTATTGGTAAGATTATAAGGTCCTATTATGAGGTCGATGGTAAACCCCTTGGTGAGAAAAACCCTAAGTGGTTGCAAGATGACTATGTTAAATTTATGAGATATGCACATTGGAGAATTCATAACTTAGAATGCGGTATCCTTGGTTTTATCACCAATCACGGTTACCTTGACAATCCAACTTTCCGAGGCATGAGACAACAATTTTTGGGTACCTTTAATCAAATCAATTTACTCGACCTTCACGGTAACACAAAAAAGAAGGAAGTCGCTCCTGATGGATCAAAAGACGAAAATGTCTTCGATGTTCAACAAGGAGTTGCCATTGCGCTCCTCACAAAAAATAAAGAAGACAAAAGCAAGGTCTATTATTCGCAAATTTGGGGATTGAGAGATAAAAAATATGATTGGCTAATCAGAAATAATATAAAGACAATTAACATGCAACAGTTGTCACCTAAATCTGAATTTTATTTATTTATTCCGAGGGATGAAAAAATATTAGAATTGTATCAAAGGTATATTAAGATTACTGATATCTTTTCTATCAAAAGTGTGGGAATACTTACAGCAAGAGATAAACTGACTGTAAAGTATACATCAGATGAAGTATGGATGACAGTACTAAATTTTTCAAAAATAGATGCTGAATTGGCTAGATCATCTTATAATCTAGGCAAGGATGCAAGGGATTGGAAAGTTGTTTTGGCTCAGAAAGATTTGATAAACAGCGGCCTAGACAAAAGAAAAATAATGCAAATTTTATATAGACCCTTTGACATAAGATATACTTATTATACTGGTAAATCTCGTGGTTTCCATTGTATGCCACGGTCAGAAGTTATGCAACATATGATGCAGGAAAATTTGGGATTGCTAACAGCAAGAAGTAATAAATCTCCTCATCCAAATCATTTTTTTGTTTCTGAGAAAATAACAGAAATAAAATGTGGTGAATCAACAATCGGCTCATATCTTTTTCCTCTATACATTTACCCTGACACTAATAATAAAAACCCATTTGACCCATCAAGAGAACATTACAGAAAGGAATCAAATCTCCATCCCGTTCTGGTTAGTGCATTAAAAGAAACTTACATTAATGAAACGACACCAGAGGAAATATTTTATTACATCTACGGAACGCTTTTTTCAAACATTTACCGCATAAAATATACTGAATTTTTGAAACTAGATTTCCCAAGAATTCCTTTTACTAAGGATTTCAAACTTTTTCAAAAGATGTTAAAGTTAGGAAAAGAACTTACTGATTTGCATCTATTAAAATCAGAAGTATTAACCAATCCAATATCACAATTTCAAGGCGATGGTACAAGCCTAGTGGAAAAGCTAAAGTATAACGGAGAAGAAAGAAGAATTTATATTAACAAAAGCCAGTTCTTTGAAGGAGTTGAAAGAGAGGTATGGGAATATCAAATTGGTGGCTATCAGGTACTGGATAAATGGCTTAAATCTCGAAAGGGTAGTATATTAACACAGGACAATATTTTCCATTATTGTAAAATAGTGACTGCCTTGAAAAAGACAATAGAAATACAGAAAGAAATAGATAATCTTTATCCACAAGTTGAAAATAGTCTGGTTGAATATAAAAGAAACAGCGAACATTAAAAACATACTAGTCGACATGACTATAAGCCAATCAACTGAAATCCTTGGGAATATGAGAAGTGTGTTAGTTAATGCAATGGATAAGGAAAAATAAAGGGAATTGGAAGATTCTAAGAAGAAAGGAAAGGGGTTGTCGCGGGTTTTCCTTTTGATTATGATGACTCGCTGACTATTATAAACATCAGAATTTACACAATCCAATAAATTGTCATACCGTATAAACACATATTCCACCAAATGATGGATATGCTTTTCATAAATTAAGTTTGTTTTTACAGGGATGTAAATACATGAACTATCACACTGTTTTTCCATGCTTACAAATCATCGACAAAACAGGATAAAAGACTTACAAAAAGTAATGAGAGGTATAAACTAATGAAAAGACCGCCAACTGACCTAGAAGTTTTGGAGGAAATCTACAAACGATATTACTCCACTTTCATTTCATTCTCTAAAGAAAAACCAAGTCGAAGTGCCAAAGTTTATGTACCAGTTGACGTTGAAGCAATTGCTAAACACTTCGCAGTTGATCCAGATATAATCTTTGGACGGCTTTACTATCACCTTGAGTCCAAATATGGATTCACACAGCCGGATGGCAAAAAGGTTAGTTTTTTCAGATTTGACGAGCGCACTATTCAATTCCCTCTCCTTGCTGCTGTGATAGCAAGTCTCAGAGAGGAGAGGGATAAACATCTTAGTATAATAAAGCTTACTATATCTGCAATCATAATATCATTTGCTGCTGTTATCTTTACTCTTGTATTTAATATTTGGGATAAATGGGATTATAAAGAACAGATTGCAAGCAATGTATATGAGAAATTGTATAATGATGTAGCACAAGGACGCTATGGTGGTACTAAATTAAAAGATGCAATTAAAACGATCAAAGAACATGGTGATGATTTATCAGGAATGAACTTATCAAAAAAATGGTTAGATGGTATAAACCTAAAAGGTGAAAATTTGTATGCTGTTAATTTTTCAGAATCGATTTTTTACTCTATAGATGAATCTACCAAGATTGAAAAATTATCTGACTTTAGCGGAGCAAATCTAAGAAAGGCAAACCTAACAGGAGCCAATCTTCAGGGAGCCAACCTTGAGGGAGCCAACCTTAAGAAAGCCAACCTTGAGGAAGCCAACCTTGAGGGAACAAAGGGATTAACCTATTATCAGCTTGTATATGCAAAAACATTGTATAAAGCAAAATTGGATTCTGAACTTATGAATCAAGTAAAAAAACATTCTTCTTATCTTTTGGAAAAGCCAAAGCCCTATGAATAAATTGTATGTACATAAAGAGGGAATCGGAAGATTCTAAGAAGGAAGGAAAGGGGTTGTAGTAACATGAAAACACCCTTAAAAACTCTATCATTTATCTTTGTCATTCCTTACCTGATTCTTAGCTACACTTTACATTCTCAGGCTGAATTCCCTGAAATCCACTGCAAACACTTTATCTATGGTTATCCTACCGGTACACAGTCGACAAATGATTTGATAATTAGAGACATATACGCTCTATCCTCAAATGACGAAACCAAATTTGCTGATTGGGTAGCTTACAGGCTTGATAAGGAAACTGTTACTGGTGATGTAGAAACAAAGCGAAATTGGAAGCCTGACCCTTTGCTTGAAGATTCAGAAACATTAGAACCCGCTGACTATAAGGATGCTCACAATGTTCTCAAAACCGATAGAGGACATCAAGCACCATTGGCAGCATTTAAAGGTACAGACAGTTGGCAAGAAACTAATTACCTTTCAAACATCACTCCGCAGAAATCTAACCTAAATCAGGGTGCTTGGAAGAAATTAGAAAGCAAGGTACGAAAACTTGCTAAGGCAGGTAATACCGTGTATGTAATGACTGGCACTCTCTATGAAAAAGATATGCCACAACTTCCAAAAGCGGATGAACCCCACAAAGTACCATCTGGATATTGGAAAATCGTAATCGTACCAGGCAATTCTATAAACTCCCTTAAGTCTGCCAGTTTTATATTTGACCAGGATACTCCGAGAAGCGATAAAGTAATCAATCATCTTGTTACAATCAATGATATAGAGGAAAGAAGCGGATTAGATTTCCTGCATGAGTTAGAAGACGAAATAGAGGAAGAAGTAGAAAGTAGTAAATATGAAGAGTGGGCACAGGGGAATTTTAATTAAATATAGCAAACAGTAAATTGTAGCAAGGAGAAGAAGATGCATCTTAATTGGTCGCAGGAATATACCCTTGATAGTAAAGGAATAAAAAACGCACCCCATTCTGCTGGTGTTTATAAAATATATCAAGATGCCGAATATTCCCGGTATAGAGGTATGACACGTTTATTAAAGATTGGCATGAGTAAATCCGATTTACAACAAGAATTGGGAAATCACTTGCAGAGGCATACAGTTGCTAACCGGCTAAAAAGAATATTGAAGGAGCATAAAATCACATTCCGGTATGCTACAACGACACCTGATGATGCTCCGTTGAATGAAAAAGAGCTGTTGAGATCCTTTGAAGATGAATTTTGGGATATTCCCGTATGCAACTCAACAAGGGGTTATTCAAGGGGAGAGGATGTTCATTATGCGAAATAAAATGTTCTAACTAATGTTAGATATCAGGATAGGTTTTTAAGAGCTTGTAGAGAAGCAAGGGAAAATAAAAGGGGGTTGTGTGAAGATGGAAGACAATAAGAAAACTATAATAAGTTTCCAAGATTTAGAAATATATCAAATCACATATAAAGCAATGCTATTGGTGTGTAAAAGTATTCTACCCAAGTTGTCAAAGCCAGAACAAATTGTTTTAAAAGAACAATTGCGTAGTTCTGTAGATGCTATACCAAGGATGATTGTTGAGGGTTATTCTAGGAGGCATCAGAATAAAGAGTTTCTAAAATATTTTGAAGATGCATTGACAAAAAGCAATGACACTATTGTTTCTTTGCGCCAAGCAATTGATTTGTATCCAACTTTTATAGACGCTAGTTTATGTAAAGAATTATTAGATACATATAATAAGGCAAGTGGACTATTGGAGAAAATGGCTTTAAATGTTCAAACAGACTTCCTTGATGCCATATCAGCATCTGCTGTAACTGGCAGGACATTTCATGAACAGATTGATATCGCAGAACGACAGATAATTGCTGATACCTTAAATAATGTCAACTGGAACATCGAAAAGGCAGTTGAATTACTGAAACTTTCAAGAGCAAGTCTATATAATAAAATTAAGAAACACAATATTCATGATGACTTTGAATAGTATTAAAGAGGGGATTGTGGGAAGATTAAAATAATCATTATTTTGACATTTTAATGTTTTAATAAGCAAGAAAACGGCTAATAGCAAATAAATATAATAGAATTTTTTAGAAAAGTAGGAATAAATTATGTCAGCGC
>JAZGCJ010000114.1:0-3393 GCA_036476895.1 Thermodesulfobacteriota bacterium
TTTTCACAAAGGTTTGTGACAAGAGTGCTCTTGCCTCGCCCCCAAGCCCCAAGAAACACTACTGCAGAGCCTCGGTAAGCAGCCGCTCCCGCATGTAACCACAAGAGATCAGGGTTTGCTTGAATCAGATGGTGAATCACTTCTTTATTGAACCACACCAGAATATCGTCCAGTGATCTGTACTCCTCACTGGCTATACTGTTCCCGGTTAAATGGTACTTCCCATCTTCTCTGAACACCTCCAACCGCCCTACGATTCTCGTGGGCCCAGGCTCTAACATTTCTCTAAAGCTACGCTCGATCAGTTCAATTACCTCGGGGATGTTTGAGCGAACAGCCACTTGATGACCATTAAACGCAACGTATAAGGTTTTCTGCGCCATTACTGCCATTTCTCCTCCATCATCAAGTCGACTTTGTACGAGGGGCATTCTTCACCTCCAGTAGAGAAAGTTTTTGAAGTTTGGTTATGGTTGTTGTCACGTCTGAAAGCAGCTCTGCTGCAGAACAAGCGAAGCGCTTACTAAGTTTCTGACTGATCTCGATAACGGTATGTTTGCCATCACATAGTTCCCAGATCGCTTTTGCTGAGCTATTGAGTGAGAAAGCCACTTCACGCTCCGGGTAATAAAGCACAATCTCATCCAATAAGATATGCTCTTCAATACCATTCCGTCGGCAAGGTCGTGAATAAACTATATCGATTGAATCATTGTGGGCATCACTATGTAAGTCTACAAAGGGAACATCGTCGTCTTTTAAGGTGTCAATATGACACCTGGCAGACATTTGTTGTGCGGTATTTACCTTTGTTTTCGAATCTGCTGTGACTCCATTAGCTACGGATCCTGTTAAAGGATTTCCTTCTTCATCCCGGCTAGCTTTTCTACTTTTATCAGAATTCATACTACGCCTCCTTTTAAAAGCTCTCTTCTTTTAGTTACTGTACTTTCGAGAGACTCACTATTGCATCTGGATCCTAAAAAAAGTTCCGCCTTGCAAGATAAAGTTTGCATGTTGAAGTATCTTTTCTCTTTCGTTAAATTGCCTTTTCATGCCTTAACTCTCAAGAACATACATGAGTGTTAATATACAAATATCATACCAAAATTGTTTTCGTTTGAAAATATATGTCGTAATTCGCCAAGAATATTACACTTGCGATTATACCCTAGAGAGTATGATGAGGAAATATTTATTTTAAATTTAAAAAATGTTGAATTAAATAAACATGAAACCTTAAAACACTCAATATTAAGAACGTAACTGCTTTTATATTAACTACGTAAGTGTTTACCTTGTAAAACTAAGAATGTATATTTTTCTTGATACCCATTCAACAATAGTTGACAGAAAATTAGCTAATGGGGCTATCTGCTTTACTACAACAATTAAGTTGTAAGCGATTGGAATATAATGATTTGAGGCTTTTTTGGAGATTTTTGCATTATTGTCGCTAATCCATTCATTATCAATAACCGATAATAATCTTAGGGCAGTTAAGCGTATAACCCTATTAGCTATTTTTGAAGTTCTTGAGAAATCTCAAACAATGCCATGGGCTACCTTAGACAGGCCATGGCAGATACTATAACCTTCTGTAGATCTTATAAGGTGCATCTCATTTTATTTCTTTGCCATAATACCATCATTTTCTATTTGTTATGTAGTGTGGGAATGCAGATACAATTTGGTATGTTGTTCAAAATATATATTCAGGATTTTAACAAGAGAAGTAGGCAAATCGGTACGAGATATAATCAGGCAGCTATGTGAGTGGAGAAGATAGAAATATTAGAAGGTAATGTGCAAAAAGGCCATATCCATTTCGTGTTGTCGTTTTCACCGAAAAACTCAATTTCAGAAGTGATTGGATTTTTGAAAGGGAAAAGTGCCATCAAGATATTTGACACGTATACAGAACTGAAGAATCGGTACTGGGGTAGACATTTTTGGACAAAAGGATATTGCGTAAATACAATAGGTCTTGATGAAGAGAAAATCTGAAAATATGTAAAATGGCAGTTGAAAAAAGATAAAGATATAGATCAACTCAAATTGTGGAAATAATTTTACCCTTTTATGGTCGCCTTACAAACCACACTTTTTAGGGGTGGTTTTTGATTCTTATATTAAAAAAATACCTTGACAATGGGTTAGTGTTAGGTTAACTACTGCATTCAAGACTTTAAGTTATGGAGTATTTGAACAGAGTAGAATTTCCGAGACATTTGTATTTTGAACATTTTAGTCTGAAAGGGGGTGGGATGAAAATTTATAATATGTTTCGGTTGCATTATAGTGTTGGTGTAATAATGTTCGTGTTATTTGCCTCAATCCCCATTAACATTAAAGACAGCTTGGCCATTGAAAACCTTACACAGTGGTTTTCTTCAGCATTTGAATTTAATAACCCTGGCGCCAAGAGCAAGGGTATTGGTGGCGCATTTGTGGGAAAGGCAGATGACGCAACTGCTGCTGTTGCCAATCCAGCAGGTCTTGCTCAATTGCCAGGTTTGCGATTATATGTCGAGGGGCGTTTTTCGACCTGGGATACAAGATTTAAAGCTTGGCCGCATGATCCGACTGCTACACCTTTTGCCTTTACCCCTCCTGGTGTAATCGCTACTTCAACTCAAGAAGCCGAAATAAATTTTGATGATATGACGGATTTGTCGTTTGCTAGTATAACTTTTCCTGTTAAATATAAACCTTATAATATCGAATTTAACGCATCTTTTTTCTACAACAAGCTTACTAATAAAGATACAGAGATTACTTTGCCTATGACGTTCCAAGTTAATCCACTTTCAGCGAGGCCAGGTAATGCTGCTTTGATGGAGGGCTTTAATGGTGATATAGATTTAGAAATTGATGAGTATGGCTTTAGTATGGCAAAAAGTTTTTTTAAAGATAAACTTATGTTTGGGGCAAGCATTAGCGTTTTGCTTTTAGATATAGAAAGTACTTGGTCTACAACTTACATAGATAGTGCTGGAATTCAACATGATCCTTTAGATACTGCTGACTTCGACGATCAATTTGCGAAAATTGATGATAGGGATAAGGATGTTGCCTTTCGTTTCGGGGTTCTTTATCGTGTTACTGACAACTTGATGATCGGTGGAAGCGCACAAATAATGCCAGAATTTGATTACGACACCGATTATATACTTCTTTTGGATGAAAATATCGCTACACTGACAGCTTTTACTGATAAATCAAGTTTATCTGTTCCAGATGTATTTTCCCTTGGTTTATCATACCAGATTACTGATAATTGGGGGGTGTTTGTGGAAGGGAAGTATATTGAATATTCTGACTTAATGAAAGGATTTGTATCTTTATGGGGAGCAGACAGGTACAACTTTGATAGGGAACTATTTGATATTG
>JAZGCJ010000115.1:0-2660 GCA_036476895.1 Thermodesulfobacteriota bacterium
TCATATTGATAAAGCGCTTAAAGCTTTCCAGATTGCTCAAAACTCATTGATGCAGGATTCATGATGCAAGATTCACGATGCAGGATGCAGGAATAATATTTATTATGCACTTAGTGCTCTATTTTGTTGTATCTTGCTGGGATTTCCGTTTTCCACCTTGCTTTTTTCATTGTCTATTTCATCAAAAACTTCTTTTGATGCCTGCATCGCATTTATCGCTGCCGCAAAACCTGCGTATACAGCCATTTGGAGTATAATTTCGATAATCTCTTCACGTTTCACACCAGAGTTAAGAGCACAATTAATATGAACTTTTAATTGTTTAACAGAATTTCCCAGAGCTATAAGTGCGGCAATTGTTGCAATCTCCCTGGATTTTATATCTAATAAAGGTCGATTGTATATATCTCCAAAAGCAAATTCCATTGCATAACGAGCGAGATCAGGATGGAGCGACATTAAACGCTGAATTACCAGCTCGCTATCCTTACCATTCATTTCTTTAAATTTTTGTACTCCTTGCTCATATCTGTTCATATTCTTACTCATTCCGTTTTTCATAATAATAATTTTATGGATTACTAGGAACATAGTCAAGAAATATTTTGCAATTGCGTATATGAGTGCCAACATAACCTCCCTTTACCATTAGATAATAATACATTTATACAAATATTATATGCAACTGCTAAGATTTAAGGGGGTGCAATATTAAGAAATTCTTACATTTGTTATAAGACAATAAGTATTATTCCTTATATGTGATACATTTCAAATACCTATTAAAAATTTTTCGGTTGAAACCTGAAGAGTATTGAACAAATCTCTTAATTAATAAACGTTCCTACTCCTAATTGACATTTATCAGTCATTACTTTAAATTTCCTTTGAAAAACTTTAAGAGAGGTGAATTGATATGGATTGGGGAATGAAAAACAGGATGTCCAGGATTATTAATCCAAAAACGGGGCGTACGGTAATGCTCGCATTGGACCATGGTTATTTTCTTGGACCCACTCATAGATTGGAAGAGCCGCGAAAGACCATTGAACCTCTGATTCCATATGCCGACACCATTATGCTAACAAGAGGAGTTCTTAGATCATCCGTTGATCCGGAATCAAGCACCAATGTAGTTCTAAGAGTATCGGGCGGTGTAAGTATTGTAGGACCCGACCTTACCGACGAAGGGCTTACTACTTCATTCAGGGATGCAATAAGGCTGAATGTAGCCGGTGTGGGGATTTCAGTTTTCATTGGTACCGAACATGAAAGACAGACACTCCTTAACCTTGCAGAGCTGGTTAACCAGGGAGAGGAATACGGCATACCCGTACTCGGGATTACAGCCGTTGGAAAAGAACTTGAAAAAAGGGATGCTCGCTATCTTTCTCTTTGCTGTAGGATTTGTGCCGAGCTAGGAACCCACATAGTCAAAACATACTATTGTGAAGAGTTTGAAAAGGTAACGACAAGCTGTCCAGCACCTATTGTTATAGCCGGCGGACCAAAGCTGGAGACAGAAATGGATGTACTGGAAATGACATATAACGCTATTCAGCAAGGCGCAGTTGGGGTCGATATGGGAAGAAACATCTGGCAAAACGACCATCCGGTAGCGATAATTAGATCTATCAGATCGATAGTTCATGAAAACAACAATCCAAAACAGGCCCACGATTTATTCTTGAGTATAAAAGATGAAGAAACAAAAAAGGTAGCTAACGTCTAAAATAAATATCCAATTAATATAAAACACCTTACAGTGGAAGTACGAAAAACAATATGCGTGTAGGAATGTATTACAACAATCACGATATTCGCGTAGAGGATGTTCCCACTCCTAAAATCGGCCCGGGGGAAATTCTAATGCGCGTTGAGGCAAGCGGTGTTTGCGGAAGCGACCTTATGGAGTGGTACAGAATTCCAAAGGCCCCAATTGTATTGGGCCATGAAGTTGGAGGTGAAGTCGTTGAGGTGGGAGACGGGGTCAAAGACTTTGAGGTTGGAGATAAAATAACGGCAACTCATCATGTTCCATGTAACACATGCCACTATTGTTTAACTGACAGACACACAATCTGCCCTAACATAAAATCGACATTCTTCGATCCCGGCGGATTTTCCGAGTATATAAGAATTCCATCCATAAATGTTGATAGAGGCGTATTTAAACTACCTGGAAACGTTTCTACGGAGGAAGGTTCTTTTACCGAGCCCCTGGGTTGTGTTGTTAGGGCCCAGAGGATGATGGGGTTTGATATTGGCAGCAGTGTATTAATTATAGGAAGCGGGATTACCGGATTATTAAATCTCCAATACGCCAAAGCTCAGGGTGTTGGTACCATAATCGCAACCGATATCAATGAATATAAATTGCAAACTGCGTTGCGGTTCGGAGCTGACTACGCAGTTAATTCAAAAGAAGATGTAGCCAGATTTATTAAAGAAAAAAATGAAGGGAGATTAGCAGATATAGTAATTGTCTGCACCGGTTCCGGCAGTGCTATACAAAGCGCTATGGGGTTAGTAGAAAAGGGTGGCAAGATACTTTTCTTCGCACCGTCCGATCCTGAATTCAAATTAACGATACCATTTAATGATTACTGGTGGTCCGGAGTGTCGATCACCTCATCATACGCCGCATCCCCATCGGATTT
>JAZGCJ010000116.1:0-4036 GCA_036476895.1 Thermodesulfobacteriota bacterium
TACGAATCGAGACCTAACGTAACGGCGGATGCAGCCGGTTTATGTCTCAAATCGGGGAATGGGGTTATATTGAGGGGTGGATCCGAAACAATAAGTTCAAACCTGGCAATCTCTAATATTATTAAAAGATCATTGAAAGAAGCCGGACTACCTGAAGAATGTGTTCAGCTCATACCGGTAACGGAGAGAGATGCTGTATTGGAGATGCTAAAACAGGAAGATTATATAGATCTCATTATTCCTAGAGGCGGTGAAGGCTTAATCAGGTTTGTATCTGAAAATTCACACATTCCCGTACTAAAGCATTATAAGGGGGTGTGTCACGTATATGTGGATAGATATGCCGATATTGATATGGCGTTAAATATTTGCGTTAATGCCAAGACCCAGAGGCCTTCGGTATGCAATGCAGCAGAAACCTTGCTGATTCATACCGATATAGCTGAAACTTTTTTGCCGAAGCTCTATGAGATTTATAGTGATTTAGGGGTTGAAATAAGAGGGTGTGAACATACAAAGAAAATATTGCCAGATATTAAATTAGCTTCTGAAGATGACTGGTACAAGGAGTATCTGGATTTGATAATTAATATAAAAATAGTGGGTGATATGGATGAGGCAATCGGGCATATCGAGAAATATGGCTCGATGCATACCGAATCTATAGTTACACAGGATTATACAAATTCCAGGAGATTCTTGAACGATGTAAATTCATCTACCGTTATGGTAAATGCGTCTACCAGGTTTAGCGACGGATTTGAATTAGGACTGGGCGCAGAAATTGGAATAAGTACAACAAAACTGCATTCTTTTGGACCTATGGGAATAGAGGAACTAACCACTACGAAATTTATAATATTTGGAGATGGACAAATAAGGCAATGATGAGGGGAATGTATTTGAGAGCGAGAAGATTAAGGAAGAAAAAAAATACAAAATTTATCTCAAATTTAAAAGAAGCCAGAAGTTTTAATAACAAATTTCAATCGAGTGATAATATTCAGAAGATAGGAACTAGTGAAGAAAACACTGATTGTAATCTCACCACCGATATGCTGGATGAATTCTCAGAAACTGAAATAGATTTTCCAATTGAAGAAACAAAGAACCTAAACTTAAAAAATAAAAGCATTCAACCCGATGATGAATACAGGCTCTTACAGGCTTATTTCAGAGAGATGGGTTCAGAACCGCTATTAACTGCCAGGGAGGAGGTTGAAGTATCTGCAAAGATAAAAAAATGTGAATCCGGGGCTGTTCAAGTAAAAATATTGTTGGATTTTCCCCTTAACAACAAGATAGATAAATTTTTCAAAAAACCCAATTCCAATAACGGACGAAAAACAGAACTTGATAATAACGGTATTGATTATCGTGCTAATAACGGAATGAGCAAAAGTAATTATAAGAGATGTTCAAAACTGAAAAAGGCATATTTAAACAGGGCGCAAAACTATAAAGATAAATTTGTGAAGGCAAACCTGAGGCTGGTTGTAAGTATTGCAAAAAAATATATAAACAGGGGTCTTCCTTTAACTGATCTTATCCAGGAAGGCAACGTAGGTTTAATGAGGGCGGTTGAAAGATTTGATCATACAAAGGGTTATAAATTCTCTACTTATGCATCCTGGTGGATACAACAAGCCATTTCAAGATCATTATTGGATCAAACGCGTACTATACGTGTTCCGGTCTATGTTTTGGAACACGCAACAAAGGTTAACAAGGTAATTGGTGTACTAAGAAAGAAGATGGGAAGAAACCCTTTTCCAGAGGAAATATCCAATAAAACAGGGATATCACTTGAAGGAGTGAGGAGGGTTTTAGAATCAACAAAGGATGTTGTACATCTGGATTCTCCTATATTCGATGGTGAGAGAACAACTTTATTGGACTTTGTTCCGGACAATAAAACAACCGTTCCGGACACGGCAGTAGTGTTATCGGCCCTTACTCAAAAAATAAGGGATGCACTTTCCACACTAACATCGAGGGAAGAACAAATATTAAAAATGAGATTCGGTATAGACCTTGGAACAACGTATACACTTGACGAAATCGGTAAGTACTTTAACCTAACGCGTGAAAGAATAAGACAGATAGAAAAAAGGGCTTTAGAGAAGCTGGTAGATTCAAAAGTTAGTGGAACCTTGAAGAGTTTTCTTGAATAAACTTCATGCTCGTAAGTATCAATCTAATAAATTTTGCTATCATCGACAATCTGGCTTTAAGTTTTGAACCTGGTTTAAACATCATCACTGGAGAAACCGGAACCGGGAAATCTATTATCGTTAATTCGCTCAACACTTTATTGGGAGACAAAATAAATACAGATCTGATTAAAAGTGGTTGTGAAGAATCACACTTGGAAGCTCTGTTCGATATATCAGACAAAAATGATATTAAGACACTAATAGACCGTTACGGACTGATCTCTATGGATGACGAATTATTAATTAAAAGGGTAATATCGAAAAACGGAAGATCTAAGAATTATATTAACGGTAATATTGTTACACTAAATTTACTTAAAGAAGTTGCTGGTAACACGATCGATATCTTTAGCCAGCACGAACACCAATCCTTAATGAATGAGAAGAAACATATTGAGTTGTTGGATGAATACTGCCAGCTAAGTTCTCTAAAGATAAACTATGAAAATGTGTTTAAAGAATATTCTGAAAATAAAAAAAAGCTAAACGAACTTATAGAAAATAAAAACAGGGATGTGGAGAAAGAACAATTTTTAAAATTCCAATTGGATGAGATCGATAAAGCCGATCTGTCCAACGGGGAAGATGTGGAACTTGAAAAAGAAAGGAAAATATTATCAAACTCGCAATTAATCTTATCCAATTTGACTAATTCCTACAACCTGATGTACGAGGATGAGGATTCAATTTTATCAAAGTTGAATGTTGTTAAAACCAACCTTGAAGAAGTAAAGAATGTGGATGAATCTTTAATCGAAACATTTGATCTGATTGAGAGATCCACTATAGAACTTCAGGAATCCAGCTATCAGTTAAGGAATTACCTGGGAAATATTTCATTCAAACATGATAAGCTGGAAACTATAGAAGACAGATTACATTTAATTAATGATTTAAAAAGGAAGTATGGAGATACGATCGAGAAAATCATTGAAAAAAGGGAAGCTTACAGGGAAGAAATAAATAATATATTGAACTATGAAGAGAAAGTTTCAAACCTTGAGGGAACCGTCAGAGAGATAGGGATTATTGCAAATGATAAGGCTCTGCATCTATCTGGTGTAAGAAAGAAACAGGCGAAAGAGCTGGAAATAAAGATAGAAAAATCCCTGAACGAAGTAGGTATTAAAGATGCCAGGTTTGAAATTCATTTTGATGAAAAAGAAATCGGTATTGATGGTATAGATGATATTTCCTTTAAATTCTCTGCTAATCCGGACCAGGAAGTAAAGAGATTAAAATCTATAATATCGGGCGGAGAGCTATCAAGAATTATGCTTGTCTTAAAAGAAGCCCTTACATCTGAAGCTGATAGATCTACATTGGTGTTCGATGAAGCAGACAGCGGTATCGGCGGTGCTGTTGCGGAATCAGTTGGTAAAAAGATAAAGAATTTGTCATGTAAAAATCAAGTAATATGTATTACACATTTGGCCCAGGTTGCAAAATTTTCAGATAATCATTTCAAAGTGGAAAAAAATATAAAGGATGAAACAACTAATGTTGTGGTAAAACTACTGAATAAGCAGGAAAGAATTAAAGAACTTGCCAGAATGATTAGCGGTTCTGATATATCAAAGAAGACTTACGAACTTGCTGAGGAACTGCTTCGAGTAACGAATTCGAAAACGATTTCGACTAAGTAGGAGGAATCGATCACTATTGAACGGAGATATAAGACAATTTTAGTTTGGCTAAGAAATTTTGTTAATTAAAAAGAGGATTCGAGAGCATATGAACGAAGATGATTGATAGTCTTATAACATTTCAAACAACATTAAACATCAATAGACGAGAAGTAGGACGACATTGATAAAAAG
>JAZGCJ010000117.1:0-7082 GCA_036476895.1 Thermodesulfobacteriota bacterium
GAATCAGAATACGCAACCTACCAGTTGGCATTGTCCCATTTCATGAGGAAGAAGAGTCCTGACAGAGATCCAACCGATACTAGAGAAGCCCTAAAGTGGTTCGAAGTTTTCGTGGAAAAATTTCCAAGTTCAGAGCTCGTACCCCAGGCTGACGAAAATATGTCCATATGTAAAGATATACTGGCCAAGAGAGAAATATACATTGGTGAGTTTTACTCAAGGCGGGACAACTATAAAGCAGCAGCCAATAGATATAGTGCGGTAGTTATAAATTTTAGTGATACCAATCAATACGAAAAAGCATTGTACTTACTTGGAATATCGTATGTTAAAGAAAAACAGTATGAATTAGCAAGGCAAACCCTTCAGAGACTTGTTCAGATATTTCCGGATAAAAGATATCATAATAAAGCTAACAGCTTGCTAAGAGAAATTGAGGGCAAACAGGACCTACAGCCAGAGGAAATTCAACCAGAATCTTCTTGATTATAAATATGTTATACAGAAAATATTTAATCCCTATCCTCCTTTTGAGTTTAATAAGTCTGATTTATTTCTCCTGTAGTAAATCAGATGATAAAGGCATTGAAACCTCGCTACTTAATAGAAAAAAAGCATATGAAACACAGGATGCCGAGCTTTATAAAAACATTGTATACAGTAACGACAAAAACGTCACAGAATCGTTTAATAACGTTATTTCCGTGTTTGATGAGATCAATATGGAGGAATATGACAGAACCATTAATATAAACAACGGAAATGCAGAAGTAATACAAACGACTGTTTTCAAACTACGAATAAACGAAAACAGAAGTAAATTTACGCGTAGAGAGAGAATCATCCTAGAAAAAATTGATAATAATTGGAAATTAATTAAAGATTCTGAAGTTGATTTTTTTGACGGTTTCGTCTATGGAAATACTAAATAATCTATAAGTTAAACTGCCTTTCGATCTGTTCTTGTTCTTCTTTACACTCGAAGCAAAGAGTGGTTACAGGTCTTACCTTTAATCTATCTTCAGAAATTTCCTCGCCACATAATTCACAAACCCCGTAACTTCCATCTTCCGTTTTTCTAATAGCCTTTTGTATTTTTAATAGGAGTTTTCTTTCCCTATCCCTTTTTCTTAGCTCTAAATTTCTAATGGATTCAGACATAGCCCTGTCAAGAGGGTCGGGAAATGTACCATCGCCCTTGCTCATATTAAGCAGTGTTTCTTCAGCAACTCCGAGTAATTGTGCCATATTTCTTATCAATATCTCTTTAAAAAAGTATAGTTGCTCATTATTCATATGAAAAGTATAGCATGGAGTATCGAACTGTAAATTTGTTATAAAATTGGAAGATAAGCACCACTTACGATAATATTAATCCATATTAAAATAGGAAATGGACTATCACTAATGCAGAAATTTAGTCAAGTCAGTATAGAAACAGAAAAGAGATTAGCTCCCCTGTTATCAGATTTTCTCCTCGGTATGGGTTCACTAGGAGTAGCGGAAGATATAAAAAAAGATGATTTGTTTGAGGTTACAGCTTATTTCCCTATAGATGACGATCTGAACGAATTGATAGAAAAATTAAGAAATTTTATAAAATTTTTAGAATATTCATATAACAATGCTAGTCTTAGTGAGATCAAGGTTCAGCATATTGATAAATCTCACTGGATGGTATGGAGGAATCTACTAACAACCGTAAAAGTAACAAACAATGTCTATATAAAACCCCCCTGGGAACAAATTGAAGTTAAGGATGATCAGTATATTATTGAGATCAATCCGTCACTGGCCTTCGGAACCGGACATCATGAAACTACTCAACTATGCATTCGAGCTATAGAGAAACTGTGTAGTGAATCAACCCTTAACAGTTCACTTGATGTTGGATGCGGAAGCGGGATACTTTCAATCTGTACCGCTAAGTTTGGAATGAAGATTTGCATCGGATTAGATATTGATTTAAATGCTGTTAAACAATCATATAACAATTCGAAAGTAAACAAAACTGTGGCAAATACAATGTTTTATTGCGGCCATCTCCATAGCGTTAATGAAAAATTTGATCTTGTTCTTGCAAATATCTCAGTTGAAGCAATCTTATCATTAAAATTTGAATTAAAATCAAGGATGACCGAAAGGGGATATCTAGTGATATCGGGTATTCCTCATATACGGACAAATGAAGTTGTTGAGGGATTATCTTCAATCGATTTAATGATAAAAGAAATTATAAGGGATGGTGACTGGATCATGGCCATCCTGTATAAATCAAATTTAGGAGATTAAATCCATAACACAGAGGATATATAGAACGATTAAATGGGAAACTTTAAGACAATAGAGTGGAAGGATAGTATGGTAACAATGATCGACCAGAGGAAATTGCCAAACGAAGAAATATATTTGGAATGTAAGACATACGAAGGGGTGGCTGATGCAATTAAATCTATGGCAATCAGAGGAGCACCCGCAATCGGCGTAGCTGCTGCAATGGGTATTGCCCTGGGAGCAATAAGATTTCGTGGTTCTGACAAGTTTGAGTTTAAAGAGCATATGGATGAGGTAATGAACGTACTTTCAAAAACCAGACCCACCGCAGTCAATCTGTTTTGGTCAATCAATCAAATGAGAACTCTACTGAATATTAATAAAGATAAATCAATCGATGAACTTAAAGAAATTGTTGTAAATAATGCTAAGCAAATTTATGAAGACGATATCAAAATCTGTAAAATGATAGGTGAAAATGGCTCGGAACTTCTCAAAGATGGTATGACCGTTATGACACATTGCAATGCCGGTGCATTAGCCACCGCAGGGTACGGAACGGCTTTAGGTATGATTAGATCCGCAATTGAAAAAGGCAAAAATATAAACGTGATAGCTAATGAGACCAGGCCATTTCTACAGGGTTCCAGACTAACTGCGTGGGAACTTAGTAAAGACAACATACCAGTAACATTAATTACCGATAATATGGCCGGTTATGTTATGAAAAATAAGAAAGTAGACGCAGTTGTTGTGGGCGCAGATAGAGTAGCCTCAAACGGTGATGTGGCTAATAAAATAGGAACCTATTCTTTATCTATATTGGCAAAAGATCATAATATCCCATTTTATGTGGCGGCTCCACTCTCAACAATAGATTGGTCATGTGAATCTGGAGAATACATTCCAATTGAGGAACGTAATAAAGAAGAGATAACTCATATAGGTGATAAGAGAATTGCTGCAGACATTAACGTGTATAATCCTGCTTTTGATATTACTCCACATGAAAATATCAAATCTATTATCACAGAAAATGGTGTAGCTTTTAATCCTTTAGAAAGTAATTTAAAGAAAATAAATAATAAGGAGTAGGAAGTTGTTAAATTTCTCCCCTTTCCATTTCTTCCTGAGCTTCGAGACTTAATACTGTAAATGGCATCGCCATCAACCTGTCCTCGCCTATTTTCTCCCCTGTAACATCACAAAATCCATATGTTCCTTCATCAATTCTCTTAAGAGCGTCATCTATTAACACAAGCTTCTCTCTTTCTCTGTTAGACAAGGTTAAAGCCAGATCACGTTCCATGTCTTCAGAAGCATGGTCATAAAAATCACCCACATCGAATCTCAGATGATTCGATTCCTCTTTCATTGACTTGGCTACTTCTCTTAGAAGTTCCTTTCTCATTTGAGAAAGCATCTCTTTCATTTCTTCAAGAAAATCAGGATTATATTCGTCTGGACCAACCTTTATAACCTTCTTTTTCTTAGAAGCTGATTTCTTTGTTTTTGTAGATTTTGTTAATCTTGATTTTTTCTTTTGAGGTTCTGTAGGTTTCCTAGCCATATGTTCAAATTACCCGCGTTTTATTATTGATCCTCTATAAAATTTGAACAAATATAAGGTTATTTAATTTTTTGTCAAGTAATTAAAATTACTTGAATTTATTTAATTTGTAACCAATAAATAAAGATTTATAATTTAAAATCATCTGCTCCAGATAATTTATCTAAATGAGAGAAAAAAGAGACATAATATCAAATCACGCCTGCTTCGAAAATCTAAATGAAGATCAACTTGATTTTATCGTATCCAACACTAAAGAAACAAAGTTTGCCGAGAAGGAGCTGATTTTCAAGGAAAATGATAATGCAGATAGCCTGTATATAGTTAAAAAAGGTATAGTGTCGCTGGAGTCGAAAATTTCAGTTGACAGAGAACCCATAACTATTCAAACGCTAGGTGAAGGAGATATAGTAGGATGGTCTTGGCTATTCCCGCCCTACAAGTGGCATTTTGATGCAAGAGCAGATACTGAAACTGAAGCACTAAGAATTGATGGTAAATCAATAAGATCAAAATGCGAGATAGATCATGATCTAGGATACGAATTGCTTAAAAGATTTGCCGGTTTAATACAGCAAAGGTTAAAAGCAATTAAAATTCAAAACCCTGAGATGTACACCGTTAAAAAAAATGAATATGACTCTTGAAGCTGATATCAATTACCTCTGGTAAGCATCTAATTTCTCCCTATCTTTACTTAGATCCCACTGTTTTAATGCCTTTTTTATAACATTGAGACCAACGGTAGAACACTCTTTTCTCAAGTTAAACAATCTCTCGCCTATTATTTCTTTAATATAATCATTCGAAAATGATCTCAGCTGATCAATATAACTCCCTCTTATTTTCTCCGTTAGTATAGACATGGCAGATTGGCTAATTGTACAACCCTCTCCGTCGAACTTAACATCTTCTATTAGTCCTCTTTTATCAATCTTCAAGTAAATTGTAATCAGATCACCACAGCTAGGGTTGCCTGCTTTCTTAACAATGTCCGCATCGTCCAGCTTGCCAAAATTCCTAGGGTTTTCATAATGGTCTAGAAGCATCAGCATTATATCTTCATCTTTTTTCATTATTCCCCCCAAGAGTATAAATCATTCCCAAAACTGGAAAGCTATATATGGTATCTAGTGAATATTCGGATAAGCTTTTTTAACCTCGTCTTTTATTCTCCTGTAAACAGCACTTAAACCAAACATTCTTCGTGTACCCAGTTTCTGATCAAGACGCAGTTTATTAAGCAAATCCACCGGAGCTAACTCTACTTCGGCTGGTGATACGCCATCAAAAGCATCTACCAACATTGATACAAAGCCCCTAACGGTAGGTGATTCCTCAGAAACATCGGCATTTATTTTTACTGCATTTTCCACAACCTCAACCCATATAAATACCGGTGTTTCACACTCGGGAACCTTGTTAAATCCCTTATCCCTTGCCTTTTTAAACCTCTCTGGAAGCTCGGGCAGGTCTTCGGAATAGTCAAGAAGCATTTCAAGAGTTCCTTGAAAATCGGATTCTTGAAATGCCTCTATAATTTCATCAATTTTGCTCATCTTGATGGTAAAAAGTTATTTAAATTAAGGTTTTTCTATCGGTGCTCTAACCAGGTTCCCCCATTCTGTCCAAGAACCATCATAATTTCTAACTTTATCAAATCCTAGTAAATATGTTAGAACAAACCAGGTATGTGAAGACCTTTCACCAATTCTGCAATATGCAATTACATCATCGCCAGCTTTTAGTCCTTGTTCGTTCTCATATATGTCCTTAAGTTCATCTGCAGATTTAAAAGTCCCATCTTCGTTTGCTGCCCTAGCCCAAGGTACATTATTTGCCCCCGGGATATGACCGCCCCTTAATGCCCCCTCTTGTGGGTATGCCTCCATATGTATCAGCTCTCCGGTGTATTCTTTTGGTGAACGAACATCAATCAAGGGGTTATTTGATGAGCCGATATGATTGCTTACTTCATCCCTGAAAGCACGAATACCTTCGTTAGTGTTAGAGACCTTGTAATCCGTCTTGGGATAGGATGGAACATCTTTAGTTAGTTCTCTTCCTTCTTCTATCCACTTCTGTCTTCCGCCGTTCATTACAAGGCAATTTTCATGTCCCAACACTTTAAAAGTCCAAAATGCATAGCAAGCCCACCAGTTGCTCCTATCTCCATAAAAAACCACTGTTGTATCGTTTGCTATGCCCTTTTCAGACATCAATTCCTCAAAATTCTCTTTATTTACATAATCCCTGATGATCGGATCCTGTAGATCATTTTGCCAATCTACTTTAATAGCTTCAGGTATATGACCGACTTCATAGAGTAATACATCCTCATCGGATTCAACAATTTTAATATTGGGATCTTCGAGATGATCAGCTACCCAGTCAGTGCTGACCAAAACCTCAGGATGTGAATATTCTGCCATTTGGTTCTCCTAAATTTATGAATTTTATTATTTGACTAAAAAAACATAATAAAAAAATTACTCTACATCAAAATTAATACATTACAAATTTTATAAAGCAACTTTAAAGATACTATTTACATTACATTTTACATTACATTCAATAATTCAAAAAATTATCACCCATTTGAAAATTAAGAAATTTTCTTAAATTAGTACTTCAATTGAAAGTAAATTTGTGATAATATGGTAAAAACTCGTTCATAAATATAGGCAAAGAGGTGGTTAATATGTTAGAAAATTTAACCGTTAGAGATTTGATAGGTGAAAGGACAAATGTTTTCTTTGTCGAAGCAAACGACACAACAGATATTGCCGCACTAAAGATAAGAAACTTTCGTGTTAGAACAATTGGTGTTATGAGCGATGGTGAGATTGTGGGTGTGGTTGGAAACAGTGATTTTTCAACCAAAGTGGTTGCGATGAGTAAATCTCCATCTCAAGTTAGAGTGTCGGATATTATGAGTACTTTAATTCACAAAGTCACCTTAAATTCGACCATCTTTGATTGCTTAGATCTAATGGACAAGTACACTATCTCTCATCTTTTTGTAATGGATGATGAAGGTAAGTACTATGGAATGCTGGCTTGGAAGGATATACAGCAGAGACTAGTAGAAGAATTGAAGTATCAGCTCCACATTGCTCATGAATATGCATTCGGTCCTATCATCAAAGAAAATTCCAGTTAGTTTTAAAAGAGTGAATTATATAAAATCATTTCGGCAATGATTTTATTAATTTCTTAATAAATTAAGCTTTATCTA
>JAZGCJ010000118.1:0-6551 GCA_036476895.1 Thermodesulfobacteriota bacterium
AGAGAAAACGGTTTCCATAAATGCCTAGATTCTGAGATAGAATACATCAAAGATGAACCAAAGGAAACTATTAAAATTGGCAATGTTGTTTTTGATAAGTCAGAAGTAGAGGAAAGGCTACAGGGCCTGGAACCTTTGAAGGGGGTAGAGTAGAATGGAGTCGACCCAAACGAAACTAAACCAAAAAAACCTGTGCTTTACATGTTCAAGGGAATTTTGCGAAGATCGACAAACAATCAATTCACCTAGAGTTTTTGTATCGAAATGTTGGAAGTATGAAAAAGATGGGTTTTCACCCCCACCCACTAACAAAGAGGAGCTGTAGAGATGGCTAAACAAAAATGTTCTTATTTTCAGTGTAATGAAGACGCTATCGTTTCGATACCAAGAGCGAGGCAGTTTAATTGCCAAACACATTGGGAAACTAATCTATTAAAATTTCGTTGCCCAGATATGTTTGAAGCCTTACCACCCGAACCCCCAAAGACTAAGGAGATATGAATTGATGGATGAAAAACGGAGAAGTGATAAAAGGAGTAATAACATGGAAGAAATAAAAGAAATAATTTTGAGTCACTGCAAAGGGATAGCTTACCCAGAATTTGAACTTGAAGATTTGAATGTGATGGTAAAAGAAATCAATGACCATTATACTAAGGTACAGAGCCAAGAGCTAACCAAAGCCAAGGAAATAGAGAGACTAAAAAAACAGTTAGCCGATAACATAGCAGACTCTAACCACCAAAGGCATAATTTTGTGATGTCAGAGATTAAGGTTAAATCCCAAGCCAAGGAACTAGAAGGGTTGAAACGATACACTGAGCACAAGTTTAATTGTGCGACTAACAGATTTGATTCAAGGTTCTCTTGTAATTGTGGCCTTGACGAACTACTAAAAGACACTACACAGTCAGACAAGGGAGGGGAGTGATGCCAACAGAAACAGACAACACAGAACTGAATAAACCTTTGAAGGGGAGGGAAGATGTGTAACGTAATTAAAACTCAATACCCGATAGCTAGAAAAGATCATGATTGCATGGCTTCAATATGGTTGACTGAGAGCGGAGAGGGTCCGTTTTATTATGGAATGTCAATTGAAGAGGCTAAAAAATGGGCTGTTGCTAGAAAGAACCGCTACAAGATAAAAAAAGGGGAAAGATACTTGAATGTTACTCAAATACACGAAGGCCAGATTATGGATTTCAAAGCGATTATTGATATTGATAAATTGTGCCATAAATATGAAATATATGAACCATGTTAATTATTGAGGTACAGTAGAATGGATTGGAACACCCGAACCCCCAAAGACTAAGGAGATATGAAGAGAATGGATCACAAAAAAATAGAAACAACCAAAGCCGTTTACAATGCCATTTACTCTACTCATAAAGGCAAGCTTAAATGTTTTGAATCTTATTCGGCTTCTGGTGGTGATTATTTAGGTGGAAACATGAGCGTAGGCAAGATGTACACTGGATGGGGTTTTGAAAATTCGGATGTTCCAATATTAGCCATTGAATCGGAGTGGGAAATTAAAGGAGTAGATTGGCAAGAGAGAATGAAAAGATACAATGAAAAACATACATATTGGCTGTGTATAGGAATTGAAGATTAACAAAACAACGGAGAACGAATGGAATACGAAAAAATTTACGGTACTTATTTAGTTTACTTGGGTTGTCTTTTTATAGCTAATAAATGTTTTGAATACAATAACATAGAGCCAAACTTAGCCTATAAATTGATTTTTATCTTTTCTGTTTTGTGTTGGCCAGTAGTAACAGTCGCAATAATTTGGAATTAACCAAAGAGGAACAAATGCAGACTAAAATATTAGAGGTTGGCGATATTATAGCAAGTAAACAGCCAGAAAGTATAGGTCAAATTGCTTTAGTTACTTCTATGTGTTTGGATCAAAGTTATTCAAAGGTTGAATTAAGCTGCCTAAAAGAAAGCGAAGTAATGAGTATAGCTAATGCTAAAGATCTTGTTTTTATATGTAACATAAAAGAGGAATAACCAAAGACTAAGGAGAGATGAAGAGAATGGATAACCAAGACGAATTAAATTTTAGAAGATTTGAGGAGATATATCCTGTATATAGGGATATGGGAAGAAAGGTAAAAGCTGAATTTCAGAAAGCAAAAGAGATTGATTTGTTTAACACTAAAGAAAACCAATCCCTCAAAGACCGCATAAAGGAACTAGAAGAGTCAGAGCGAAAATTAATATCTCATATTAGAGGATTTATTTTAGGGTCAGTATCTAAGAACAAATTGAAAAGACTTATAAACCCTTATGAATAATTTAACCCAAGGATAGGTAAACAAAGATGAGAACCAAGTGCGATACTTGCGGAGTTGAAATATCAAAAGGCGTTCCAATGGCCCAAACAATTGCACAATGGAAGTACTTACACTCACTAACCGAAAAAGCCATGCTTAGAGATAAAGAGGAAATTTCAAGACTGAAAATGAGAATTAACAAATTGGAGCAACAAAGATGACAGACAAAATAGAAATACCGGAAGAAGTGAGGGAGCATGTTTTATACTGTGTAAATAATAACGTAACTCACAACAGAACAATACAATGGATCTATGACCTCATACAGAAACAAGACAACGAGATAGGGGTGGGGGATTGGTATTATAAACCAACAGACGATGGTGGTATATGGTTTGCAAAATGTAAATCAAGAGAAGAAGCTGATAAAGCAAACGCTTGGGCAAAGTACAAAAAAGCCCCTAAAGAACTGATAGCAGGGCTTGAGAAATTGAGGAATGGATGAGGTTTGTAGAATTATTTGCCGGTATTGGTGGGTTTTCTCTAGGGTTTGAACGAGCCGGAATGAAATGCGTGGGTCATGTAGAAATAGAGCCTTATGCTCAAAAAGTATTGTTAAAACATTGGCCTGATGTGCCATTAATTTCAGACGTAAAAAAAGTAAAAGGTGATGAGTTTGGAAAGGTGGATTTGCTTTGTGGTGGGTTCCCTTGTCAAGATATTTCAATTGCCGGCAACCAAAAAGGGCTAAAAGATGAAAACGGAGAGTCAACAAGGTCGGGTCTTTATGACGAAATTATTAGAATCGCCGGGGTTTGTAGACCTCGATACATTGTCCTTGAGAACGTGGCAAACCTCCTTAGTCGAGCCGATTGGTTCGGTTATGTCCTCGGAAAACTTGCCGAAATCGGGTATGATGCGGAATGGGAAATTATACGAGCGTCAGAGTTTGGGCTTCCCCACTCCAGGTCGAGACTGTTCATTGTTGCTTACCCCAACGGCTCAAGGTTGGAAAGCTTGGACCTTCAGAAACCCACTCGCATTAATCCGGAAGAATCATGCAGACGGGAACTTGCAAGAGCAATTAATGAGGCTATACCGGCTAATGATTACGCCAGAGACAGAGGAGATTATAATGGGGTTCCCCAAATCATGGACCGCCTTAGATGCCTAGGAAACTCTCTTGTTCCTCAAATTGCTGAATATATAGGTAAACAAATAATAGAAACGGAGAAACAATAATGACAGACAAAATAGAAATACCGGAAGAGGTGAGGGAAGAGGTGAAACGAGTCAAAAAGAACGTGGGCGTTGACTGTATGTCAAGAACATATAAATGGGTATACGACCTCATACAGAAACAAGACAACGAGAAAATAAATATTATAATACCTTGACAATACTCTTATAAGACACTATTATATATACTATAGGACTTAACCATTAAACAAGGAAATAACCACATGGAAACATACAAAGATACTGATAACGGATTAGAAATAAGATTTACTCCAACACTAAAAGACACCATAAGAGGAGCCAGAGGTCGATTTGGCGTACCTGAAGAACCAGATGAAGAAGTTTTTTCTTTCAGGGTGGATAGTGTTGAGCTTTATGATATTGAGCTTGATTTAGACCTAAAAGACGAGTATGAATATCATGAAGAAATGATAGAAGATGTCATAGAAAATGTTAAAGATATGATCGAACGCACAATGCAATAGAAGGTAAATAAAATGAAAAAAATAGGACTAGGATTTGCAGTAACACCAAAAAATATCTTACTAAGATACTTGAGAGAGAAAAACAAAAACCCTCTATTTGGGTTCTTAGATGTGGCTAAAAAATTCGGAATAGTAAACTCTAAAGGAGAACTACAAAAAGGAGTGGCCTGGAAGTGGACAGAATCAGGAGTGCACAAAAGAAAACCCAATCAAACTGTAAGGTGTCCTCAGTGTAATAAAACACAGCACGATAGAGTGTTCAAATGGATCAATGATGGAGAGCTTAACAAATGAGAGAGCTGTACAGAAAAGATAAAGAGCAAGCTATCAAGGGAAAACCATTAAAAGAATGGACAAAACAAGAGATAGACGATGCTTTCTTTGGAGTGTGTTTAGCTGCTAAGGAATATATAAAACTTACTACAAAAAGTTTCTTTAAACACAAAAAAGATATCAAAAAGAAACAGGGAAGGCACACATTTACTATAGCAGTAAAAACTGGTATAATAAACACTATTCCTCATGAGTATAATGAAAAGTTCATAAAAAGAATGAAAAAGTTAACTAAGATTTCCGAATCATTTGGTTATACCATGCAGTTTTCAAAGTGGAGAACTAGCAAAGAGTATGGTTGGTATTTTATGAGGGAGGCTGATCAATGAAATCATTCTTATACATATTAGTATCATGTGGAGGTTATTTAGGGTTAGCTTTTTATATGTCTCATAGAGAAATACCAGAACCTTGTGATTGCCATATACCACTGGAATACTGCGAACAGAAATTAAAAGAATGTAATCAATACATAGCCAAATACCTAACCATTGGAATTGAATGATGCTAAAAAAAATAATAGAATACCTTAAAGCAAAACTAATATTCACAGATCAAACTATTTGTAATTACTGTCTTAAGCTTGAGTGTGATTGTGAAGAAGACGGACTAACATTAAAAGAGGATGAATAACTATGGATTTGAAAAAACTAAATTTAGTGATGCCATACAAATGGAGAACGCAAAGCGTTAACTGGTATAACGCTAACCTTGTGGCTTATATAGATGCCAGGGACGTTGAAGACGCTTTTGACGAACACGTTGGACCCGATAAATGGCAGTGTAAATACTCAATGGTAGGTGAGCAAATGATCTGCGATATAGGTGTTTATTGTAATGACCAGTGGGTATGGAAATCAGACGGAGGAACCAAGACAGATATTGAAGGGGATAAAGGGCTTCTATCTGATTCATTCAAGAGGGCTGCTGTTAAATGGGGTCCAGGTAGATTCTTATACAGATTATCTGTTATAAAACTACCCTCTATTGATACTGGAAAAACCAAAAACAATAAGCCGGTATATGCTCCAATGCACGACACTAAAATATATGGAGCTGCCCAGGGTGTACCAAAAGGTATTCTTCAATGGGGTAAGGATTCTGATGGAAAACTCAATCTTACACTACAGATTAAAGATGTGGATGCCTATGTGAATAAATTCCTCAAACCTTGGAAGGAGAATAAAAATAAATAGAATGACCTCTTGACTTATGTCTTATAGTACACTATAATAAGAAAAGGACTTAATAACCACAAACAAGGAAACTAACCATGAAAAAACGATATATTGGAATAATATCTTCCATAAATGATATCAAGGATCGTATAATATATGATTGGATGTCAGCGAAAGAAGGCGAGAGAGAGTATAGAAAAGAAAGGGATACCTATAGGGATAGACGTTATTCTGTCTATCAACAGGAGACAACCACTAAACACTATAGGTATCTAGAAGAAATAGCTTCAGAACATATGTGGATGGAAATAGGCAGACAAATAAGTGCCAGGAGCTTATGGGACACGATAAAACGATCCGAGGAGTTATCACCTCCAGAACCACAATCCCCAGAAGATTTTGATTTCTCCCACATCCCAGAAGAAGATATTCCATTCAGCAAAGAAGGGGATATATAATGATATACACAAACAAACAGAACTTACCAGAAGCTTTATGTAATGCCCTTAAATGGGATGACTACGATCCAGGGCATGGAGACTACAGCCCATCAAGTTTAGGCAAGCCACCTTATATGGCCCACCTAGAGAAAACACACAAGGAACAGCTTAAATCAGATGTCTCAGATAATGTGTGGTTACTACTCGGTAAGGCTGCCCATAAGATAGTAGAGATAGGCTCTGAAGGAATAGATAATAATTTTGCTGAAGAGAGGATATATGTAGAGTTTGAGAGTTGGATTATCTCAATGCAATTTGATAATCTATTCTTAGACCAAAAAAACGGTATACTAGACGATTACAAAGTAACCAGTATATATAAGTTTAAACCAGATTATAAAGGAACCTTACCAGAGGCTCCAGATTGGGATGCACAATTAAACATTGGAGCCTATATACTAAGAAAGAAATGGCTTACCTATGATGAGAAATCAAAAACTCTTGTACCAGGAGAGGGATCAATAGAGCTAAACAAACTGCGTATTCTAGGTATATGCAAAGATCACAAGCAGACTACGGCCCGAA
>JAZGCJ010000119.1:0-2579 GCA_036476895.1 Thermodesulfobacteriota bacterium
TTGCTGTTCTCTGATATTAATCGACTCAAAATAATTTCATCAAATGTAGGTCAACTTCAAATTATATATTCTGGTAAAGCTCATCCAAACGATCTTAAAGGTAAAGAGATAATAAAAAGGATTTTCAATACAAAAGAATTGCTCAAGGATTGCATCAAGGTCGCTTTTTTTGAAAACTATGATATGGAGATCAGCAAGATAATTACTTCTGGTTGTGATGTTTGGCTCAATACACCGGAACCCCCTCTTGAAGCTTCGGGCACCAGTGGCATGAAAGCGGCTGTAAATGGCATACCCAGCTTGAGTATTTTGGACGGATGGTGGATCGAAGGTCATATTGAGGGAGTTACTGGGTGGTCCTTTGGAGAAATCACAAATAACTTAGAAGAGAAAAGCAATACATTAAAAGATGCTTCTCATCTTTTTGACAAACTTGAGAACGTTGTCATCCCCCTGTACTATGAAAATCGAGAGCAATTTATAGATATTATGCGGCGCTCTATTGTCCTTAACGGCTCATATTTCAATACCCAAAGGATGTTACAGGAATATGTCATCAAAGCTTACTTCAATTAAAAAATGGCTTTCCTTTTACACCATTAATAGTTGTTTACAATATATGCGTTCAGAAATGTTCAACTACGATTATCAATTTTCAGAGGAGATGAAAAGATGAAAGTTCTTTTCGTCGCCGCCGAAATGGAGCCAATAGCTAAAGTTGGTGGGCTCGCTGATGTGATTGGCTCCCTGCCTGAAAAACTTTCAGAGTTGGGTTGTGATGTAAGAATAGTAATTCCATTTTATAGAGAGGTTAAAAACAACCTGCGACGTTACAAACTCAAGGCAAAAACACTGAAGGAAAAATTTACAATATTAGTAGGCAGACACAAATTGAATGGAATTATTGAGGAATTAAGTTTAGGTTCACTCAAAATATATCTACTAAACAATGATAATCTTTACGACCGTGAATTTATATACTCAACCCCTCAAGGTCAATATAAAGATAATGACCTAAGGTTTGGATTTCTTTCTCTAGGCGCTCTCGAGATAGTCAAAACTCTTAACTTTAAACCGAATATCATACACTGCCATGATTGGCATACAGCTCTTCTTCCGATAGCACTTAAATGCAGAAAAGATCTTAGAGAAGAACCGTTTTTCAAAAAATCAAAAATCGTATTTACAATCCATAATATTGCATATCAAGGACTTTTTAGTAAAGGGATTTTAGACAAATTCAAAATTACTTCTTCATCATCCCTTAAAAATAATGGGACTAAGCTTCGTGGAAAAGTAAATCTTTTAAAGGGAGGAATTCTTTATTCCCACCTTGTTACAACGGTAAGTCCGTCGTATGCAGAAGAGTTAAAGACGACTCAGTACAGTACAGGTTTAAACAATATTCTTAGAAAGACTTCTGAACAACAAAATAAACTGATAGGAATTATGAATGGAATTGATTACGATCACTGGAATCCCAAGACAGACAGAGCACTTTATGTTAACTATGACACTAATGATATAACTATGAAAACGGCAAACAAAATTAAGTTGAAGCAGATGCTTGGATTTAACAGTGGTAATGATAAACCGCTTCTTGGAATGGTATCGAGGCTCACATACCAAAAGGGTATGGATCTTGTGGTGGATTCGCTAAAAGACATCTTTGAAATGGGTTTTCAATTGGTCATACAAGGTTTTGGTGAGGAAAAAATTGTGAATATTCTCAAAAGGGCTCAAGAGAAACATAGAAAAAATCTCTCGGTAATTTCGAAATTTGATGATGTTATAGCGAGAAGAATATACGCAAGTTCTGACATATTTCTTATGCCATCAAGGTTTGAACCCTGTGGGCTTAGTAATATTATTGCTTTGAGATATGGCAGTATTCCCATTGTAAGAGGTACTGGAGGCTTGTTAGATTCAATGAGGGATTATACAGTTGATAAGACTACCGGTAATGGCTTTATTTTCCACAAATTTTCAAAGCCAGATTTGCTCTATGCTCTATCAAGAGCTCTATCAGTATTTGAGAATAAGGTTGAATGGTCAAGGCTTGTTACGAGAGCAATGAAAGAAGACTTCTCATGGAAAAAGTCAAGCAAAAAATACCTAGAGTTATATAAAACACTTCTTAGTAAAAAATAAGTATTTTTTTTAAAGATACTTACTCCTGTATAACTAATCTGGTATCGTGCTATCCAATTGATATATTCAGCTCTATTCTTCAATTCGGCACTTACATAAAATTTCCTACAATTGTCACTATTCAACAATTCATAGTTACAAGTCCTCGACAGCTTAGTGAAGAAAATTCCGCTTGTTAAGAGGATTCGGGGAGGGCATCTCCTATCCATCCCCTTCACCATAAAGGGTGATCTGTCGGACCCGGAGGTTACACAATCTCCTAAATAAGAAAAAGCAGACTTCAAATAAATTTTCCGTAAAAATGGGATCAACATCGGTTCAGACTTAAACTGATGGATGATTACTCTTTCCCCTCGTCTTTAAAATCCAGGGAAGCAGAGTTTATGCAGTACCTTAAACCGGTAGGGTTCGGGCCATCCGGGAATACA
>JAZGCJ010000012.1:0-4260 GCA_036476895.1 Thermodesulfobacteriota bacterium
TGATTGGGAACCACACGGATGGTCGTGTGGCGTCTAATCAACCTATTTGTATTTAAACCTTTTCTTAATTTCCAGAAATGAAGTGATGTTAGTGTTCCTTGTTTGTCGAGGTTAAGTCCAGGACTTCGATGGATTATGGTTATCCGGAGGAATTTGTGACAAAAGACACGCAAGAATGGATTATAAGAGCTGCCCTGATATATGTCGGGGGAAAAACCTTTGGTCAAAGCAGCTACGCTTTGATGTGATATCCGTCGATCTCGACACCGAAGAATTCAGCTTGATAAAGGACGCATGTGAGGTCGGGGACAAGTATTTGTAGCAGACTTCTCTACTTCAATTCCTGGAGTACATTTGCCAATAGCAAACCGCATGTATGGCTGTATATTAGACGGAATTTAAATACTAAATTGCCATAATTATATGTTTTTCATGAGTTTAAGACTTTACACATTAAATGACAAATTTTGTAGGATATTGCAAATATTTGTAAACAGACAGTCCTATTTTTTGACACAACTTCCATTATAAGAACAAACATCCAAATTATTGCAATAATATCAACTAGTTAACTCACAATGTACTTTTAGTCCTTGGCACGTTTATTGCAAATATTCTATTTACACAAACTTAGAGGGAGAACTGCGGGTTTGAAAAATCTTCATAGTTTATTACAAAGGCAAATACTGAAATATTTCGACAGCATGGATTCATTGGATAAAAATACCAAGGATTTTATTAATGATATTAACTACGTCTTTGAGAGGTTTGAAAACGAACGTGCAACTCTTGAGGAATCATTAGAATTAAATTCAATCGAATTATTGCATGCGAATTCAGAAATGAATACATTATTCAAAGCATTACCAGATGATTATTTTCGATTAGACAGTAGTGGAAACATCTTGGACTATAAACCTGGTTCCAATTCAAATATTAAATACGAAACTGATACAATTATCGGTAACAACATAAATGCTCTTTTAACTCAAAGTACAGCAAATAGAATAATAAATTCATTTAAGGATTTTGATAAAAATAAATCTATAGTAAGTATTGAGTACGAAATATTGGTAGATGAGAAGAAACTTTATTATGAAGCCAGGATACTACCCATGGTTCTGGAGGATCAATTTATTCTAATTATTAGAGATATAAATGATTTGAAGCTTGTGGAAAACAAATTAAAACATGCGAAAGATCAACTAGAAAATCGTGTAAGTGTAAGGACGAAAGAATTGGCAAATGCTAATGAATCTCTTCAAAACGAGATAGTTGAGAGAAAGATACTACTTGATAAAACAAAGCATCAGGCGAATGAGCTAAAAGTTTTGTACGAAGATTTGAATAAGAGAAATAAGGATCTGACAATATTAAATACTATTACGCAGGCTATTCACCGTTCTTTGGATCTACAGGTAGTTTATGACATTGCCCTGAATATGACCACGGCACTGGAAAACGTGGACATTGCTATGATTTATTTGGTCAATGATGGGAATGAGGCTGTTTTGCAAGCTTGGAGCAACATACCCAATGATCTTTTGGTAAGAGCAAAGAGAATTAATAATCGGGATGATATGACCTGGAAGGTTATAAATACCGGTAAAGTAGTTAATCTTGAGGATATTCAAAAGGACCCAAACATAAGCGAGATGGGAAAAGTTCTCGGACACCATGGTGTACTCGGAGTTCCTATATTTATAGAAGGTGAAGTGATTGGTGTTTTTTGGTTTATAACATATAAAACCCGTAAGTATAATGAACAGGAAGAGCAGTTACTTATCTCCATAGCTAATCAGGTCGGCTTTGCTATAAATAATGCCAAGAAGGCAGAGGCGGCTAGGCAGAGCGAGAAAAAGTTCAGAAATATATTCGATAATATACAGGAGGTTATATTCAGGTCGGATCTGGAAGGAAATATTGTAATGATAAGTCCTTCGATTGATCGATATGGGTTTAAGGCTGAGAATTTGATTGGATCTAGTTTTGAAAATCTCTTTTCAGATAATGTAGACCATAATGGATTATTTAAAGGTTTTTATAAAGGGGATATGTGCAAGAATATTGAACGTAAAATTAAGCATATAGACGGTAGATTTTCAAGTGTTTCAGTTGATATGCATCTAATATATGATGATTCAGGCAAGCCATCTGCAGTGCAGGGGATTGTTCGTGATATTACACAAAGAAAATCGATGGAACAAGAACTTCAAAAGGTACAGAGACTTGAGTCATTAGGGGTTCTGGCAGGTGGGATTGCACATGACTATAACAATCTACTAACGGCTATTTTAGGAAACATTTCCCTTGCTAAATATCAGGTAAAGGAAAATGATAAGTTGGCAAAACTGCTGACGGAGGCTGAGAGTGCATCTTGGCGAGCAAAAGATTTGACCCAGCAGTTGCTTACCTTTTCAAAGGGTGGTGAACCAATTAAATCAGTTATTGATCTGTCGAGAATGATCGAAGAAACGGTGAGCTTTACTCTTAGGGGATCAAACGTTAGCTATAATTTGGATATACAAAAGGACCTATGGCGGGTTGAGGTTGATGAGAGTCAAATAAGCCAGGTGATAAATAATTTGGTTTTAAACGCGCAGCAGGCCATGCCGCAGGGTGGGGTTGAGGAGATTATGGCAAGAAATGTAAAAGATCCATCCTCGCAAAGGCCAGGCCACTATTTGTGTATTACTGTTAAGGATTTTGGAGTGGGCATACCAGAAGAATATATTCAGCAGATATTTGATCCTTATTTTACAACTAAGCAGAAGGGAAGTGGTCTTGGATTATCGACCTGCTATTCGATCATAGATAAACATAATGGATTTATAAAAGTGGATTCACAAATTGGTAAGGGGACCACTTTCAATGTATATATTCAAGCAACCGGGGACTTTGAAATCAGTGAGGAAGTCAATGAGAGTGAGGTAATGTATGGGAGGGGAAAGGTTTTAATAATGGATGATGATAGTATTGTTAGAGAGACGGCAAAGAATCTCCTCATGCAACTCGGTTATGAAGTATGTTTAACCGAAGATGGCGATGAGGCGATTGAGTGTTACTCAAATGCCCTAAAAAATGGAGATCTATTTGATGCTGTAATTCTGGATTTGACTATCCCGGGCGGCATGGGAGGTAAAGAAGCACTAACTATATTGAAAGATATTGATCCTGAAGTTAAGGCGATAGTATCTAGCGGTTATTCGAATAATTCAATAATGTCTGAATATAAAAAGTATGGTTTTGACGGGATAATACCAAAACCATACAGTATAGAAGAAGTTAGCAATGTATTGAGTAAAGTCGTAAATAGTAATTGATATTGAAGCTGCGTCGTTCGACAGGATTATTGCTAAATCTGTTTATAAGTTATTAGAACTAACTGGCTCTAAGATTTTAAATCAATCCATTGATTTAGCCCTCTGCTTGGCAGCACTTTACAAAGGATATAAAGGAATTGGGGGTAATCTACTAAAAAATGTTTTACCCGGTATTTCTATGAGATTAAATTTGAAAGAAAGTATACGATAATTCTAATCAAAATTGTCTAGACATAATATTATTAACCCATGCTGTCTTATAAAATTAGGCAACGACCCAAACACATGATTTTTTAAAATTTTAACTTAACCCTTGACACTTATAAATATCTGCATATTTTATGTTTAGCACTCGGTGTGTTTAAGTGCTAATAATTTTTATATCATTTTAGGAGGTATATCAATGAAGGTTAAACCACTTCACGATAAGGTTTTAATTAAAAGAGTTGACGTCGAAGAAACTACAAAGGGTGGGATTATAATACCCGATACAGCTGCTGAAAAACCTCAGGAGGGGAAAATTGTATCTGTTGGATCCGGAAGGGTTAAGAATGATGGTACCGTTGTTCCGCTTGAGGTTAAAAAGGGCGAAAGGGTTCTTTTCAGCAAATTCGGCGGAACGGATATAACAATCGAGGGTGATGAATACTTAATCCTCGAAGAAAGTGAAATACTAGCAGTTCTTTCTTAAAACTTGTGATTGAATTTTATAAGGAGGTTTAGACATGGGAGCTAAACAAATTTTATTTAGTAACACTGCAAGAGATTCGATCTTGAACGGAGTAAATGCATTATCGAATGCGGTAAAGTCGACACTGGGGCCGAGAGGGAGGAACGTGTTAATAGAGAAGAGCTTTGGAGCACCAGTGGTAACAAAAGACGGGGTAACAGTGGCAAAGGAGATAGAACTTGAGGACAGGTTTGAGAACATGGGGGC
>JAZGCJ010000120.1:0-2399 GCA_036476895.1 Thermodesulfobacteriota bacterium
TAAAAGAGCTGATTTAGCTCTCAACGTGTCCCTTATAGGGATTTGCTTATACTTCTATATTAAACAACGATAATGAGCCTCCCAGTGAAATACCCATTGGCTCTTTTGTCTTAAGTATAAACCATAAATAAAAGTTTTCAATAGTAGAAATACAAAAAAATTCAAAAACTTAACTTTTGTCAATATTGTCAATGATTTTCATAAAGTTTTACATTGTGCGTGCGCTATTAAAATACCTATCATTTCTCAAGTTTCCTGGTTTTCCTATTCATTTCTTTTATACCTCACGTTTTGTCATCTTGCTCTCATTCCTGATATTTTCTTCAAGTAAGGTGTTCAGGTCTTTTAAAACCCTTTCAGGAGGTTGCCGTTTGTCCCTTTCCCAGCGTCCAAGGGTAGATGGGTCGATGCCCAGGCGATGGGCCAACTTCTTCTGGCTGAGGCCAAGAAGTCGTCTATAACTAACTATCTTCTCACCGACAGACATATTTGATGTGTCAAATGGCACATAGCCCAGGAACTCAATAATCTTTGGAATGTACCTTAGGGCGGGTTTTGCCAGATTATTTTCCCAGTTATAGATGGAAGGCTCACAGACATCAAGCTTTTGAGCTATATCCTTTTGTAGTAGGTTCAGATCAAGGCGTCTTTTCCTCAGGTGGTCTCCTATTGTTTTAGGTGTTTGAGGATAAGCACTTGGAAGTGGTTTTTGGGTCTTGAGTGTTATATGGCAAAAAGGCAACGCAACCCTGTTTGTGTAGTTACAATACTGACCCCATTCCTAGCTTACGCAAGGAAGCTATGGGGGGACGGGCATTCTGGCGGGTAAAGTTAGTGCAGAGGAAGAAAAGGGGTTGTAACAACGTCAAAGAAGTTTACATTTTTCTTTTGAACTATTGTTGATAAATTATACAGGGCATGAGCAAACGTTAGTCTTTATAGTTCAAATACTTATGTGAATATCCTGTTTACATAAGACTTTGTATCAATTTAAACCATCCTTTCAGAAAAAGACCAATTCCAGCACTCATTTCAAAGCGGCTTAACTCCTGAAGTCACAGCAAGTTATAACAATTCTATGAAAAGCAGCTATTTGGTATTAAAGTTCCTAAAGTATTTAACCGAAAAGATATAGGGAGGGAAACTCATTCCTAAACAGGCAGAGTTTGTTGAACCCTTTGGTATCGAATCAGTGTTTGGATTTTGGGGGTGTTATAAGACCGGTGAAATTTATGCTGTTATTATCTTCAGTAGGGAGAAAATCAGTAATGAAACGGCAAAGTTATTTCTCAGCCTAAACCCTTCAGTAAAGTTAATCACACTGAGTCCTGAGATGACTGGAAATATCTTTAAATTGGAAGGTAAAGTATGAAATCTTCACCTAATAGTAACAATAAGTTGTCTGTTGAAACCCCGAAAGAATCGCTGTATAAAAAAGCTCACCTAACTTTAGAATCTGAGATTAGGAAAGAAGAATCTAAGACTCTAATCAGTGAATTAGAGATAGCAAAAAATGCCTTAATGCAGGAAATCAAAAAGCGCGAACAAATGCAGGATATGTTACGTGAAAGTGAAGAAAAGTTCAGAGAAATAAGTACTTCTGCTCAAGATGCCATCATTATGTTGGATAATGATGAAAAGATTTCTTATTGGAATAAAGCCTCCGAAAGAATCTTTGGTTACTCAAGAGAGGAAGCCGAAGGGAAAAATATACACCAATTAATTGTACCCGAGAGATTCCGCGAAAGACATTTAAAAGCGTTCGAAAGATTCAAGGCTACAGGAGTGGGTAATATGATAGGAAAAACAGTAGAAGTAGCAGCTATCAGGAAAGATGGAGTAGAAATTCCAATAGAATTATCTCTTTCTGCAGTAAAGATAAAAGGCACGTGGAATGCAATAGGCATAATAAGAGACGTTACCAAGCGCAAGAAGTTAGATGAAGCGCTGATGAATGCTGCAAGAGAGTGGCGGACAACATTCGATGCTATAGGTGATGCTGTTAGCCTTCTAGATAAGGACGGAAAGATTATAAGGTGCAACAAGGCAATGGTTAATATGGCGAGAAAACCATTTAGAAAAATTCTCGGCATGTCTTGCTGTGAATTTATTTACGGTACGGTAGAACCTATTGAAGAGTACCCTATCGTAAAGGTGCTGAAGACACATAAAAGAGAAAGCTGTATTTTACCGGTTGGTGATAGTTGGCTCAATGTAATTGTAGATCCATTGCTGGATGAAAAGGGAACTCTTGTCGGGTTCTGTCATATTGTGTCTGACGTAACAGAAAGAAAGAGGTCGGAGGAGAAACTGGATCAGGCCTTAAAAGAGGCAATAAAATCCCGCGAAATAATGGTAAGTATGTTAGATGATAACAGCCAGGCAAGAGAACAGTTAGA
>JAZGCJ010000121.1:0-3024 GCA_036476895.1 Thermodesulfobacteriota bacterium
GACTAGACATTGCTTTACAAAATATTTAAATATCTAGAGAATATTGACCACTTTAGACTAGCTCTTCAGCTGACCCTTTTAGACCTGATTCTTCGCCCCATCGGAACCCTGGAAATAAGAACCCCTCTTTTAATACTTGCAATCCTTGGATTAATAATTCCAAATCTTATTAAAAATTATTTATTTTGGCTAACACTCACAATTTTAACATTAATCAGGGTGGTCCTGGACTGGCCTCTGGCAGACAATCATGCGTACCTCCTTAGCCTGTGGTGTTTTGCTATATTTCTGTCGACTTATAAGAAAGATAGCAACTTATTGAAATCTAACGCTAAATTAATGATAGGATTAGTCTTTTTGTTTGCTTTTATATGGAAGGCATTTTTGTCATCGGATTATCTGGATAATCGCTTCTTCAGTATTTCTATGATTGAAGATCCGAGATTCTCAGAATTTACTCAAGTCACCTGTGATATTTCAGAAAATGATCTTAATGATTTTCGCGATTATATCAAACAGCATATTGATGGAGATTTAGTATTTGTTGACGTAATTAATTTCGATTTCGAATGCATAAATAAAATCTCAGGATTTCTTACCTATTACACCTTACTCCTGGAATTTTTGGTTGCATTATTTTTTCTTATGCCCAAGAAAATTAGAGTTTCAAAATATAGGGATTACTTTCTTATACTTTTTTGTATATTCGTTTATTCGGTTTCCACTGTTGAGGGTTTTGGATGGTTGCTGGTAGCTATGGGTCTTTCACAGTACGAAGAAATAAAAATTATAAAACTGTCATATCTTGTAACTTTTTTAATTATATTGATTTACAGAGAAGTTCCTATCTTTGAAATAATGCTGAAAACTTTTTAAAGCACTTGCAATTATTAAATAAGGTGTTTAACTATGTCCCAAAAAATTTATGGAGGAATTATAATGTTTAACAAATCAAGACTGTTAGCCACATTTTTAGGTGTTTTTATATTAGCAGGTGTTCAAAATCTTTATTCCCAGACAGAGTATCCACCCGAAATGGAAAAGAAATTAGATCAGGTTATCGATCTAGTAAGGTCAGAAATAAAAAAAGAAAGAATATCATTTCTTGGAAAGTTCATGAGCTTCTCATCAGATGAAGCTACAGTTTTCTGGCCTATATACAAGGAATACGAAGCCGAATACGATAAACTCAGCGATAAGAGGGTAGAACTTATTAAGGATTATGACAAAAACTTTTTGTCAATGGATAATGCAAAAGCAACTGAGCTTGCCAATACAGCTATCGAGTTAAAAGAAAAGCGATTAGCACTCCTTAAAAAATATCATGGGAAGATTTCCGGAGCTTTAAATCCCATAATTGCTGCCAGATTCCTTCAGGTTGAAAATTACATTCAGGCCGCAATCGATATTCAGCTAGCAGCAGGGCTCCCACTTATTCAGGAAACAAAATATAAAGTTTCCAGATGTGTAGAAGTATCACATTAATAGTAATTCTACTTGCAGTAGGTTTGATTTTTTGTGTCGGACCTGCTGCAAGAAAAGCAAAGAAAGAAGGCGGGGTAACTCCAAAAGAAATTGAGAAATACGGAACAAAATAGTGCTTTTACGACATTCTAATTAAATATGAATCCGAAATTCTAAAAACACACACTAATAAAGATGGAACATCTTACGAAATATATAAAGTTAGAAGGCAGAGAGGGTCAAGTCTACGTGCTTTCGTACATGGAGTACTTTCTATAGGAACCCTGGGTACCTGGAATGTAATAGGATATCCAATAGAGGGCTTTGTATCGGATGATAAGTATATAGTTTTTAAAGCAACATATGATGAAAATGGAAAAGCTACCAGGGTTGATATACAGGGTGGATAATAAAATTAAAGACTATTAAGCATATTTTAAAAGAAGAAAAGGAGTAAAAAATGTTATTAACATTAATCTTTCGTATTTCAGGAATTATGGGAATAGTACTATTAGTCTTGGCCTTGGGTCTTAGTCAGACTGCATTTTCGGATGGAGGTGGTCTGGTCACCGACGATGCGTCATCCCTGAGTGGCGCGTCCAGAACAGAGCCTTATTCCCCCTATGCGCGGCGCAAATTCCCCACCATGCCACTTTGGGGTGATACCCATTTGCACACGGCCGTTTCATTTGATGCGGGCGCCTTTGGTGCCCGGCTGCTGCCACCAGATGCCTATCGATTTGCCAAGGGCGAAGAAGTCGTTTCATCAACCGGCCAGCCGGTTAGATTGTCCCGTCCGCTTGATTTTCTGGTCGTCGCCGATCACTCGGATAACATGGGTTTCTTTCCCAAATTACAAGCAGGTGCCGCCTATGTGATGGCCAGTGAAAAGGGACGCAGATGGCACGAAATGGTTAATGCAGGTGGCCAAGAGGGCGTGAAGGCGGCAGCGGAAATCATTGGCGCCTTTTCTCAGGGGAAATTTCCCGAAGAATTGATGTCTTTACCTGGAATGGGCATCTATCGTTCCACCTGGGATGACACCATCAAAGCCGCCGAAGAGGCGAATGACCCAGGGCGTTTTACGGCCTTCATTGGTTATGAGTGGACGGCGATGGTTAAAGGAAATAATTTGCACCGCGTGGTGATGTATCGGGATGGGGCTGATCGCGCAAGGCTAATGGAACCTTATACCACAATGGAACCACTGGGGAGCCCGAATCCTGTCGATTTGTGGAAATGGATGGATCACTATGAAGCAAAAACAGCCGGACAGGTTTTGGCAATCGCGCATAACGGGAATCTGAGTAACGGCATCATGTTCCCGGAAACAAAAGCGTTTGGTAAAGCAATCGGGAAGGAATATGTCGAAACCCGTGCACGTTGGGAGCCACTTTATGAAGTGACTCAAATCAAGGGAGACGGTGAAACACACCCCTTCCTGTCTAAAAATGACGAGTTAGCCGATTATGAAACCTGGGCCATAGGTAATCTGGATCTGAGTGTATTGAAGAAAAATGACATGTTGCGCTATGAGTATGCACGCTCGGCTTTAAAAAC
>JAZGCJ010000122.1:0-15462 GCA_036476895.1 Thermodesulfobacteriota bacterium
GCATGTATTCTAACATGCTAAAGTTATCTAGAGCCTTAAAATATAATCCAATTACTGATGATTATATATTAGTATAGCTAAATTGTATTTTCATCAAAAAAAAATCTATTGTCCATTAGTCCATAAATTTAATGTTTTTTTATAATAATTTTTATAAGAATCAAACTATAGTCTTAAATTTACAAATCAGGAATTACTTGGTTGATTTGAGATCGATTTCCAATTTAATGCTTCTAAGCTTTAGGGATGCAATTTTCAGTAAATGAGAATTTCCCGAATAAGCTAAATCTATCGAGATATCGGTTGGATCACAATCAGAACCTAACTCATCTTTACAGATCAAAAGATAAGGATAATTAAAAAAATAATCCTTACCATTTTTCGATTTTTTACCGGGCTTTCCGATAATACTCTCTATATTAGACTTGTTTGGGATATAATTGTCATTACTGTATCTTAAGATTGCTGAGAGCTCCCTTTTAAATTTATTAATGTCAGCACCAGCTAATGAAATAAGTAAACGCTTAAAAAACTCATCTTTGATTTCCTTGCTAACCTTTTCAGGCAATCGAACTTTAACGAGCTTATTTTTCTGAAAGTAAAGCGTTAATGTAATATCGTAATTATCTTTTATCTTACCGGGATTTGTGGTTTTATTCCCTTTTTTAAGAATATATGTCCATATATCAAAGCCATTATTATTCGAGATATCATAAGGTTCAATCTTTAAAAACCATAAGGTATCGCCCTTTGTCATGACAGGTTCTAAAAACTCTAAATACAAACCATTATCGTTGTACAACTTAAAGTTTTTATCAAAACCCATAAGCTGCTTCTTAACAGTGAGCAATCTTGATAATACACAACTCGAAATGAGAGATATCAGCAATATAGTTATAAGAATTAATATCGGTCTGGACTTTATCATTGTAATTTGAGTTTTGATACTAAATCATTAACTAATGAAAACAAAAATAGCTTAACCGTTAGATGATAAACCAACTTGTTTGAAATTAAAAACGGGAGCACCTCTTTGTTTGAAGAAATGCTCCCGCTATCCTAAAGGAGGATGGAGAATGTTATTAAGTAATTTACTTAATATTATGTATAAAAATAAAGTAGATTCCTTTATTTGTCAAGCAAAAATTCTTCAATTCTAAAGTTATATAACACAGGGGGGTTTATTTAATCGGAATTCCAAGGAGTATAGCTTATGTTGTTTATAATCTTCATTGAATAATCGACTGATTCAGACAGGTTCTCTCCGTATTCCAACAACCATTCCTGCGGTGCAAATCTATAAAAATAATCAAGTGTCATCCAGGAATCTCCACTTAATATTTTTCCATCAATAACACTGACTAAAAATATAGTCATATCTCCTCCATCCATCGCATTTAAAACCCTGCACTCTACATAAGAATGGACATCAGCCAATATCGGGCTACCAGCTGTACCAACAGTGTAATCAACATCTTTTAGCTTATCCACTTCTCTACCGGTAACAAATCCATACTTCTTGACCAGTCCTAATTGGTCTTCTCTTAACAGATGAATAGTAAGAGATTTGCTGTTATATATAAATTGGTGAGTAAAATTTCTTTTCCATATACCTACAATCAATCTTGGCATACTATGAACAACTGAAGATGTAACTACCGTTACAGCCACCTGGGCATTAACATTACCATTCCAAGAACTTGAAATAACAACCACTGGAGACAAAGACCAAAATAGACCTGCTACTGATGACCCTTGTTCAAGAGACATAACGTTCACCCTTTATAGAATAATTTTTTACCAATTAAAGCCGACAACTACTTGCTGACCTAAGAAAGGCCCTATGTGCAAATTATCATTATCCGAAACAAGTAACTTGAACGGGTTTACAATGTAACTCATTCCATTTAGAAAATTACTGTCTGATTCCTCAAGCAATTTAGATGTTTCCTCTAGTAAAATACCCACAGGTACCCCAACCCCCGGTGTAATTACCAAATCATGGATTGATGGCGATTGAATCACTCCTTCAATGGTATATTCAAATAAAGTGCTCTGTAATACAGAACCGAATGCGGAACTCCACATATCATAACCCTTAGACCTATAATATAAGTATAAAGATGCACCAAATGCTGGATGCCAGACCCAGTTGGTTGTTGTGCTATCTCCGTCGTTCCAGCTAAAAGAACCCCTTTTATCTCCCTTGTTCTGAAAACCAAAGAAGTTTTTAAACCAGCTCACTGGGTTTATTAACATCTGATTCTCTTTTCCGCTTATATCAAAAAGATTCACCTGTGCGATCCGCATAATCCATAAAGTAAAGTATGTGTTTCTAGTATCCTTAAGAAAATCTTCAAACTCTTTAATCGATTTTAACTCTTTTTCCCTTATAAAATTCAGTTTCCTATCCTTATCATCTGTTGCATCTATATATAAAGAATATTTCAATGGAATAACGCTTATAGTTTCATCCTCGAGAAAATAATCTGCTCTTGTTGATTGATTCAGCAGAATGTTCACTGAAAAAACTATAAATATCATGATAAATTTATTTAGAAAAAGGTGCTTTTTCACGATGATCAGATAAATTTTTTATTAACAAATCTATTATAATAAAAAGTTAATCTGTTTTCATTATAAATTATTCTCAAATATAAATATCAACTCAAAAACAGCTTGACTTGGCTATTAAATTAATGTAATTATCTGGGGTAGATACTACTACAATCCTTTACCTTGTTCGGAGGAACCTAATGAATAAATTTCAGCTTCGCCTATCGTTAATCTTAGCACTTTTCGTATTATCTTTTTATATATTCGGCTGTGGTCCAAAAGCAGATGTAGAGTTAAACAATGCTGAGGACGCTCTTCAACAGGCCCGTGAAGCCGGGGCAGAGGGCACACCGGAATATGAGGCTGCCGAGAATTTAATTAATCAGGCAAAGGAAATGATGGCCGCCGGAAACCACAAGGAGGCTCGCGCATTATTGGAAGAAGCGAGATTTAAAGCAATAGAGGCAAAGGGAAAAGCAATCAACGAAAACAGGCTAGCTGGATTGTCTGATGAAGAGATCAGCGAACTTGAAGCCGGTTTATCGCAGATTTACCCAGCAGGTTCAAGCTTCGGGCTAGTAGACATATTTTTTAATTACGACAGTTCAAACATAACTCCTGATTCCAGGCCAGTATTAAATGAGAATACCCGTATAATAAGAAGTAATTCAGGTCAGTTTAAAGTGGTAGTAATCGAGGGCTATTGTGATATTCGCGGTACTGAAGAATACAACCTGGCTCTGGGTCAGAGAAGGGCGGATTCTACCAAAGCATATTTGGTCGGTCTCGGTGTTCCGGTTACCATGGTTGAAGCTGTAAGCAGAGGAGAGACTGAACAGTTTGCTCCGGGAACTAGTGAATTTGATTATCAGCAGAACAGACGTTCACATTTTGTTCCAGCGGTTTCCACCAAATTCTAATGAATATTGTAATGGGTTTTATATTTAAAAGTACATTTACTTTATTTTTACTGCCTATAATAATTGTGCTTATGGGATGTGGTATAGTAACAACTCAGAGTGATATGACGGGCGTATATGCAAGGCAAACCAGGCTTGAAGCAAAGGTTGACCGCTTATCAAAGCAGTTAAATTCCGTCAAATCAACGGAAAGCAAAAATATCGGACTTACAGAAAAGGTTTTTCAGTTAGAAGAGAAAATTAATTCGCTAAATAATAAAGTTTCCAGTCTAGTATCTCGATACACTGAATTGAATACGGAGGTTTCTATTGGTGGTACAGGAGCACTCGGTTCAAATTCCGAAGCAATAATATACAATGAGGGTTACAAGCAATTAAGTGAAGGTAATTACGAGAAGTCAAGGAGACAATTTAATATCTTTATGGATAAGTATCCTAATTCTTCTCAAGCCTCTGATGCGCTTTTCTGGATATCAGAATCCTATTATAGGGAAGGGAAATACGAGGAATCAATACTCGAATATCAAAGATTTATAGATGCATATCCAAAGGATAAGAGGGTTCCGCTTTCTTACTTAAAACAGGGAATTGCACTTGTAAAAATAGGCAGAAATGAAGAAGCAAAGCTATTTTTTCAAACTGTAATAGATAAATATCCTAAATCGGAGGAAGCAAAAGCTGCAAGAGAAAAAATAAGAGAACTTGCAGTAAATGGTTAATAGTAGTATTATGTTCAAAACAATACTCTTAAAGGAGGTGCAGTAGAATGTATATGGGTAAGAACGCCATATTCCTTGGCATCCCACTACTAATAGTAGCCATAGTTTATTTAGCAAGCTGTGCAACACCACCGCCCACACAGGAGCTAGCCGCTGCTGAAGCAGCTGTTGCTGATGCAAAAGCCGCTGGTTGTCCCGATTGTGCTCCGGAGGAATGCGCAGCCGCAGAAGCAGCACTTGCAAAAGGTAAAGCTCTTGCCGGTGAGTTTTGTGCAGAGCTAGAAGCACGCAGAATGCTCATAGATGCAAAGGCTAAAGCCGATGAAGCAAAGTTTAAGTGTCAGGAACCACCCATGCCACCACCGGGACCGGCTCCAGATCTCAAAGATATCTTTTTCGACTTCAACAAGTACAACATCAGGCCTGACGCTGCAGCTGTTCTTCAGGAGAATGCACAGGTTCTCAACGATAATCCTAGTATAACAGTGCTTATCGAGGGCTATGCAGATATCAGGGGCACACCTGCATATAATTTGAAGCTTGCTCAGAACAGAGCCGATTCTACCATGGCTGGTTTAGTAAACCTTGGTGTTGACGCTTCTAGAATACAAACTGCAAGTGGTGGTGAAACAGAGCAATTCGCAGCTGGTACAACCGAAGAGGCATATCAGCTAAACAGAAGGGCTCACTTCATCGTAACATCACCAATGGCAAGGGTTGGAGCAAGAATCATTTTTCTATATAATTAATAACCTACATTAATTTAGAAATAGAATTATTGTAGGAGAAAATTAAAGGGAAGAAGCGTATACGCTTCTTCCCTTTTTTTATTTCATTGACCTTGACACTAAAACCACATACATGTTTAATTGTTGAAATTTCATTAACTTCCTCCCATAACTGTATATGTATAAAAAAACAACCAAATCAAAAAAACTATATAACTCCGCAATAAAATTAATGCCCGGTGGCGTAAACAGTCCGGTAAGGTCATTCAGCGCAGTCACCTGTTCCCCCATATTCATATCCAGAGCTAAGGGGCCATACGTATATGACGTAGATGGAAATAAATATATCGACTATATGTCTTCATGGGGACCGCTAATACTCGGACATTCACATCCTGATGTAATAAAAGCGATCAAAGATTCCGCTAACAAAGGTACAAGTTACGGATTATCATGCGAATATGAACTAACCCTGGCTAAGTTGATTATAAAGAATATTCCATCAATTGAAGTCATCAGAATGACTAACTCCGGTACCGAAGCTACCATGAGCGCTGTAAGACTGGCAAGGGCATTTACAAAACGTGACTTTATAATAAAATTCGAGGGATGTTACCACGGCCATGCCGATTACCTGTTGGTACAAGCTGGTTCCGGTGCCACAACATTTGGAACACCCAGCAGTCCCGGTGTGCCCAAGGATTTCACTAGGAAAACACTACTTGCAAAATATAATGATATAGAATCTGTCGAAAAACTTTTTAATAAATATAAGAACAAAATTGCAGGAATAATTATAGAACCTGTTGCAGGCAACATGGGAGTGGTATTACCTGCCAAAAACTTTTTAAAAAACCTAAAGAAATTAACAAAAGCCAACGGATCCATGTTAATTTTCGACGAGGTGATAACAGGCCTAAGATTGGGGATGGGAGGAGCACAGAAATTGTTTGGAGTTAGCCCGGATATTACCTGCCTTGGAAAAATTATAGGAGGAGGTCTTCCCGTAGGCGCCTATGGTGCCAGAAAAGGGATAATGGACATGGTGGCACCCGTGGGGCCAATGTATCAAGCAGGGACTCTTTCGGGCAATCCCTTGGCAATGGCAGCCGGGATAGCAACCCTCAATAAATTAAATAGAAAACGCGAATATATAAAACTTAATAAGATGACCGAGGAGCTGGTGGAGGGGTTAAAACGTATAATAACTGAACTGGGCATAGAAGCCCAGTTAAACTCAATCGGATCAATGTTCACATTGTTTTTCACTGATAAAGAGGTAAATGATTATAGATCTGCATTAAAATCTAACACGCATACATATGCCAAGTTCTTTAAATACATGCTCCTGAGTGGTATTATCTTTCCTCCCTCTCAGTTTGAGGCAGTTTTTGTTTCCATGGCACATAAACAAAAGAATATAGATAGAACATTAAATGCCGCATACGATTGTTTAAAAAATTTATAGTTTAAAAGAGGAATTAGATTTCTAAGGGAAAACATGCCTGGCTACTATTCCTTGCTGTCGGTTTCGAGCTTGCAAGCTCTGTAGTTATTGGACTATTGATAGGCAGCTACGCGGATGAAAAGTTAAATCTATCCACTCCAGTATTTGCACTCGTTGGGATTGTAATAGGCCTAATTGCAGGCTTAATCATCTTATTAAGGATTTTAAAAAGATATAATGGCAGATGACATTACCCCCGAAAGCAAATTTCAAATATTAGGTGTTATTGAAAAATTAGGCCTAATTGTTACCGCAATAATCGTAATAGCAAATATCCTCCTGGGATATAATAACCTTGCTTTAGGGGCAGGTTTAGGTGGAGTTCTCTTTATCTTAGATTTTATCGCTATCAAATTTCTTGTTAATACGATATTCAAAAGAGCGCCATCAACGGTTTTTATTATATTGGCATTTTTCATAAAACTCCTGATCTTTGTATTGATTGTGGCTAGTTTAATAATATTTGCAAAAATAAATATTTATGGTTTCTTTATAGGCGTTACTGGGATCTTAATTGTAATCATAGGACAAGGTTTGAGAGGTAATTTGGATGGCTCACTTTAGCTGGTTCACACTCATAGGTTTAGGAAAATACGATTATATAATCGGGTCTATTCTTGTCGTTCTATTTTTAGCTTACACAGGAAAGGTCGTAAAGAGTAAACTATCGAACGAAAATGCAATACTTCCTGAAACCAAATTTTCTCTTAGAACAATATACGAAATTCTAACAATAGATTTCCTATTAAATACCATTACAAATGTCATGGGTTCACAAGAAAAGGCTAGGAAATATTTTCCACTCCTTGCAGGTTCGTTCTACTATATACTTTTTGCAAATCTATTAGGAATTATCCCTGGCTTTCAACCACCTACAGGTAATTTCAATACACCTGTAGCTTGTGCAATTGTTATCTTTGTTATGTATAACTACTACGGTTTTAAAGAAAATGGCCTTACATATCTAAAGCATTTTGCCGGACCCATCATATATCTTGCTCCATTGATGTTTATTATAGAAATCATAAGTCATCTTGTTCGCCCTGTTTCTCTTTCACTAAGGTTATTCATGAATATTACAGGAGACCATTTGATAATAGGAGTATTTACAAACCTTGTTCATCTGATAATTCCAGCTATATTTATAGGCCTTGGAATATTTGTTTCTTTTTTACAGGCATTTATATTTATGATTCTCTCAACCATATACATTGCATTAGCTGAAACACATGAAGCCGAAATTGAATAAAAATAAACCCAAATTAAGTCTGATAAGGAGGTTAGCAGAATGAAAAAGGCAATCTCAATTCTAACTATGGTGATTGTTGCGGTATTTGCAGCGTTTGTTCCAGATGTGTTTGCTGCTGAAGATGGTACAGCTAGCGGACTAACTAAACTCGGATTAGCGCTTGGAGCCGGTATAGGAATAGGTATTGCAGCCGGTGGAGGTGGAATAGGTCAAGGAAGAGCAACTGCAGCTGCACTTACAGGTATAGCAAGAAACCCCGGCGCCAGTTCAAGCATATTAACACCTATGATTATCGGCCTTGCTCTAATCGAGTCACTCGTTATTTATGCACTTCTAATTGCATTCCTGCTTCAGGGGAAAATATAGAATTAAACAACGATGAGAGGAGGATGATATAACCACCTCCTCTCGTAATCTATAAAGTTCCATATCTAATATGTTTTTAAAGATTTTACTCAAATAATATGAGGATTTTAAAATACGCTTTTATTATTGCTTTAATTCTCTGTAGCTGTGCAGATTCAGGCTTGTTTAAAGATAAAAACAAGGAAACACCTAACGAGGCGACTACCAATTTTTATAAATACCTTATGTGGAAAGACTATGACGGTGCGGGGTTTTACGTTAACCCGATCAAAAAACCCTTATTTGATGAAATGGTGTTAAAAAACGAAAAAGATCTGAATATTACAAGCTATGTGATTAAAGAGATAATATTGCTGGATGATGAACCAACGGAATGTATTATTAAGGTCTTACTGAGATACTATAAATACCCTTCAGTATCTGAAAAAACCATCATAGTCGAAAACAAGTGGATTAAGCAAAATAAGACATGGGTAATAGATTCCGATTTTGAAGAAAGCATCTACAATTAATCCTTTCCTTGATTCAGGGGGAATTTTCTTGATATATAATCTATGGCCTCTCCCTTATTGCTAATAATACCCTCCAGTTGGGCTTCATTTAAATAATCCAGGATATCCGAGAATATCGGACCCGGTGTGTAACCTAAACTGATTAAATCTTTCCCGGTAACGATCGGAACTGGTTTAATATCTTCCTCTTCCAACTCACCCAGCTTCTCCAAAACAAGTTTATAAGCATCTAGCATCCCATGGCTGGCTAAACAATCAGCCCGATGAAGCTCCAAGTGCTCATGGAAATAAGGTGTGGCTAAGAATCTCTTCAGGGTACTTTTTCTCATTTTGAATACATCTTTAAACCTTAGATGTTCCTTAATCAGACTATAAATCCTGTCAATCTGTTTATTGGAGAGTCTTAACCCTCTGCATATATACCTTGACATATCAGCCCCCACCCTGTCATGGGCGTTAAACCTGATTCTATCGGACACGGTAAACGTAGGGGGTTTTCCTACATCGTGCAATAGCGCACCCATCGCAAGTTCTTGAGAATAATTACCATTGGTATTTTCAAAAAGTTTGTCGAGGACAAGACACGTATGTAAAAAAACATCTCCTTCAGGATGAAATTCCTCTGGTTGTTTAACTCCTTGCATGGCTTCCACATCTGGAAGAACCTCCTTTAAGAGACCCAATTTACTAAGTAGGGTAACTCCCGGTCCAGGATTGTCTTGTGTTATTATTTTGATTATTTCATCTCTAATCCTTTCAGGACTTACATCATTTATCTTGGAGCAATTTTTTACTATTGCATCAGAAGTTCCACGATCAATTTTAAACTTAAACCTTGCAGAAAACCTAACCGCCCTTAACATACGTAATTTGTCCTCTTCAAACCTATTATGTGGTTCTCCAATTGTCCGGATAATTCCCCTTTCTATATCATCTTTTCCTCCAACATAGTCGATTAAACGACCCTGCATGGGATCGAGCAACATTCCATTAATTGTAAAATCCCTTCTAAGCACATCTTCCTGAACACTTTTAGTGTATTCAACCTCATCCGGATGCCTGCCATCTGAGTATCCCAGGTCTTTTCTATAAGTGGCAACTTCAAACTGAAAACCATTGTAAAGCACCAGTACAACACCAAAATTTTCACCTATTGGAATTGTCTTTTTAAAGATTTTAGAAATTTCTTCGGGTTTCGCGTTGGTAGTGATATCGTATTCTTTCGGCTCAGTGGTCATCAACAAGTCCCTCACACATCCGCCAACAAAAAATGCCTCGTGGCCATTCGACCTGATTTTTCTAACAATGTTATCGGCATTAAGTCTCAATTCACTCTTGTCACTTGTAACAATATCTTTCCTTTCCATGGTTCCATTGCTCTAAAATTGTAGTATATTAAATATCTCTAGTAGAATAATACCCATAATTTATTTTCTAATGAAGCCTTCAACAATAAATGAGCTTATAAACAAACAGGTAAAAAAATACTCTAATAAGCTGCTTTACCAAAAAAGGGACGGCTGGAGCTGGAAACAAATAACCTGGCTTGATTTCGATAGTGAGATAAAGAGTATTGCATCATTTTTCTTTGAGGAAGGCCTTAATCCAGAAGACAAATCATTAATTATTTCACCCAACACACTTGAATGCTTTTACTTTACTCTGGCTCTCAATAGCTTAGGAGTCTCAAACATATTCTCAACTGAGTACGAAGAATTCAAAAACAACATTGAAACAATTAGCAAACTAAAACCCAAATTAATAATCTTAGATAAATACGAGGGTTTAGAGTCCATTTCAAATCAGCTTGAAGAGTTAGATTTTATAAAAAAAATAATAATTCTTGACGATCCCCAGAAATCGGCTGATAAAAGGGTAGTGAGCTATAAATTTGTAGTAAAAATCGGATTTCTTAAATTAAAAAAAATCAAGGATGAACTTAACACCAGAGCCGATCAAATAAATCCAGACTCAATCAGTGGAATTTTCTTAAAATCGAACGGTAAGAGCAAATCGGACATAGTCGAATGGTCTCACAAAAAAATATTAAATTCTTTAGAATCAAACTCAGAAAAGCTAAAATTCATGACCATTGAAGATCAATCATACTCCTGCCTGCTCTATTCAACTCCCTTTGATAAGCTGGTTAACTTAATAACATTATACAACGGATGCAGATCTGCTATTGCAGAATCTTATAGTGATTTTTATAGAGATATTAGAGAATTAAAACCTACAATTTTATACGATTCAAAGAATGGAATAGAGAATAAGATCTCAGAGATTAAATCCAGGACTGGTCATGATCTAGACCCCAAAAGTCTTAAAATCTCTTTAGGAAACAGGATTAAACATTTAGTGACAGATATAAAGCCCAATAAGTATACTAATGATATATTATCCGAAGCTGGTATCGAAATTATAGAATTGCCCGAGCTAATGATTAATTGAACTAACTTTTAGTCTCTTTAACGGAACATATAGTCTCACCAGTTTTAAATTTTACTCTCAGGTCATCCCCAACTTTCAGTTGCCGTGAACTTATAACAACCTCATTTTGCGGAAGCCTGTAAGTAATACTGTATCCCCTTTTTAAAACCTTCAGGGGACTCAATACATCCAATTTCCCGGACAATAGACTAAGTTCTGAATCGGCTAATTCCATTTTTATTTCAACCAACTGTGTCATATCATTGAAATATTGATCAATTTCTTCACTAAGATTTTCAATTTTATTTATCAGGGCAAGATTTATATTACTCTGCATTTCAAAAATCTCCTTTTCTAATAACTCCTTTTCCCTAACTGCTAACTCAGCTGCAACAGAAGGGGTTGAGGCCCTCAGATCAGAAACCAGATCCGAAATGGTAATATCAATCTCATGCCCTATAGCGGATATCAGGGGAACGGTGGAATCTGCAATTTTTCTTACAACAATCTCTTCATTAAACGCCCATAAATCCTCCTTTGAACCGCCTCCCCTTGCAACAATTATTAAATCCAGATCCTTTCTTTCATAAAGTAACGATAGGGCGTTTACAATCTCTTTGGGAGCTTCATCCCCCTGCACACGAGCCGGTGAAATGTATACCTCAAGATTTGGGAATCTTCTTTCCAAAACATTTAAAATATCTTTAATAGCAGCCCCGGTTGGGGAAGTTACAATGCCAATCCTCTGGGGCAGAAAAGGAATGGGACGTTTTCGTCCAGGGTCGAATAGACCTTCTGCCAGGAGTTTTTCCTTTAGCTGTTCTAAAGCCAGGGCTTGAGCTCCAACCCCCTTCGGCTCAATATATCGAACATTAATCTGGTACACACCCTGTTTCTCATAAACACTTATCTGTCCGCAGCAAACCACCTCCATTCCATTTTCTGGTATAAATTTAATATATTGATTAGCCCATTTAAAACATACTGCCGAAACCTGGGATTTATCATCCTTCAATGAAAAATACCAATGCCCGCTTGCATAATTCTCTTTAAAATTAGAAATCTCACCCTGCAACCATACATATTGATACTCAAATTCCAATTCCAAAGCATCCTTGATCCTCTGGTTCAATTCAGATACCGAATAAATTTGGCCCTTTATTAAATCTTGAAAAGAAGGGTAATGTTCCATAACTATTGTGTTTATGCCAAAATGTATTTATAAATTTATAGTTGTAATGCTCTATCAAATAAATACGGATAATCCTTCTCAAGTTTATCGGATAAGGAAGGGTCTATTTTAGACATGTAGAGAGATTTAACAGTAGTTAGTTGATCTACACTCAGCTTTATTACGGATAACAGATCACAGTCACTGAGAATTGCACCAGTTAAGTTTGCAAGATTAATGTTTGAACCCCTAAGGTTGGCACCGCTCAGATTAGTATTTACCAGATGGGCACCTTCTAATATTGAATCTTCCAGGTTGGCACCCTCCATAGAAGCATTCTGAAAATTAGTACCATATAGATTAGCACTTTTAAGATCAGCAGACCTGAATGAGCACTCTCTACAGAATGCTAATTTTAGATTTGTTCCATGAAGGTTAATATGATCAAGCTTTAAACCGGTCAGTGTGGCCCATGACAGATCCGGAGTGATGTCCGGATTCTCTTTTCTCCAATTATTCCAGTATTCAACCCCTCTTTTTAAAATCTCTACATGTTCCGTATTAGCCATTTAAAAATGATTTTCCCAATATATATTGTTAAAACTCAGAAATAACTTACAGCAGAAAGAAATATGTATATTGCTATAATTATTAACATAATTCTTGTAAGTAACCCCTTTATACCTCCGATTTGAATCCCAATCGATTTTCCGCAATTCGGACAAGTATTAGTCTCAAAAGGTATTTCATAATCACAATGATTGCATTTTGAATATTTCATAGCTTCAAATAGTTACTCTTTTTAATGCGGGCTCGACTAATCTGGGATGCCAACCTTTAATAATCTCAGACAACTGATTTGTCACATTCTTAATATCCCATTGTGCTCCCTCAGACATCCTCAGATTAATTAAATGGTATAATTCCCATAGATCGAAACTACCTATAACTCTTCTGTTATGGGCATTTGTAACAACATATTCTGCCACTTCCTCCATGCCCTCATTCTTTAAATTTTCATATAGGAGTTCACTCCTCTCAATAACATCACATAGGAGATGACCAGCATCCGCACTGTTTATATTCGGTGGAATTGTTACACCTGAATAAATTGAGGGTTCCTGATAAACCCAGTCAATTTTCCTATGACGCAGAAGTTGATGCCAGCATGCCTCGCTTATTATAAATTCCGCCTCGTATTTTATATACTTAAACGCATTTACCGGGTTATCATATTTGTTAATGCAATCTATAGCCTTATGTAAATTTGATAAGACCTCATCAAATGACAAATTATCGACAAAATCACTAATCTCTTTGTAGGATCTATGAGAATGTTCAAATAGAATTGCCTTAACCATCATTCTAAGGGCAAAATCCTCAGGATCCGGGCATCCCATGCCAGTCCAGTGAATTAATTCTACATTTTGACCGGATAAATTATTTAGATCATCACTAATTCCTTCAAGAGTGAATTTCCCGAATTCTTCCGAAACATTTTTTAAATATTCATTCTCGTCTGCATATTTAACCAAAGTCGGAACAGAAAATCGAACCTCTTCCTTGATCTCGGCTGCCCTCTTCCTAACCTCGGGGTATTTGCTTGATAAAAGTTTGGTAAGGCAATCTTCTATGGCCCTTGCATTTGCAGTCATACCAAGATTTGTATAGGTGGCCAATCCGAGAGCATACCTTGCATCCTCAAAAGCTATCTTCTCAAGTGCTCTGTAATGTGGTTTCTCCTCTTTGCCATCGGGTACCGGGAAAGTGTTTTTCAGGTAAGAAAACAATATATCATTCAGCTTAGAGTAAACATCGTATTGATAATTATTCAATTCAATATATTCATTTAACAGGGATTTTTCGGTGTACAACTCCCCGGGAATATAAAAATCTCCCTTAACAGGCTTTTGATACCTTTGAGAATACTCGGTAAATGAAAGAAATTCGTTTGAAAGCTCAAGCACCGATGAAAACAGTCTTGAAACCCTTTCAATGCCTATGTGTACGGTTGCATGTTCCGCTACAGATGCATGGCCGTAGTTAAGAACCCACTTTTCATGAAATTTTGAAGCCCTTTCCTGCCCTAATTGCTCCTCTTCAATAACTACACCTATATTATCCCTGAAGCTCTTTGGACTTCTGCTGACATATGCGAAAATTACAGCTATAACCTCTTCGGGAATATTACTAACTGTATAAACATCACGATCCACATTAGATACATACTGTGTGATTTTAGAATCCGGAGAGGTTTTTTCCTGTGCCATCTTACTCATCTAATAAGATCAATATTAAGCTAAAAGGAGCACTGTTTTTATAATCATGAATAAAAAATATTATGACACCATAGTGCCCTCTTTTATCTTACTAACTATATGTGGTAGAACAATGCTTGGTTTGCCGTAAATCACAGCATCAACATATTCATCTGCCGGACCAGGGCTTTCACTAATTATAGCAACTTTTGCTCCTCTTTCCTTGGCTAAAAATGGATATGATGCCGCGGGTTCATATTCCAAACTTGCCCCCACTATAAGAAATAGATCTGAATGGTGAAGTCTGATCCAAGCCTCTCTTGCTTCCCAGTGTGGCGGAGGCTGTCCGGGGAAAGAAATCGGAGGCTTTAAAACATCGTTTCCACAATCATTACATTTTGGGACATCTTCACCCTTTTCAATTATATCAATTATTTCATTTATTGAGTAATCCTTGCCGCATTTTGTACAGTTTACCCATAACATGGAACTATTTAGTTCAATAACCTGAGAATTACCTGCTTTATGGTGTAAACCATCGGTAGATTGTGTTAATATGCAATCTAAACTAGAAATAAATTCCAGCTCTGCAAGTGCAATATGTGCAGGATTAGGTTCCGCATTCTGTAATATTGGATATATATCCCTGAGTTTCTTCCAATAGTCCGCTCTTACTTGCCTGTCAGATCTGAACTCCCTAATATTAGGATTTAATCTAGTGTCTGAGAAATCAGGTAATCCAGACTCAATGGACAGTTCGGCTCCAGCCAGAACAACTATCTTTTGAGAATCTTTAATCCAATCAACTAAAGCGGATACAGCATCTTGCTCCATATAATTAATAACGATTATACAGTTAAGTGTTAAGAGGTGTCAAACTTCAAAGCTTTATTACTCAAAGCACTTGAAGAATAATTTTTTTATATTTTTAGAGTTTACATTACATCCTGGTAAAATGTTAAACTGATGAGGCGAGAAAATGAAATACATACCCCTCGAGATTATAGATTTTAGTGATACAGCTCTCCAGATAACATGGGAGGACG
>JAZGCJ010000123.1:0-9132 GCA_036476895.1 Thermodesulfobacteriota bacterium
GCACTGAAGTAATATCTAAAATCCTTGATTACGAAGACAGGACCACTTGCATCTTGTTCGGTGATGGCGCAGGTGCAGCAGTAATTTCTAAATCCAAGACCCCTGGAATACTATCAATAAAGATTTCTGCAGACGGCAGTGCTGGTGAACTTCTTCATATGCCGGGGGGTGGTTCAAGGATGCCAGCATCTGAGCAAAGTTTAAAAGATCGTGCTCATTTCTTAAAAATGAAAGGAAACGACGTTTTCAAAGTTGCAGTTAAAATGATGGAATCCTCGACAATTGAAGCATTAGAAAAAGCAGGAATTTCTCATGAGGATATTGATCTTTTTATTCCCCATCAAGCAAACTCAAGAATTTTAGAAGTATTAAGAAAGCGTCTGGGAATTTCATCAGATAAGATTTTCAGCAATCTGGAAAAATACGGCAACACTTCATCTGCCTCGGTACCGCTTGCCCTTGATGAAGCTATAAGATCTGGAAAAGCAAAAGAAGGCGATACAATATTATTCTCAGTTTTTGGTGCCGGGTTCACCTGGGGATCTGCAGTTGTGAAACTGTAAGTATACTACATATTCAAAATAGTCTTATACATAGAAAAATTCCCCCCGCCTAAGAATACCAATGACAAAGAAAGTGCCAGTAACGAGAGATTATATTCAATTCCATGAAGGCAATTTCCTTCACAGCTCATTTGTAAAAAGAATCCATTTTGAAAATGAGCATGTGTAATTGCATCTCCAATAGTAATTGCAAGTCCAAGCGCCGCTATCCTGGTAAACAAGCCTAGGAGGGCTGCAACCCCACCAAAAAATTGTGTAATTATTGCCATAATAGGTGGAATTCCAAGGGTTTTTTCAAACCCCTCAACAGTAGCACTCCAACCATGTCCCCCAAATAACCCAAATATCTTTTGAGCCCCATGAGAAATGAAAATTAGTCCTAAGGCTATTCTTGCAAATAGCTGTCCCCACAAAGAATAGGTCTTAAATAGCCACATTTTGAATCCCTTACTAAATTTTGTATTTTAATAATTCTAATAAATCTCTTATATTGAATAAACATTAATTAAACTTATTCGGGTCAAAGGAGTACAAAAATATTTCTATAGATATAATTAATATAGTATTACCCGTTTTCCTAATTACATTTTTAGGTTATTTGTTTGGCAAATTCAAGAAGATAGATTTAAAATCTATAAACGATTTTGTCATCTATCTGGCAACACCATGCCTGATTCTGTCCTCCCTTACCAAAGACCCTATCGAAATATCATTAATATTGAAAATGTTCCTTGGTGTAATCCTACTAGTTTTGATATCACTTGCAGTCATTTATCCAATTGTTAGATATCTTAAGCTCTCAGTAAAAATCTACGTCCCGCCCGTACTATTTGCTAACACGGGGAATATGGGACTTCCTCTGGTTTTATTCGCCTTCGGGGAGGCGGGATTTACAATTGGAATCCTTTATATGGCCTCGACAACAATACTTCATTATTCTTTGGGAATCTCAATTTTAAATTATGACAAAAATAGATTTGAGTTATTTAAACTCCCTTTAATTTATTCGGCGCTGCTAGGAATTTATTTAAACATTTCAAACACCGATATGCCATTGATACTTGACCGCTCTGTAGACCTACTGGGCCAAGCAAGTATACCCGTTATGATTTTCGCACTTGGTTATAAGCTTTGCGAGTTAAAATGGATAAATTTTAGATTATCAGTTCTCTTTGGAGGAGCAAGAATATTCTTTGGACTGGCAATCGGAATTTTAATTCATTACTTGCTCGATTTCGATGAAATCACTGCTAACGTATTCATACTCCAGGCAGCAATGCCGCCAGCAATCTTCAATTTTGTTCTAGCGGAGAAATATTTAAAAGACTCTCAAACCGTAGCATCAATAATCCTGGCAGGTACCGTTATTTCAATTATTACCACACCAATTATCTTATCCCTTTTGTTAGATTGATTAATCCATACAATCTACTCTCATAATTTTCTGCTCTTCATCAATGTATTCAGTATCATATATGAATGCTTTTGAATTATTTATATACGATATGCTCTCCTGCTGGGACAGGGGAACCAGGTTAATAACTTTTATTCTCCCCTCCTTAAGATTTTCTCCCCCGCTTACTTTGCTTAGGTCAACATCAAACTCAAACGCATTTATATAGGTTAAAACTAAAAATCTTTTTCCGCAATCAGATATATCAAAACCGGTTAGGACTTGTCCCAGTATAAGCAAACTATTATCTTCCAATTTACTTAAATCTATGTTCCCAATATGCTGTGGCTTATAATACTCACTATTTCCCCTCCATATACTCCCTCCGCTAAGCCTGTAAACTTTTGATGGATATGCTTTGAAGTTTTCCAGATCGGCTTCTTTAGTTACTATATACAAATCTCCATTGGGATGAACCGCCAGTCCCTCAGCATTGTGCGGCCCATCCGGATACTTTATTTTAATTCTCTTATCCGGCTTTACAGAATTTCCAAAGTCATCCGACTCTTTTATTATAATTACCTCTATAAATTCCCTGCTTAGCCCGTTATCACCTATATCACCTATAAAAATACATTCATCCCCAAAAAAGCATGGCCCAGTGCTTATATCTTCAAAATCTAATCCCTTCGAATTATAGCCTTTTATTAAAATCTTCCTTGGATTCCTACCTTTTGAGTCAGTTATGTAAAAATAAGAACCGTTGCCAGAATCGTTTACATGGTACAATCGATCAGAATATTTTTTAGACAAAGCTATACCACTTGCTTCGGGTAAAATATTTTTATCTAATAATCCTATTTTTTTTGGTGCACTCCACTCTTTACATATCTCGGCCATTGAATAATTTTGCATAACAAATAAAAGCAAAATCAGATATATAAATAGGCGGATTCTCATCTTTCCATTATGAATTAAACAGGAATAAAAAATTCAATTTGATTTTAATCATGTTAAATTTAACTTATTATTACAAATTTTATTACCCATTTTAAAACAATAATTGATCATTAATTTTTACCTTGAGTCGAAAATGCACAGATGTTAATTTTAAGATCAATGAAAAAGAAAACAATGAGCGTTGGTTACAACTTTAGACTAAACGGCCAATTCACTCCACCCGGGGATAAGTCTATCTCTCACAGGTCCATAATTTTAGGTTCAATTTCTAAAGGAAAAACAACTATAGAAGGTTTTCTAAAATCAGATGATACCGTCTCAACGGTAAATGCAATGAAAGCCCTTGGTATTTCTATAAATATTAAAGCCAATAAAGTACAAATTGATGGTAAAGGGTTGTATGGCCTTAGCGAACCGGTTGATGTTATAAACGCTGGTAATTCCGGAACAACCGCGAGACTATTAACCGGATTGCTGAGTGCGCAGAATTTTTTCTCAATCATAACAGGAGACAGGTACTTAAGAACAAGACCTATGCACAGGGTTATAAAACCCATCAGGCTTATGGACGGTCAAATTTCCGGAAGAGATGACTCTAACAAGCTGCCAATCTCAATAATAGGCACAGATCTGAAGGGTATTAAATATGAACAACCTGTTGCAAGTGCCCAGGTAAAATCGGCGATTCTTTTGGCCGGGCTTTATGCAAACGGTAAAACCGAAGTAATTGAGCCCCAGAAATCGAGGGACCACACAGAACGGATGTTATCGTATCTTGGGGCTAATATTAAGACCGAAGATAATTTTGTAAGAATTGAAAAGGTTAATGAATTAAAATCGTTCAAAATGTCTGTTCCATCGGATATATCATCTGCCGCCTTTTTCATTGTGGCAGCATTAATAAATAAAAACTCTGAAGTTCTGATTGAAAACGTTGGGGTCAATAAACTTAGGACCGGGGCTTTGGAAATATTAACCCAAATGGGAGGAAATATAGAAGTTTTAAACCGAAGGGAAATTTGCGGTGAACCTGTCGGTGATATAATTGTGAAATCCAGTGATTTAAAGGGAATCGAAATCTCTGGTGATATTATACCCAAATCAATAGACGAACTCCCAATAATAGCGGTTGCAGCATGTTTTGCCGAAGGAAGAACAACAATAAAAAATGCCAAGGAACTCCGGGTTAAAGAAACAGACAGAATACGGGCTATTACCACCGAACTAAACAAAATGGGTGCAGATATAAAAGAAGCCGAAGACGGAATGATAATTAACGGCACTGAGAATCTAAATGGATCAGAATGCGATAGTTGGGGTGACCACCGTATTGCTATGTCCTTAGCGATAGCAGCGACAAAAGCAAATAATACAACTACCATAAATAATGCCGAGTGTATCTCCATCTCTTATCCGGATTTTTTTGATACACTAGATAAACTCAGTAATTAAAATCCAATTTTTATGACATAGGTTCTTAGACACGGTGATTATCACAATCGATGGGCCCTCAGGGGCAGGGAAAAGTAGTGTTGCAAAATCAATTGCGGATAAAATCAACTTTGAATTCCTAGATACAGGTGCAATGTACAGGTGTGCTGCTCTTATTGCAAAAAGAAATTCAATAGATCTTAATAACCAAAGTAAACTTGTAGAACTGCTCGCAAAGTCAAAAATCGATTTTAATAAATCCCCCTCCGGAATTACAAAAGTATTATTAGATAACAAAGATGTTAGTGATCTAATACGTACCCCGGACATATCCATATCAGCATCGGAAATCGCTAAAATTAGACAAGTCAGAGAAGTTCTAGTAGAAAAGCAGAAGGAGTTTGCAAAGAGAAGAAATATTGTTGTAGAAGGAAGGGATATGGGAACGTATGTATTTCCCAATGCTGAATACAAATTTTACCTGGACGCTTCACCTCGTATCAGGGCCAAGCGTAGGTGGGACGAATTTAGGGAAAAAGGCATGGAAATTAGCTTTGATAGTATTGAAACTGAGTTGAAGGAGAGGGACTCAAATGATATGGATCGTAAAGATTCTCCCTTGCATCCGGCAGACAATGCAGTCATAATAGATACTACCGATCTAAATCTGGGTGAAGTAGTAAATAAAGTTTTAAAGATCTTGGAGGAGTCGTAGAAAAATTACACTGTTAACCAAAATACAGTATATTGTTAATCTATAACCTTAAAATATCCAATTTGTAAAAATTCTTATTATTCCAGCCAATTATAGTATAATTTACCAACAACTAGTTGTCAGATCACAAGGATGCGGACATGCAAGAAGACAAAAGCTTTCAGGAATTACTAGATGATGAAATGAATATACCTTTCATCGGAAACATAGTTAATGGAACGATTGTACAAATAGACGGTGATGATGTTTTTATAGACTTCGGATATAAATCCGAGGGAATTGTTCCGAAATCTGAATTTATTACAAAAGATGGCGACTTTAATATCAGTATAGGTGATAAAGTTGAAGTAATTCTGGAAAATTGGAATAGAGCTGGCCCTCCAATACTCTCTAAGGAGAAGGCCCTTTTATCGAAAGAGAATTCACGTCTTCGAGAGATATTTGAATCAAATGAAAAAATGAATGTTAAGATTCTAGATAGAATCAAAGGCGGTTTTTTAGCTGATATCGGAAAAGATATAACTATTAAAGCATTCTTGCCGGGCTCCCAAGTTGATTTCAGACCCTTAAAAAATCCAGATAAAATCGTAGGTACTAGCCTTGAAGCAAGAATTATAACTTTTAAAAAAGACAACGTAGTAATTTCCCGCAGGGTTCATTTGGAGGAAGAAAGAGAAACCAAGAGGAAAGAGACTCTTTCTAACCTTGAAGAAGGAAACGTAATTTCAGGCCAGATAGTAAAAATAATCGATTCAGGTGTATTTGTAGATATTGGAGGTCTGGAAGGTTTTATCCCGATTGGGGAATTATCTTGGGGAAGAATTCGGCATCCTAAGGATGTTGTTTCAGAAAATCAAGAATTAGAAGTAGTTGTTCTTAAAATTGAAGAGCCTTACCGAGTAACACTAGGTCGCAAACAAGTGACAGTGGATCCCTGGAGTACAATTGTAGAAAAATATCAACCAGGTCAAAAAATAGAAGGTCGGGTTGTTTCAATAACAGATTTTGGTGCTTTTATAGAGTTAGAAGCAGGAATTGAAGGATTGGCCCATTTATCTGAAATTACCTGGATAAAAAATTTCTCTCACCCCAAGGAAGTATTGAGCAAAAATACCAGCGTTGAAGCAGTTGTTTTGGATGTAGATAAAGAAAGAAAACGTATATCTCTAAGCCTTAAAAAAATAGCTCCCAGCCCATGGGAAATATTTAGAGAACAAAATAAAAAAGGATCAAAGATAACCGGGGAAATTAAAAATGTTAATAATAGAGGAATCTTTGTTGAAGTCGGGGAAAATTTAGTAGGCTTGGTACGGCCCGACAACATTTCCTGGAAAGGCCGCGTAAATCCAACAGATAATTGCAAAATCAACGATAAGATTGAGGTTGCTGTCTTGGATGTTGATCCAAAAAATGAAAGAATTTCACTTGGTATAAAGCAATTAACCGTAGATCCTTGGCAATATGCAACTGCCAATTACACCCCGAATGAAACCTCCCTGAAAGGGAAAATAAAAGAGGTTAATGACCGGGCTATTATAGTTAAGCTCAATGATGATATAAGTGGTTTCATCAGGGCAAGTGAAATATCAAATGATTTGCAAAAAAAGGATCTGGACAATTTTAAAATTGATGACGATATTACCGCTCTTGTAACCGGGTTTAACAAAAATAAGCGTCAAATAAACCTCAGTATAAAAAAGCTTGAGCAGAAGCTTGAAAAAGATATAATTTCAAACTTTATGACGAATCAAGGTGAAGCAAACCTAACACTAGGAGATATCTTAGGAGACAAGCTTAAGTCTCTAAACGAGTAATAGGTTAGAATTTTGAGAACTGTATTAATAACAATAATTTTACTGATAGTTTTATTTTTTACATTCATGGCAGGTGTGGGTTCCGGTCTCCTATTGTCCGGTATGGACGGTATTTCACCCGGTGATAAAGTAGCAGTTCTAAAAATCGAAGGCGTAATTCTCGATTCACAAATTTATCTTGAAAGTATTAAGAAAATAAAAGAAGATGACAATTTTAAGGCAGTTGTTGTAAGAATTGACTCTCCGGGAGGAGCAGTTGCTCCTTCCCAGGAAATTTATGAAGAATTAAAATCACTAAATGAAACAATTCCTGTCATATCAAGTATTGGAACGGTTGGTGCATCAGGAGGTTACTATATAGCAGTTGGCACTCAGAAGATCTATGCTAATCCCGGTTCTATCACTGGTAGCATCGGTGTAATTGCTCAGTTTGTCAATTATGGACAACTTTTAGACTGGGCAAAGGTGGATGTGGAAGTAATAAAAAGCGGGCAATATAAAGACGTTGGTTCTCCATTCAGAGAGATGAACGAAGCAGATAGAGAGTATATTCAAGAACTTATAGATAATGTCTATGATCAATTTAGACAAGCCGTATCTGATGCTCGAGATATAAAAGAACCGGAATTAGACCTAATATCTGATGGAAAGATATTTACGGGTGAACAAGCCAAAAAACTAAAGCTAATCGATGAAATCGGTTCAATATCAGATGCTATCTCCGAAGCTGGAAAATTAGGCGGGCTTGGAGAAGAACCAGATGTAATATATTTTCCAAAGAAAAGAAGTCAGCTTCTAGAATTGCTATTTTCAAAAACTAACCTGGGAGAACTAACTAAATTCCCTATAAAGGTAAAATTTGGCCTTTACTACCTAACCAACTTATAAATAAAGTAGCAATCTTGAAAAAATTGTAATAACCTATATATTCAACTACAAATCTTTTGAGAGGTGTGATAATGAGGATAATAAAAATAATCTTATTACTGATCATAATAGCATTGATTGCTACCTTTATTTTCCAAAATCAAGCCGTTTTTGCACAAAAATTTGAACTCGGTCTAGATCTGAAATTTTATAAAATTGGCCCATATCTAGCCATGAACTTTGCTATAATACTTGTTTCATTTTTCGCAGGTGGAATATTGGCCTTAATATGGGGAGCATTTCATTCCATATCGGGCAAATCACAAATAAAGAAAAGGGATAAAAAAATTAGAGAATTAGAAAATCAAATCCAAGATTTAAATATATCGTCTTCAAGCGAACAAGTTTCGGGTTCTGCTTTTTCTAGTCCAGAAGGTTCTTAATCCACATAGTCAAAACAATTTACATTATACTTATAGAATATTAATTAATAATGATTCAACAAGTCTCAAAGAAACCTAATTGGATTAAGGCTAAACTTCCTAACAGCCCAAACTACAAACACCTAAAATCCCTGATGAGACAAATGAACCTTCATACAGTGTGTGAGGAGGCCATGTGCCCCAATATTGGAGAATGCTGGGGAGCAGGAACATTAACTTTTATGATACTGGGAGATACATGTACAAGAAGCTGTGGCTTTTGTCATGTGAAAACCGGAAGGGGTGGGGAATTGGACTGGGAAGAGCCAAAAAGGGTATCGGAAGCTGTTGAAAAACTTGTCCTAAACAATGCGTATATCAATCACATTGTAATAACCTCTGTAAACCGGGATGATAAAAATTACGAAAGCGCTTGTATATTCGCTGAAACGATAAAAAAGGTAAGGGAGAATAATCCAGAGATAACTGTTGAGGTTTTGATTCCTGATTTTAAAGCCGATTTGGATGCCCTTAAAGAGGTACTCAGGTCAGAACCGGATATCTTGAATCATAATATTGAAACGGTTCCTAGACTTTATCGTTTACCTCAAAAAGCAACCTCAGGAAAAACAAGGGCCGTAAGACCGCAGGCAAGATACGAATGGTCTCTAAAAGTTTTAGAACAAAGCAAATTAACAGGTCATAGCGGTATTTTAACCAAATCGGGAATTATGGTGGGACTTGGAGAGAATGAAGATGAAATTCTCGAAACATTACAGGATTTACACGATGTAGGATGCGATATTGTTACCATAGGACAATACCTGCAACCAACCAAAGACCATATTCCCGTTTCTAAGTTTTACCACCCCGTTGAATTCGAATCCCTAAAGAAATATGGAGAGGCGGTGATTGGAATTCCACACATCGAGGCAGGTCCTTTGGTAAGAAGCTCATACCATGCTGA
>JAZGCJ010000124.1:0-9039 GCA_036476895.1 Thermodesulfobacteriota bacterium
GGGATTGTGGGAAGATTAAAATAATCATTATTTTGACATTTTAATGTTTTAATAAGCAAGAAAACGGCTAATAGCAAATAAATATAATAGAATTTTTTAGAAAAGTAGGAATAAATTATGTCAGCGCAAAAGTGCCAGAAATGTGGAGTGGTAGTCTTTTTTTACCGTGATAAATCTACAGGTGCTGAAAAGTGTCCTAGTTGTGGAACTACGAATCCACATACACCGAATCCACATACACCCCCTAAAGAAGAAGACCCAATTAAATGTCCAAAATGTGGTTCAGCACAATTAACAGCAAATAAACAAGGGTTCGGGCCAGGGAAAGCTGCTATTGGCGGTGTTTTGACGGGCGGAATTGGTTTGCTTGCGGGATTTATTGGTTCCGGAAAACTTAAAATTACCTGTCTAAAATGTGGTCATGTTTGGAAAGCAGGAAAAGCCTAATATAAGATTATTAGGTTATGTCTATCTTTCAAATGGCAAGATGTTAAATGAAGAAATCGTAAAGGCTGGCTATGCTAATGTTATGACTATACCACCTAATGTAAAGTATCAGGACAGGTTTTTAAGAGCATATAAACAGGCAAGGGAGAGGAAGAGGGGATTGTGGGAAGAATGAGAATAAGTGTTATTCCAAGTGTTAGTCGAATAGATAAACATTCCTTCTTACAGGCAGGACTTTTATTTAATATTGCATGTAAAAGAGGTGTATCATGCGAAAACTATTTCTTGTTACTATTTTCGTACTTTTCAGTTCTACGGCTTTGCTAATTACTTCCGTAACAAAAGAAGTGTCTGCATTAACCTACACAATAGCGCCTGTTGATATTGGTAACCCAGACAGCAGAAGTCCTGATACCGTTTTAGGAGGGCAGGTGGGAGTTTGGAATTATAGTTATGGGGAACACAGAGGTTATATGAAGTATGACTTATCTGGGATTAGCAACTTAGAAGTCATTACTTCCATGGTACTGACCGCAAAAAAATGGAGCGGTTCACAATATCATAGTCCCTTTTGGATAGACATCCACCATGTTTCAGACGACTCTTGGGATGAAGCCTCTCTCACTTGTAACAACAAACCTGATTTCAATGACCTTTTAGGGTCAGTCGAATTTACTAACACGCTTATGACCCAGTGGGACTTGTCTGCATACGACTATTCTACAGACCTTTTGGATGGAAATCTGTCGATGGTCATGGTTAGTAGAGACCCAGTAGGTACTGGGATTACATTTCGACCACCTGTTCTTGTTATTGATACAACCCCTCCTAAATCTTGTCCTAATTATGTCATGGATAACTGGCTAATAATGAACTTTGGTCTAATATTAAATTTAATTGGCAGCTTAATGATAGCTTTTTCTATAGGCAAGAATCCAGAAGGAGCTTATCAAGGGGATAAAATCTATTTAGCATCAATACTATATCCTAAAATGTTTTGGTGTGGTGTCATAATCTTGATACTTGGATTTGCGGTGAGTATTCTTGTAAATATTTTTGTAGGTGGATGTGCATTGATAGAAACAAGCAGCTAAGAAATTCTGAGAAGGAATGAAATATGTCTGAAAACAAAACGTTACATATTCTATCAAACTCTGAATTGTTTAACGGACTTACAATAGAAGATTTAAAAAAACTTTATCGTTACTGTCAAAAAGTAGAGTTCAAGGAAACAGATACCTTGATAAAAGAAGGTCAAATTGTTTCAGAGCTCTATATAATAATCAAAGGGCAAGCGGAAGTTTTGCTTCCTAAACAGAAACAAAGACTCCAAACAGTAAAATTAGCCATAAAGAACGTAGGTGGCTTCTTTGGTGAATATTCTCTTATTGACTCAAAACCATCATCAGCCTCAATAATTGCAACCCAACCAGGTGAACTTGTAAAAATAGCAAATTCTGACTTAGATATCATTTTTAAAAAGAACGATCGTATAGCCAAGACAATTTATCTAAATATAATTCGAGTCCTTATAAGGAGGCTTAGAAATATCAATAAAGAATATGATATGATTTATCTTGTGTGATTGCTTTTGTCGACTCCTTATTAGCTGATTTAACGAGTAATGTAGATTAATAGTAATATGTGATCACTGCAAGGTGGAGGAATCAAAACCTTGCTATTCTTTAGTAATATTAATTGTGGGTGGGGTTAAAGAAAAGGCCTGTGACATTCTTAATTTGCTGTTTTTAAGAGTTAATTTTTTAGAATATTACTATGCAAGAAAAACAACATTCCGAAGTAGAGCCTCATTCCTCTTGGACAGATCAAGAGAAATGGGTATGGAGTAAGATTAGTACAGGGGAAATAGCCAACTTTAATGAAGGCAGGGCTTATGGCGGAACACTCGATCCTAGAGAACCAGGCGAATGGCCGAAAAGTCGAATACTTACTCCCGATTTTCTGCAAGTTATTCTTTTTGATGATTCTTATCGTTGTGCATTAACCCATCGCGGTGTGAGAATAATAGGTGCATGGTTTACAGATACAATAGTTTTGACAGATGCTACTGTTGCTCTCCAACTTTGGTTTGGTGGTTCACGATTTGATTCAAAAGTTAAATTAGTTTATTTTGAGAGCACTCAATCGCTTTCATTTGTAAGATCCACTTTCACCGAATTAACCCTTCGTGGTGCTGTAATAAAGCATGCGCTAAACATGAATGGCTGTAAATTCGAGGGTAAATTAACCATGGACGGACTGCAGGTAGGCGGTCTTCTTGCTATGAGCGATGAAGCCAAATTTAAGGATGTAAATTTATGTGGTGCAAAGATAGGCGACCAACTAGATATGAGTGGTTCTGTATTTACTGGTACATTAAATATGGACAAGATACAAGTAGAAAGCAGCCTTTTTATGAGAAGTACGGTAATGATTAAAGAAGTAATTCTACTCAGTGCAAAGATAGACGGCCAACTAGATATGAGTGGTTCCATATTTTTTGATAAATTAGATATGAACTCACTGGAGGTAAAGGATAGTCTCTTTATGAGAAGTGGAGTAATGTTTAAAGAGGTAATTCTACGCGGTGCCAAAATACAGGAAAACCTCGAAATGAATGGATCCAGATTCAATGGCAATATTGATATGACAAGCGTGCAAATTGGAAGTCATCTATTTATGCAAAAGAAAGCAGTGTTTGCTGCGGTAAATTTGAGCAATACCAAAGTTGAAGGTATACTTAGCATGGATTCTTCAATTTTCAGTGGTAACATGACTATGGAGAATCTTGAAGTCGTAAGCCAGCTTTTTATGAGAAGTAGTAAATTTGAAGCTTTAGTCTCAATGATTTTTGCAAATATAGGTTCTAGTCTTATTATCTCCGATAGCAAATTTTTGTCTCTAAATCTAACAGGCACTCAAATTGGTAAGGAATTTTGTTTAGGAACAGAAATACATCCTAAAACAAAATGGGAAACCGGATCAACTCTTATACTTCGAAATACAAAAGTAGGTGCTTTACAAGATTTACCAGACGCTTGGCCAGATAAACTCGAACTGGTTGGATTTACTTATTCTCAATTGGGTGGTTTTGCCGCAGGCGAAAGACAATCTATGTATCAGAGAAGTATCTCATGGATGAGAGAATGGCTGGAAAAACAAAATGATTATTCGCCACAACCATACGAGCAACTTGGTAAAGTATTGAGGGAAGCAGGCTACAAAACTAAAGCTAACGATATCCTTTTTGAAGGTAAAAAGCGTGAACGTAGAGAAGCGTTAACTTGGCCAACTTGGTTAACTTGGTTCAATTTGACTTTGCAGCATATTTTCGTTGGATATGGATATCGTTTCCGCTTTACATTCTTCTGGGTTATTGCTTTAACCATAATTGGAGCATTTGTGTTAAAGGCAACCGGGCAAGGTTTGGCAAACAGAATGCCCTGTGGTCTTTCTTATAGTCTTGACATGTTACTACCAATAATTAGACTTAACGAATCACACTACGCTGTCAAACTTGTCGGCATTGCAAAATATTACTTCTATGGTCACATTATTTTGGGTTACGTTTTAGCATCATTCCTCATTGCTGGATTGTCCGGTATTACAAAGAAATGAGAGCAACGAGAAGAAAAGAAGGATTTTTGTAACCACCGTATGAATACTGACATGAAATTTTCGGTAGAAGATGAGATCAAGGATGTGACGTTTAAGCGTCCGCACGTTGTACTTCTCGGCGCAGGTGCCAGCCGTGCTGCATTTCAAAAAGGCGACAAAAATGGTCGCAAACTACCAGTCATGAAAGATTTCGTTGATGTGCTCGGGCTTGATGAACTGCTGTGTAATGCATCTGTTAAACCACCGTATGACGATTTTGAATTGATTTATGCCAGTCTTTGCGAAGATCCAGATAAGCTTAATATAACCAAGGAAATTGAGGACCGAATTTTTGATTATTTCAACCAGCTTGAGCTACCTGATACGCCGACGCTTTACGACCATTTGATTCTTTCACTACGTTCTAAGGATGTAATAGCTACATTTAACTGGGACCCGTTTCTGTTGCAAGCTGCTATGCGTAACCATCGGTACACAAAGTTACCACGTCTCATTTTTCTTCACGGAAACGTCGCCATTGGCTTCTGTAAATCGTGCCGAGAAAAAGGGCCCCGCGGAGGTCTTTGCAAAAAATGCGGTAACCCTTATGAATCTTCTCGACTTCTGTATCCTATCACCAAGAAAAACTATAATGTCGATAGCTTTATTGAATCAGAGTGGAAAGGTTTGAAAGGGGCTCTTAGATCTGCTTATGCATTTACTATCTTTGGTTATGCAACACCAGTTTCTGACGTTGAGGCAGTGGATTTGTTGAGCGGAGCGTGGGGATCGCCGGGAGAGAGAGATCTAGAAGAAGTTGAGATAATTGACATTCTTAAAGACGATATCCTGACGGAAAGGTGGGATCGATTTATACATACCCATCATTATCAGATACAATCCTCATTCTACGATTCGCTACTTTCGCAACATCCACGTCGCACTTGCGAAGCTTTATGGTCTAGTTTGATGGACTGTCGTTTTCTCGAAGGTAGTAGAATTCCACAGAATTCGAGTTTTAATGAACTTTACGATTTCTTACGACCACGTATAGATGCAGAAACCTGTGATTAACAATAGCTTGAATACAGACTGGCTTTTACGATTGTTAAAAACTGCCAATTATCTCTTATAAAAAACCCCAAATTTGGGCTCGTATACGTAACACCAATATTTGTTGCAGTAATAAGAAAGCAATGATAGATGAAAAAGAAAAAAATAGGAAAATGTGTTTTTTGTGGAAAAGAAGGAAAAGTAACTAATGACCATATCCCACCTCGCAACATTTTCCCAAAACCACAAGATGATGATGTTAAATTGATAACTGTTCCAGCGTGCACCGTTTGCAATTCGGAGAGTAGCAAATTAGATGATGAATCATTCAAGGTGTATATTGGTCTTGTGGCCAAAGAGGGAAATAATGCAGAGAATAAACTCTATGGAAGTATGATGCAGACCATTCAAAAGAATTCGAAAATCAAAAAGGATTTAATTAAAAACGCATTCCGTCTTCCTTCTCAACAGAAGATATTCACTTCGGTTGATGAAAGCGCTATTAAAAGAGTTCTTAAGAAAATTGTTCTTGGATTATATTATGAACATTTTAACGGAATTATATTTGATAAAGTAGAGGTTGATACATATTTTTCCGAGGACATATCAGAAGATAAACTTGATGAAGTTGTAAATCATGTTGAAGAAATAAGAGATAATGGGAGTTCTAACTCGGTAGGAAAGTTAAAGGAGTTTTATTACATCTATGCCCAGGCAAATGATAATAAACTAGCTACTTGCTGGATTTTAATATTCTATAATTGTTTTTCGGTAATCGCACAAACTATACCACATTAACTTTTTTCATTTCCCCCCTTGACTTCATTCTAAAAATGAATTTTTAATGGTGTCCCAAAAACCCTTGATTTTTACATGCCATAAGTGTAGGTTTTTCAATATATCAAATTCAGAATTTTAAATGTCCCATTAACATTTGTTTTTAGGACATAATTAAATTTCTTGAATGGAAAACTATAAATTATGGTGAGAAAAAATAGTCAGGCAAAAGACAACGAAGTGGAACGGTTAATTAAGAAGTGTATTAGGGAAATGAAAAGGGAAACAAACATAAAAGATAAATTTCTACTGCGAGCCAAAGAAGAAAATATCAGAAACCGTATAGAGTTTAAGAATTCCATTGAAGGGGTTTCGCATTATTTGAAATATTATGGAGGGGATACTGATGAGGACGAAAAGAGAAGACATATTATTGCTAAAACACTTCTAAAGCTACCCTATAAAGTTAGAAACAAAATGATAGATGAAGTTGCTTTTTTGAACGCAGATTTATCAGCGGGGAAGGTGATTTGGATTAAACCTTTAGTAGTAGAATGGAAGGTAAAGGCCGTTATTCTTCTAAATCCTATTCCAAGCAAGAGCGAGCGGGGAAGAATGAATACTATAGCCCACGAGATTGCGCATTTTACACTTGAACACCATAAGATTCAAAATCGAAAAAAACTACCAGAATTAAATATTAGAGAAAAAAAGGCAGATGATCTAGCTGAAAAGTGGGGATTTAAAAGGGTTTATAAGGATTACATTTCTATGTAATACGAAACATAATAAATACTGGATGGAGCAGAATAGAGTGAACATTACGCAATGTTTTATTTGATGGTAAAATAACGTAATAGTTTATCATTTAACCAGGGCTAGGGAGTCGACCCCGAAAGCTGGCACTCCACCAGTTGCCCTAATCCTTATCTCTTGGAGAATTGCTTGGAGGGCAATGCCATTTCTGAAAAGAAGAATAACAACAAATCTTTAAATGAAACCCCATCTAATGGCAGAAGTTCAGCCAATATAGTATTACCTAAGCTGAGGCAGACAGCAGACAGTTATGGAGGAATTTCAGATTCAGTATAAATAGGGTCAGCAACCGTTAAAAAAATTTGATTAACGTTATCCTTGGAAATACTCTTGAAGACTATGTTTCATAATCCTAGACTTTATAAACATCTAAAAGCAGCAACTAAGGAGGCTTCAGACCTGCTTCATGGTATCAAGTCAGGTAAAATACCTCCGTTATACAGAGGCAACGTAAATGATATGATAGCAAGCGAACGTTCTTTTAAGTCATGTGTGCGGTTCCTTATGGAAGATTTAACCATAGAAAGATTAAGAAACATCCAGAAACCAGGGGAACGTCGGAAAGAAGCAAGAAAAATGATACTACGTTTCATTAAAAGGTATTTGCGTTGTCCTTACCTAAATGTTTTAGAGGAGATACTTTGAGCCATGGGATATCTGCGTCTTGATCTTTTTCCGAGAAGGAAATTTAACAAGCAAACTTTTGATAAGTATTATACTGAATACGAGCAGTATCTTTTCACCAACAAACCCGTAAAGTATCAAATTGTTGCACCATTAGAAAACTTTGATTGTGCCTCAAATTCATCTGTAATTAAATTATCCAGTTATGTAAGAATAGTACCTGCAAACAGCACTTTCTATCCAGATATAATTAGTGAAAACCTCAATAAGTGGATGAATGAATTGTGTCCAGAAGTCGAGTACTGGACTCCCCCCAAATTCTTTCTTGAAATAGATTGCGAGATGGAAAGAAATAAAGTCCCTTCTAAATGTAAAGAGCGCATAGAAGACGACATGATTAAAAGTGTAAGAGAAGTTTTTAGAATCTTAAGGCTGTATAAAGAAGGGAATTTTACATGTGGGTTTATATATTGGTTTCCTAAAACACCTTGTGACCCACCTCATAACTATGATGATATTTTTTCTTTTCATGGTAATTATTACACACCAAACGGATATTCTATTAAAAAGAATGATGTCAAAAAGCTTCAAAATCTATTTCAAGAATACTCAAAAAACTTAAATAACAAAGATTTTCCCCATTCTGCAATTTTTTATCTTGATAAAGGTGTAAAAAGGAATGAGCCTACAGATAGTCTTGTTGATTTTACTGCTGCATTAGAGTACCTCTTGGTTAAAGGAAAACAGGAAATCACTTTTACGCTTAAGATTTACACAGCTTCCTTTTTAAAAGGATACCAACAAAATGGCAGAGAGATATCCGAGGATATTAAGAAAGCGTATGACTTCCGAAGTAAAATTGTACATGGTAGGAGTTATAAAGTAGATGAATTTAAGTGTATGGAAATTTCTAAAAAGATTGAAGGGTATGCTAGAAAAGCAATTATCAAGTGGTTAGACATGATAGACAAAGGAAAAACAGCTAAAGAAATCTATGACTCAATAGAAAAAAAACTGCTTTCTTGACAGATTATGTTATCAATGTAGAAGAGTCGGATGAAAATGGAAAAAGAATTAGAGGATTCTAAGAAGGAAGGAAAGGGGTAAAAATGGCATCAATTGTTTTGGAGCATCCTGTGCCGCTTGATAATGGAAGAAATTTTCTTAAAGACAAGTTGCCACATTTAATTGATGAAACAGACGAAGAATGGTAAAAACAAATTGAAGAAGCAAAAAAATATAAAAAAAGCAAAGGAAAACATTGAAACACCAAATCATTGCTAACTATACGCCCTAGATTGCCACACTTCAACTTGATTTTCCTTTCCAATAGTCAGGTTGTGGAAATTCTACTACTGGCAGTCTAGGGCTTGAAAAGAAAGGAAGGAAAGGGGTTGTAGAAAAAGCCTAAATTTACAGAGGAATTTTATTTTTTCCTGTATGTTCCACTTGCTCAATGTACAATTTTGCACTTGATTTAAATAGTATGTAACTTTATTATTCTGCCATGAAATTCTGAAGAAACTCAGTTACAAAATAAATAACATTATTTTTTCATAAGGAGAAAATGATGGAAACAATACGAAATGAAGAAAAAACCAAACTTGACCTACAACGTGAAGGTAGTAATGGTAAAATAGAAGCTTGCAAGCAATGTTCAGGGTTTGTGTGTTGTGGTATTTTAAAGGAAGGTGGAGCAATTGAACCTCCATATTTAACAAAACA
>JAZGCJ010000125.1:0-3316 GCA_036476895.1 Thermodesulfobacteriota bacterium
AATGTTGGGTTGTTTTCATCCCAGTTCAATTCCTATATCAAAAGAATATTAAGAATATATTAATTTGTTTTTCTTCCCTTAATTCTATTGTTATGCGTTTTATAATGATATAGAATTTAATCAAACCTGATGACTTCCAGAGATAATAGTTTTAATAAAATCATATTAGGAATTGATATAGGTGGTACAGGCATAAAATCTTCACCTGTTGACACGGATAAAGGGGAATTGTTAAATGAACCGCTGTATTTAAAAACGCCCAATCCTTCCACTCCTTCTGCAGTTTTGGATGTAATCTCCGTAGTGATAGAAAATTGGCAATGGAAAGGCGATCTTGGCTGTGGATTCCCTGGTGTGATCAGACACGGTGAGGTTTTTTTAGCTGCCAACGTCTCAAAAGAATGGTTAGGTGTAAATATTGTTAAAGAGCTTGAAGGAATTGCTCCTGCAAAGATAGGAGTGATGAATGATGCAGATTGCGCGGGTCTTGCAGAAATGAAGTTTGGTGCTGGTAAGCCGTATTGTCATGACCATGGCGGAATAGTTATGCTGCTAACACTTGGGACCGGTATTGGTTCTGCTCTTTTCCTGGATGGAAAATTGTTGAAAAACACAGAATTTGGTCACATAGAAATGGATGGGGTAGACGCAGAAAAAAGAGCAGCAACAGTTATTATGGAAAGAGAAAATTTATCCTGGGAAGAATGGGGTGGGAGGGTTAACAAATATTTGAACATGATGGAAATGTTATTTTCTCCTGACGTTTTTATAATTGGCGGAGGAGTAAGCGAGAGCTCGGAGAAGTTTTTTAAGTATTTAAACGTTAGGGCAGAAATCCGACCGGCCAAGCTACATAACGAAGCTGGAATTGTTGGTGCTGCATTATCAGTTGAAACAGATGTTTGAGATTTCCCAATATAAATAAAACTATAATTATTAATATTTTTTTAACTTTACTTTCGTATAATAAAAATATTATCCTAATTAGTGAAGGAGATAGACTATGAGTGAGGATTTGGCATTAGATCAACTGGTTATAAATACGATTAGAACACTATCAATGGATGCGGTACAAAAAGCTGATTCAGGTCATCCTGGTACCCCGATGTCTATGGCTCCCGTAGCTTATACGATCTGGGATCGGTTTATGCAATTTAATCCTGTTAATCCGGACTGGCCCAACAGGGATCGTTTTGTATTATCTGCGGGTCATGCATCGATGCTCTTATACAGTGTTTTACATGTCACCGGTTTTGATGTATCACTGGACGATATTATGACTTTCAGGCAATTGCACAGTAAATGTGCGGGACATCCCGAGTACGGACTTGCGCCCGGTATCGAGGCAACTACTGGTCCTTTGGGTCAGGGAGCCGCTACAAGCGTGGGGATGGCCATTGCTGAAAAGTGGTTAGCGGATTTCTTTAATAAACCCGGTTACGAATTAATAAATTATAATATATTCGCTATATTAAGCGACGGTTGCATGATGGAGGGTATTTCCGGTGAGGCTGCTTCTCTGGCTGGTCATCTGGGGCTTGATAATCTGATATGGATATATGATAACAACCATATTACTATAGAGGGGCATACAGCCCTGGCTTTTTCTGAAGATGTGGCAGCTCGGTTTATGGGCTATAAATGGCATGTTCAGAGGGTAGGGGATGCAAACGACATAGAACTTTTGGAACAGACTATGCATAGAGCATTAGAGGAGAAGGGGGTTCCTTCGTTAATAATAGTGGATAGCCATATCGGATATGGGAGTCCTAACAAGCAAGATACCTCAGCAGCTCATGGTGAACCACTGGGTGAGGAAGAAATACGAGAGACAAAGATAAACTACGGATGGGATCCTGATAAGAAGTTCTATGTACCCGATGATGTTAAAGAGTATAGAAAATCGATTGTTAAAAGAGGGAAGAAGGACGAAAGCAATTGGAAAGCGGTCTTTAAGAAATATTCGACTAAATACTCCAAGCTGGCAAAACAGTTCAAAATGATTCAAAACCGGGGGCTTCCAAAAGATTGGGAAAAGTGCATACCAACTTTTTCTGCTGATTCCAAGGGGATTGCAACAAGGGGATCCAACGGTCAAATATTGAATGCTGTGGCAGATAAAGTTCCCTGGTTACTTGGGGGAGCAGGTGATGTTGGTCCTTCTACTAAAACTTATATTACAAATGCCACAAGTTTTGAAAAGGATTCTTATAGCGGTAGAAACTTTCATTTTGGTATTAGAGAAAATGCAATGGCTGCTGTTTCAAACGGTATGTGTCTATCAAAATTAAGACCCTATGCCTCATGTTATTTTGTATTTTCAGATTATATGAGGGGACCTCTCAGGTTGTCTTGCTTAATGCAGCAACCGGTAATATATATATTTACCCACGATAGCATAGGTCTGGGGGAGGATGGCCCTACACACCAGCCCGTGGAACATCTTGCTTCTCTGAGGGCTATACCTAATTTAGATGTGATCAGACCGGCTGATGCAAATGAGTTAGCGGCTGTATGGAAATATATTATGGAAGAGGATAACCGTACGATAGCATTGATATTAACCAGGCAAAATGTTCCTACAATAGATAGAAAGAAGTATGCATCTGCTAAAGGAACATTGAAGGGAGCATACATTTTAGCCGACAGCAAGGGGACACCGGATGTAATAATCATGGGAACTGGTTCAGAGGTGCACCTGTGTCTGGACGCATATGAGATACTTAAGAAAAAGGGTATTAATCCCAGAGTTGTAAGTATGCCTTGCTGGAGTATTTATGAGAAACAGGGAGAAAAGTACTGGGAGAAGGTAATGCCGTCATCTGTATCGGCAAGGGTATCTGTAGAGGCCGGGTCAACTTATGGCTGGAGACGATATGTAGGCAGACATGATGAGGGTGGAACAATTGGAATTCGTGACTTTGGTGAATCCGCCCCTGTTTCAGATTTATTCCCGGAGTTCGGCTTCACAGTCGACAATGTTGTTGAAGAAGCACTAAAAGTTATTGAGAGAGATAAAAATAGAAATAAATAAGTTAAAATACATTTCATGTTTTTTAATATGTTAATGAAAAGTTAGGGGGGATATCCATGTCAAATATCAAAGATATAGCCAAACTGGGACAATCAATCTGGTACGACTATATTAGGCGAAGCTTTCTTACTAGAGGTGAGTTAAATGCTTTAATCAAAGAAGGATTGAGAGGGGAAACCTCAAATCCATCAATTTTGGAAAAAGCTATAGCGGGAAGTGCCGATTACGATAAGGATATAAAAAAGCTCGTCGATAGTAATAAGTCGATAGACGAAATTTATG
>JAZGCJ010000126.1:0-4046 GCA_036476895.1 Thermodesulfobacteriota bacterium
CATGAATGATACGGATGGGCAAAGTAAACGTCAACGTTTAATCTTGAAGATATTTCACTATGACCGGCAAATTCGCGACCATTATCTACCGTCATTGTTATAAATCGTTCTTTGATACCTTTAACCATCTCTGAAATAGCTGTATTAACAGCATGAGACGTCTTCTGGTTTATCTTGCGTATCAGTGTATACTTTGACTTACGATCTACCAGTGTTAATATTGCCCCTTTGTGATTACGTCCTATTATGGTGTCTGCTTCCCAGTCACCAATGCGCTTCTTGGTATCAACTATCTTTGGACGTTTATCAATAGATACTCTGTTAGGTATCTGTCCTCGCCGTTCCGGACTACCATAGCGTTTCTTGCGTTTCCTGTGAGAACGACGTAGATGCTTATATAATATTCCTCCTTTACGTTTGTTTTCAAGAAGGAATTGATATATACGCTCATGGCTTATACAAATTTGTATTCGTTTTAACCATCCTGAGATTTGCTCAGGACTCCATTTTTCTTTAAGTCTTTCGACTACCAATCTGATGGTTTTATACGTAAATTTTGTCGCTTTCTTTGCTGTATAACGTCTACATAATGCCTTTTGATGTGCTTGTTTAGCCCGGTATCCTCGTCCACCTGTATTACGTCTGAGTTCTCGTGTAATAGTGCTTGGATGGCGCTTGAGTCTACGCGCTATCTCTGCTTTCGGGAATCTTTCTTTACATAATACTGAAATATGATATCTTTCTTCCTGGGTTAGTTGTGTATAACAACTCATGTGCACCTCTCTTTCTATTGACAAGTTATGAGGGTGCCGTTTAACACAGCTAACCTCATTTGTCAACTTCTTTAGAGTTGCACTTATTACTTGAATTCAGGCTTTTATATAGGAAGTATAATGCCTATTTTTTCAATAGAACTGAAAAAGGTTTTAATCTCTTAGTAAAGGGGAAAAATGGACAGAATTGACGAATTTTTAAAGTCTCTTTTAAATAAATCAAAAGAAGATAAAAGCTTCTCACAGGGGAAGGAACACACTTGCCCCTCTGAAGAAATTATTGCCTGCTATCTTGACAACTTGCTGAATGATACTGAAAGAGAAAAAGTTGAAGAACATCTTACGAGATGTGGGGACTGTCTGCAGCAGACCATCTTGCTTCACAGTTTAAGAAAGGAAACAAAAGAAAAAGGATACATAGAGACACCAACAGAAGTAATTGAGCGGGCAAAAGAAATAGTTCCAGAAAGTTCTAAAAAGAGCTTATTTGGGGTTATCCTTGAATTTGTCGGTAATACTATAAGTGCTAAAAAGGGTTACCGGTTAGTACCATACGGGTCCATTGCATTATTATTGTTATTAATCGGTATTTACAGCATAAAGCTTACTAAAGATCCAACGGTACCTCCTGATCTTGAAACATACAAAACACGAGGTGTCGCTCCACCAAAATTTGATGACCTAATTGATGACACAACTGAACAAGTAGCAGAGCAGCAAGTAATTGTTACTGAAGAAATTGAAATGCCATTTGAACTCTCCATAAACATTATAGGCCAGTGGAGAGATGTTGATGGAAGCGTTCACAAGATCACCATTGAGGAGAGAAGTATCCTTCAATCTAAAGTTGAATTTAAGGTACAATTTGAGACCAACAAAAATGCCTATGTATACATTCTCATTTACGTCAGCTTAAACAAGGCTAGCCTCCTTTTCCCTGATCCTAAAATCAAACTCTATAACAACGTAAAGGCAAATACGAGCTATACAGTTCCTGCATCGGGTCGCTGGTTCTGGCTTGATGAAAATGTAGGGATTGAGACTGTTTATGTTTTAGCATCAGAAAGCCCACTGGATAATATTAAAGCCCTACTCCTTGAGATGGAAGATGTGGACGAACCAAAAAAGAAAGTCATGGAGTTTGTCAAAGGCAAGGCTGCGGTGGTAAGAGCAATCAGCTTCCGACATATAATGGTAAAGCCTTTTCTATAGATGGTAAAGCCTTTAAAGAAATCATTGCTATTAAGCAGGTAGAGAAAAAAGCGGTAAACAAAGAGGAACCGGGATCAGAACGTTTAAAAGATTTGATAGTCAGAGGAGAAAATGCCATAAAGAACATACTGTCAAGCAGTATACCAAACACAGTTAATGAGAGCAGAATAGAAACAACGCTGAGTAACTTGAAGAAAAATCTTATCCTTGAAGAAAGCAGAGGAGTGGGAGGTATAACAGTCTACAAAAAGGCTGCCCCCGCTGTAGTCCTTGTTGTAACCAATGAAGGAACGGGCACTGGTTCCATCCTAGATAATGTTGGACACCTTCTGACTCCGACCAATTGGCACGTGGTGCAGGGTTATGATAGGGTAGCTATTTTCTTCAAACCGAAAAAAGACATAGAATTAAAAGGAGAACCGCTATATTTCGCTAAAGTTCTCAAAGTGGATCAAGCTTCGGCCAATCTCCTGATTTTATTATTCAAAAGCAAAGCGTAATTGATCCTTTTCAATGGGATCATACGATTGCTGTATATGGTTTTGCTGATGATGGCGATGTCGCTGAAGAATTAGTTAATTACAATTAATGAACTATGAACAATGTGATTTATTCATAACAAAGAGAATGTGATCTTATTGGGTCCGGCAGGGGTAGGTAAGACTCATCTAGCAATTGGTCTGGATATGGAGACGTTAAGGAATAAATTCTCAACTTATTATATAAATTGTCATGAATTAATTAGACAGCTCAATAAAGCGCATTATGAGAATAACCTATCAACAAAATTAAAGACCTTGACTAAGTATGAGGTACTGATAGTAGATGAGATAGGTTATCTTCCACTTGACAAAACAGGGTACAAATCTCTTTTTTCAATTGATATTGAATCATTATTAGAAAAATACTACAATACTGGATAGATTGCTCCATCACTGTACAGTTATCAATATTAAGGGTGAAAGCTATAGGTTAAAAGAAAGAAAAAAGATATTTGGGAAGCCCGTTCTCCGTAGTACCAATACGAAGGATGAACACGCTGAGGTTAAAAAATTTTTCAGTTAAAATGAGGCATTTTTAATTAAATTTATGGGTAATTTTAAATTGTTATTGACATAAGTATTATATAATCACTAGGTTATGAGATTCACGAGACGTAAACATTAATAAAGAAGGGAGAAAAACGATGACTAAAAAAGATACAAAAACCCTGATAATGCTTAGTGTTATAGTACTCATGATGATAGGTGGGTATCAACTTATTAAGCGAACTGTAAAAGAGCAAAAAGTATTTGACTCAAATTCAGCGAAAGAAGATACATCCGGGATCGAAGAAATAGCCATAAAAGAACCTGCCAAAGAGCCGAAAGCTGAAATAACAGAAAAAACAATACCTGCAGAAGATTTTATAAAAGAACGTCAGACAAAAGAAGAATTTGCGAAAGAAACTACTGTTGAATTACCTGTAAAAGATGAAACTCTGATAGAACGGAGACCAAATGGGATTGAAACAGAGATTGTAAAACCAGAAAAGGTTATTGCAGAAATACCAGTTTTAGAAGAGGCAAAGAAAGAATTGCGAGAAAGAACAACAATATCAAAGGAAGAACAAATCACATCAGTTGACATCCAGAGTAAAGCTATTCATATTGAGAAGAAAAAAGAAATATATACGAGTGCAAGGAAACACACGGTAGAACCTGGAGATACACTTTATAGTCTTGCGAGGGAATATTATAATAACCCTGTAATGTGGGAAAAAATTTATAATGTTAATGAAGACACAATAGATAATAAAAATCTATTAGAGACAGGTCAAATTCTTATTATTCCTGAATGATTGCCCGCCCGGCTACCCGCCTGAACAGGTCTTTCGGGCAGGTACCGTTTGGTACGGGCGGGAAGACTAAATTCCAGGACAGAAGAAGGAGTTAAGACTTTAGTATTTTAAGGCAATTTTATAAAGTAAAAAATCAACTAATTTTTCTTCTGGATCCCCAATCCAGTTGGGGATAACGTTTAGAAGAAGCCCCGCCCAGAGAGTGGGGTATTCAAATTCTG
>JAZGCJ010000127.1:0-10059 GCA_036476895.1 Thermodesulfobacteriota bacterium
TTTCTCATCATATACTAAAATTGAAATTATGCTCGAATCCGAAGGAATAACATCAAAGTTTAATTCTATAAGCTTTTGTCTAATATATGAGGTATTAGAATGTAGTTTTTTAAACAATTCATTTTTATTAGACATTATATCAAGAGCTGCAATTGTAGACGCAGTTAAAGCAGGTGGAACATTCACATCAAAAAAGTACGGTTTGGAATAATACCTAAAGAAATTTGCAATTTTCTTGTTTGAGGCAGCGAACCCTCCAATACTTCCAAATACGTTACTCATTGATCCCATTAATACATCCACTTCAGATTCCATTTTAAAATACTTAACAGTTCCACAACCATTTTCCCCTATAACACCGATACCAAAAGTATCATCTACAAAGAGTCTGGCACCATATTTTTTTGAAACTTCCACAATATCAGGTAACGGGGCTATGTCACCATCAATACTATAAACACCCTGAATAGCTACTATCTTCCATTGTTTTGTATTCTTAACAGTATCTAAAACTTTATTAAGATCATTTACATCGGAATGTTTAAAAAGCTTTAATGAACCCTTTCCAAGCCTACAGCCATCAACAACACCAGAGTGAATAGCTTCATCAACTATAACTAAATCATTTCTTCTGATTAACCCAGATACACACCCCAAATTAGCCATATAACCGGTTGGGAACAGGACTGCAGCATCATAACCAGTTAAACTGGCCAACTTTTTCTCAAGCTGATTGTGCAATTCAGAGATGTAGTCAAAGGGTACTGAACTGATACCAATTCCATATTTATCAATTACTTTCAATGTAGCTTCAATTACTTTTGCATCGTCAACCAGACCTAAATAATTGTTGCTAGACAACATAACTATATCTTTTACAGATTTTCCCTCAATATCATAAACACCTTGTCTTTTATTAATTGAGGAAAGAACCTTACTTCGTTGATAACTATCTCTTAACCTTTTTAAATCCCTGATGTCTTCAAATGCAATACTAGCGTCTTGAAAAAGATGCTTATCATTACTTTCAAAACCTTCAATAAAGTTATTATATGTAAGGTTGTCGGAGTATGAATCTTGGTTTGAATTAACACTATCTAAAAATTTTTTTAAACGTTTTTGATCAAAAGGAGTAATATTTACAAATTTAATTCCCATTCCAGGAAAACTAAGTACTTTTTCTGTCTCAGTATTTTTCCAGATAATTTCACCATAAGCTTTAATAGGATAAGGTTGGTACGGAAGTTTAAATTCAAGAAAAAATCTTTTACCATTTGCTAAGGGATTCTTTGTTTCGATAAATATGCCATTTTGACTTATATTTTGAGAAGAACCAAGTTCTTCACCGTGACTAATAGATCTAAATTTCAGGCCAGAAAAATTAATCCTGATATCTTTTCTTCTATCGGCAATTGCGTGCATAATGTGATCAGATAAAAAGCTATTAAATAAGCAAGAAGTTATACATGAACAGAAATGATAGTACTTTAGTTAGAAACTGTTACAGACATAAGTTGTAATATTGAAGCTAGAAGTAATATCAATTCAGTTTAACATTATGTGATTACTCAACTCTGAATCGCGAATATAGGACAATGTATATTATATCAACTTTAAAACTATCATCTAAACGCTTCAGCTTCCAGAAACAACCATCATCCTTCAGTTAAAGCAACACTTTAATTATTAATCGAAACTTATTGATAGTCAAGAACTTTTTAATAATACAAAGAGATATTAACATCTTTTATATTTAAAGTAAGATATTAAGTACAACAGAATTATGCTACTGTAATTTTCTTCTCAAGATAAACCTGCTGAACAGCATTTAGTATTTTTATACCTTCCCTCATTGACTTCTGAAAGGCCTTTCTGCCGGTTATCAATCCCATTCCACCAGCGCGCTTGTTAATAACCGCCGTTCTTACAGCCTGAGCCAAATCATTAGACCCGGCCGAAGCCCCTCCTGAATTAATTAATCCGGACCGCCCTGAATAACAATTTAATACCTGATAGCGGTTCAGGTCTATTGGATGATCGGAGGTTAGTCTTGAATATACTTTTTTATCAGTTTTACCAAAATTCAAAGCCAGATAACCACCGTTGTTTTCTGCTTGTTTCTGTTTAACAATATCAGCCTGGATTGTGGCACTGAGATGGTTGGCCTGGCCCGTTAAGTCAGCTGAAAGAGAGTAATCAGTGTCATCCACTTTAAAAGCGGGGTTTCTTAAATACGCCCAAAGAATTGTTACTAGACCTAAGCTATGTGCATAGTGAAATGCTTCGGAAACCTCCTGAATTTGCCTTGAACTCTCGTCTGAACCAAAGTAAATAGTGGCTCCAACAGCCACAGCCCCCATTTGGAATGCCTGATCAACGTTTCCAAACATTATTTGATCATAAGTATTTGGGTATGTTAACAATTCATTATGATTTATTTTAGCTATAAAAGGTATTTTATGGGCATATTTCCTGGAAACGGAACCTAATACACCCATTGTTGAAGCAACTGCATTACATCCGCCTTCAATGGCAAGCTTAACAATGTTCTCCGGATCAAAATAAATGGGGTTAGGGGCAAATGATGCACCGGCGGAATGCTCTACACCCTGGTCCACGGGAAGCATAGAAAGGTAGCCCGTTCCAGCCAGTCTCCCCGTATTAAAAAGCAGATTTAAATTTCGCAATACGGCATTTGGACGGTCAGAATCTATAAAGATACTGTCAACAAAATCCGGACCGGGCAGATGCAATTGATCCTTTGGTAAAGTTTTGCACTTATGATTAAGTAAATAGTTTGACTCTTTGTCCAGAAGTCTGACAATGTAATCCATAGTTTCTGGTTCTTTCTTTGCTGATTTGGCCATGGTTTACCTCGCGGAATTATATATATTATAATTTTATAGATAATACGTTAATAAGCAAAAAAAGATTACAAATAGAAAAAACTACCAATAAGTAAAGACTTAAATAAAAATTAAACTTTATTGCCGTGAGGCTCACTATACAACATTAAGTTTAAAATTATTTTTATCGTTCAATACGGATATTCCGGGTAGGTCTTCTCCACCAAGAAACGCCAGCAGAGATCCTCCTCCGGTAGAAATATGCTGAATTTCAGAATCAAGAACCTCAGCTTTTCTTATAGCAGAAACTGTTTCCCCACCTCCAACAACTGTTATTGCCCCCCTCCATGTTGCCAGAGCTACAGCACGGGCTACATTGGCTGTGCCAGCTGAAAAATCATCAACTTCGAAAACACCCATAGGGCCACTCCAAAAAATAACCCCTTTACCTTTTATATGAGAAGCAAACAACTCAACGGTACTCGGACCTATATCAAAGCCATGTAAACCATCCGGGATCTCATCATGAACAACCATACAAGTTTTTCTCTGCTCAAAACTTTCTGCCACTACATGGTCTATTGGAAGTATTATCTTGTCTCCATATTCTTCAATTGCTTTTTTTACCCAGTCAATCATTTCGGTTTCCGTAAATGATTTGCCGACATCCACTCCTTTAGCTTTTAGAAAGGTGTACGCAACCCCTCCACCAATAAGGACCTTGTCGGCCTGCTCAAGCAGATTTTTAAGGGCATATATTTTATCCTTAATCTTTGCTCCACCCACAATAACCAAAAAGGGGTGTTCAGGATTGTCGCGTAATCCGATTAGAAAATTTAGTTCCCTGTTAACAACAAAACCGGCTAACCTTAAGTCAAAATGTGAAGCCATTCCAAATGTAGAAGCGTGCCTTCGGTGAGATGTGCCAAAAGCATCGTTAATATAAATGTCGGCTAATGATGCAAGATCCTTTGAGAATGTTACTCCATTCTCACTCTCCTCTATATGGAACCTTAAGTTTTCAAGCAGCATTACCTCGCCGTTTTTAAGTCGGGAGATCTCTTTCTCAACTTCTTCCCCGATTACCTTACCAACAAATTTTACAGATTTACCCAAAAGCTGAGATAGACGATCTGCAATTGGTCTTAAGGAAAGGCTTTGAATTGATCTGCCCCTTGGTCTGCCTAAATGAGAACCAATAATTATCTTAGCACCCCTCTCCACCAGGTAATCAATTGTGGGGATCGTTCGTCTTATTCTGTAATCCTCACTGATCTTTCCATCTCTTATGGGAACGTTAAAATCTACCCTAACAAAAACTCTTTTCCCTGTGTATTGATCATCAGACAAATCAGAAATCACTAACTTATCCATTTAGTCTATCTCCCACATATTCTATAAGGTCCACAACTCTGGATGAATAACCGTATTCATTATCATACCATGCAAAAACTTTAACCAGATTGTCTTCTACCACATCGGTAAGTAAAGAATCAATAATAGCAGAATGTGAATCTCCGACAAAATCAGCTGATACCAACTCCTTATCTATATATCTCAGCAAACCGTTTAACTGATTCTCTGAATACTCCTTAAATTTTTCATTTACTTCTGACCTAGACGTAGACTTTTCTACCTCACACGTAAAATCAACCACAGACACATCCGATGTGGGGACTCTCAACGAAACAGCGCTAAGCTTTCCGTTAAGTTCGGGAAATATTAATTGAATTGCATCAGCGGCACCTGTGCTCGTAGGAATAATTGAAAGTGATGCAGCTCTCGCTCTTCTCAGGTCCTTGTGTGGTGTGTCCAGTATTCTCTGATCATTTGTATAGGAATGAATGGTTGTCATCTCGCCTCTCCTTATTCGGAGGTTTTCATGGAGAACCTTAACAACCATCGCTAAACAGTTTGTTGTACATGAAGCATTTGATATAATGTGGTGGCTGCCGTTATCGTAATCTTCATGATTTACCCCTAAGACAGCCGTTAAATCCACTTCCCCTTTTGCAGGTGCTGTAATAATCACCTTTTTGACGGTATCGCCCAGATGCAGACCAGCATCCTCCCTTGATCTAAACACTCCGCTTGCCTCGGCTATGATCTGAGCTCCGACATCTTCCCAAGGAATTTTGGAAGGATCTCTATGTGAAAAAACTCTAATCGGTTTGCCATCAACAACGATATGGCCATTTTCAGATTTTACGTCACCTTTAAACGGACCAAATATAGAATCATATTTAAATAAGTGCGCTAACGTTTTAGAATCAGAAATATCATTGATACCAACAAAATCAATCTGATCCCTATTGAGACCAATTCTTAATATATGCCTGCCTATTCTACCAAAACCATTGATACCAACCTTAATCGACATAAAGTCCCTCCAGAGTTTGTGGACAACGTTTGAAAAATTATTTTAGGCTACCTTTGTGAACTACCTACGTCAAGATTTGACAAACAGTACAATTTAATAATCACCATTCTTTTTCAATAAACTTGCCAATTCAATAATAAACATATATTTTCAATAAAATGAAAAAGATCAAGGCTGCCATTCTTGGAGCTAGTGGATACACGGGCGGTGAATTGCTAAGAATTTTATATAATCACCCGTTAACTGAAATAAATCATTTGACTGCAGACCGGCATGTGGGGGAAAAAATTCATGAAGTATTTCCGCACTTCCTGAATCTGTTGAACATAGAGCTTAAGCCACTTGATCCTAATTCTATACCCGAAGACACAGACGTTGTTTTTCTCGCTTTGCCACACGGGAAGTCTTCAAATATAATTAAAGAAATTATAAAAAGAAATATTAAGATTATCGATCTTGGAGCCGATTTCCGCCTGAGTCCCGATTCATATAATAAATGGTACGGTGAACATTCATGCCCCGATCTTATAAAAGAATCAGTTTACGGTATTACCGAACTGTACAGAGAAGAAATAAAAAAGGCGAAGTTAATAGCAAACCCGGGATGCTATCCAACATCAGCCATTATTCCTATTGCACCTTTAATAAAGAATAATCTGATTAACGAGCATATAATCATTGACTCTAAATCTGGGGTTTCAGGTGCAGGTAGATCAATTGACTTGGCTTACCACTTCTGCGAGGTTAACGAAGGTGTTAAAGCTTACAATGTCGGTGAACATAGGCACGCACCGGAGATCGAAGAGTGCCTATCCGTCTTGTCACAAAAAGAGGTTAAAGTCTCTTTTACCCCACATTTAATACCGATTGATAGAGGGATTATATCTACCATATACGTGAAGCCAACTGAGATAATAAGTACGGAAGAAATAATTGAAATACTTGAAAATTTCTATGGTTCTGACAAGTTCATAAGAATCCTGCCCAAAAACCAGTTTCCCTCAACTTCAAACGTAAAAGGCTCGAATTTTTGTGATGTGGGAGTTAAATCCCTACCTGAGAACAACTTAATTATACTGGTATCCGTAATCGACAACTTGGTTAAAGGGGCATCGGGCCAGGCAATACAGAATATGAACCTAATGTTTCAAATGGATGAAGATCTAGGTCTTAACTTTCCTCCCTCAACCCCATAATAATTTCTAAATTTCTGAATTTCTGACTCTATCCACGATTTTCGGTAAAATGGAAACTAAACTTTGAATTTCTTCATTAGTTGTAAATTTCCCAAGACTTATCCTGAGAGAGGATTTTGCTTCCTCTTCACTTAACCCCATAGCAAGTAAAACGTGAGATGGATCAATATTCCCCTCTGAACACGCAGACCCGGTCGAGACCGCGTATCCCTCCAAATCAAGATTCATCACCAGAGCATCTCCTTCGACCCCTTGAATACTCATATTTAGCGTATTTGATAACCTCATATGGGGATGCCCATTTAAACGCACATTATTTATTGATTTTTCAATTTTGCGTTGCAGCTCGTCTCTCAATAACTTAACCCTGTTATTTTCTTCAATATATTCATTCCTAGCTATCTCGCATGCAGAGCCAAATCCCACTATGGCAGGTACATTTTCAGTCCCCGATCTTCTTCCCCTTTCTTGACCACCGCCGTGAACAAGGGGAGTTATATCAATTCCTTTTCTAACAAATAATGCCCCTACTCCCTTAGGACCGTAGAGTTTGTGGCCAGAAAAAGACATTAAATCTACCGGAATATTTTGTAAATCAATTTTCTCTTTACCGACAGCTTGAACCGCATCTGTATGAAACAGTGTTCCTCTTTCCTTAACGATCTGGGCGATTTTACCAATAGGTGAAAGTACGCCCGTTTCATTGTTAGCGTATATTACCGAAACCAGCAGAGTATCTTCATTTAAGGAATCTTTTAATTCATTACAGTCAATTAATCCTTGTTCATCAACATTCAGATATGTAACTCTGTAACCACAGTTTTCAAAAAATCTGTAAGTTTCAAGACATGAAGCATGCTCTACCTTTGTAGTAATTAGATGGGTTTTTTTATTATTGCCGTAATAAGAGATTATCCCCTTTATTGCGAAATTGTTGCTTTCACTTCCACCCGTTGTAAATATAATCTCGCTTGAGCTACAGTTTATCAATTCCCCTACCTTATCCCTTGTATTGTCAAGTGCTGATTTGGCAATACTTCCGAAACTATGGATACTCGATGGGTTGCCAAAAGACTCCTTTATATAAGGAACCATCGATTCATACACTCTCGGCTCTATCGGCGTGGTTGCATTGTAATCCAAATAAGCTTTTGCCATATTACTATATTTTTACATTTATATAATATTTGTCTTCCAGTAAACAGCTTACTTAATAAATATACTTTGTCGTTAATGATTCAAAGCCATAAAATTACTTTTAACATAATCTTTTCAAACAGAAGCTTAGGTTGTAGGATTGTTTACTAGAATGCCTATTTCTATCAAAGACATATTGTATATATCAAGGCCTAATCAATGGATCAAAAATCTACTGGTAATTGCTCCGCCATTTTTTGGTGGAGTTCTTTTTTTTGATTTTAACATAATGTTTAAAATGATTATAGCATTCCTAGCTTTTTCATTTACTTCTTCTTCGGGATATATAATAAACGACATAATTGATAAAAGCTCAGACAGTCAACATCCTCTGAAGAAACTCAGACCAATAGCCTCAGGCCGCTTCGGACAGACTTCCGCAATAATTGTTATCCTAGTCCTTCTCATTATTTCCATATTCCTTTCCCTGCAGTTAAATACAAATTTTCTGTATCTTCTTGCTGTGTATTTCTTCATTAACATATCTTATTCAGTGTACTTACAAAATATATTGATTGTTGATGTTTTTATAATTGCAATTGGTTTTGTGATGAGAATTGAAGCCGGGGGCGTTGCATCTGACATACAAGTATCCAGCTGGCTTTTACTAACCACTTTTCTACTTTCGCTCCTTCTGGCCTTTGGCAAAAGGAGGTTTGAATTATCGCTATCGGAAGGTAATAACATATCTTTCAGAAAGGTATTAAAAGATTATAATCTTGATTTCCTCGATTCAACATTAAGTATTTTTGCAACAATTGCCATTGTAACATACTCCATTTATGCCGTTGAAAAGGGGCCGAGAATATTTTTAATTACCGTTCCATTTGCCTGTTATGGTGTGCTGCGTTATTTGTACCTGGTTAAGACTAATAAAAGCGGTGACCCAACCGATTCTCTTCTCAAAGACAAATCACTTTTCTTCTGTGTTTTTATATGGCTTTTAATTACCGGGTTTGTCATCTACATGTAAAATCTTTAATGCCTGTTGCTTTAAAGTGCCGCTAAGACCTCTCTTAATTGCAATTTTAGCCTGGTTTTTTGCAGAATCCGTATCTCCCAAAATCAAATAGATTTCTGCTAATAGAAGATTCGCTTTTGCATAAGACCTATACCTCTTCAATGTTTCTATTAAGTAGTACTCAGCAATTTGATAGCTGTTCTGATTACCTGTAACTTCAGCTTTGATATAGTTAATAAGGCCAAGATGATACAGTGCCTTGCCGTAGTTTTTATCATATTCATGAGCAAGAAGGAACCATTTCTCCGCTTGTTCATAACTACCTTCGTCCATGTAAATAATCCCTAAGTTAATAGCTGTACCCGATCTGCCACGATCCGTGTCTTTGAGCGTCGGGCTTAAGGCCAGCTTATATTCTAGGATTGCCTCTTTTTTATACCCTGAATTGGACAGAGCCACTCCAAGATTGGAATGTGGGAGAGCATCAGTAGAATTAATCTCCGAAGCAGCTTTCCAAAATGTCAGATCATTCCTCCAAACCAGCTGTCTTTGGGCATCAAATGCAAGGTATGATCCCATCACCACCACCATTACCATCAATACCCATACCCTTATACTCTCAAGCTCAATCCCCCTCCAAAACACATACCCACAAACAAGAGCATATCCCCCCAAACCTATATACATATACCTCTCCGCCAACGCCGTGCTCGATATACTCATAACCGACACCAATACCCCGGGTCCCAATGCCAACACCATCCAACACATCCCATACAACACCACTCGCTCTCCCCTCCTCCATAACCAATACCCCGCTACCATCACCACCACCACCACCAATCCCATAACTTCAAGCCACTCCCCTCCCGGTACCTCAGATATAAATGCATTAAACTCATACGGCCACACCATCTTCCACGCATAATACATATACGACCTCATCATCACCCCCAATACCCCTACATATCCCAATACACCCTCTCCACCTCCCTCACCACTCACTACCCCCCCTCCTACTACCGCCGGCACATTCTCATATCCCCTGCCCCATATATACAAATACAAACCCAACACCACACCATATAACACATACCTCCCCACTTCTCCCCTCCCCCACTTCCCTCCCCTCACCACATCGTATCCCACAACCATCAGCACAAACACCACCCCCACCTCCTTCGACAGCATCGACATATAAAACATCACCACTGCCACCACCAAATACCACCCCTGCCTCATACTCTTTATATGAAAGATAAACGCTATGTATAAAAAAAGACCGCTTAATATATCCGTACGCCCAGCTATCCAGGACACCGATTCCACGTGCATCGGGTGCAGCGCGTACAACACCCCCGATATCCCCGCTGCATAAATCCCACCCCTTACACCAAGTCCCGTTAGTATCATTACCACCAGTATGTAAAACGCTACAACTGCAAGACTGTTATACACTATGTTGCTCAGGTGGTAACC
>JAZGCJ010000128.1:0-6009 GCA_036476895.1 Thermodesulfobacteriota bacterium
CCTAAGTGCACCTCTAAAATGGGTTGTCGCTGCAGGTTTGATTCTCAACTGCCTTTGTAGGGTCGCTGATTTTTATGACACATAAGAGCCACCACCGACAATAATCGGAGAACCTATTAGCAGTTAGCAACTTCGGTGACTGCGCCCTCGGAAGCAGAGAGGGGGTTAAGTCACTGGTACGGTTTTGGCTACGGTTTTGGCTACGGTTTAGGTGTAGCAACGGGGAAACTATGAGAAAAGCAGAGAAAAGACAAAGCCTCCTAATCCCCATTAATTACATGGTTTTTGCAACTATAAGAAGAGAGAGGAAAAGCGGAGAAAAGGGCTAGCATAGGTTTTGCAGACCGTTGCCTTACCACTTGGCTACACCGCCATTGTTATGGTTTGTGATTATACCCAAATAGATTTTTAATGTCACTAACTCGGCATCTAAGCTGATTTAATACAACAAATACTTTTTATACAACTGTGTCGTGTATAAAAAACTCACTGCCAATTATCGCAGATTGAAGCTGCTCTTTTTTTCATACCCCGTGGATGCGGGGTATCCATTAACAAATTAATCCATTATCTCAGTAGGAGCACCATCCCTTCGATTAACTCAGGACAGGCCCTGGTGCGATTAAATAATCACCTTCATCCTGACCGATCTTTATTCAAATTACTGACACGTACCAAGGTTATGAGATTAGTTTTAGGGAATTAAGTTGGACTCTTTGTCCTAATCGAATTAAAAAAACAGTTGCAATTTTCAAATTTTGGTTTTAGTTTTGTATATAGGGTTTTTTAGTACTTGGGAGGGTGATGATGAGATACGTAATTAATATAGCCCTAATTGTAGGGGTTATTATATTTATTACATATATATTGAGTTTAAAATTTGAAATTCCATTTGAAATTCCAAACGTTTCGGCAGGCAATAAATTAGTACAGTTTGAACCAATTGATCCAGAAACAGAATCATTAGATCAAGACTCCGTACCAATTGGAGAGGTATCAAGACCGGTAGAATCCCTAGAGGTTCCTGAAGAAACCTTAAATCAGGTTTCCGAACCAATTGGTGAGGCATCCGAAAATATAGATTCCGTTATAGGCTCACCTGAAAGCCTGCAATCTGTGACCGATAATGATGCAGACGAAACTCTTGATTCAGTCTCGGAATCTGCTGGACAAGCATCCGAAGATCTGCCTTTTGCACCCGAGGGTCAAGAATCACCAATGGGAGATGAAGGGCCACAAGAAATGCCGCTTGGCGATAGAGAAGCCGAAGGTAGAACAATAGAAGGCTATTGATGAATAACACCTCTAAGAAGTAATATCCCACTGGTGAGACTTGATAATAAATCGCGGCTGGAAGCCGTTCCTACTATTAAAAAAATATTGAGAAAATAGTAAAATAAGTAATATTAGCCACAGAGGGCACAGAGAAAAGATTTGAGATAATACTTTAGAGATAAAGAATTTATTTGTATTTTATTTATTAGGGATTTATCTCTTTTTTTCAATCTTCTAATCTCCAGTCTCTAATCTCAACGAATCTCTATAAATCTCAACTTGTCTCAATCTTTTAATCCTTTCACATAATCCATATCTCATAATCCATAATCCCATTCTCTTGTCTTGTAGGAGCACCATCACCACTGGTGCAATATATTTTTCGCGGCAGGATGTCGCTCCTATGTATTTAATGTGCTGATTTTTATGAAATACCGATATTTTAACTAAAGTTTTAAAACAGCTTCAAACACTGTAATGGCTTGGCCGGCAAGTATCACCCTGTCGTTCCTGAGATTAATTCTAATTTCCCCTCCCCTGCTCGAAGCTTGGCGGGCAGAAAATTCATCCTTGCCCATCTTTTTATTCCAGTATAGGGCTAAACAACAGTGTGCAGAACCGGTGACCGGGTCTTCGTTTATCCCAACTGATGGAGCAAAGAACCTTGAACAGAAATCATACTTCTTAGAATCAGACCTGCATGTGACTATTACCCCCCTGGTATCTACTTTGCTTAGAATATTAAAGTCGGGATCAATATTTTCTAAAATTGATTCACCCTTTACTTCAATTAGGTAATCAAACCGGTTTTTACCTATGTATAACGGCTCAACTCCTAAAGACTCTAAAAGGTACTTAGGAGGGTCCGTTTCCATTTCGGGTTCCGAAGGAAAATCCATTTCAATCCAGCTACCCTTTTTATGTATTCGCAGATCCCCACTATTGGTCGAAAATAAAATTGCATGCTCTTCCACTACCCCAACCTCCCATAATATGTGTGCCGATGCCAATGTGGCATGACCACAAAGATCGACTTCAACTTTTGGGGTAAACCATCTCAGATTATAATGATCACCTTCTTTAAGGACAAAAGCTGTTTCGGGCAAGTTAATCTCACTGGCAAGTTCCTGCATCCATTTATCTATCTTGCCCTTCTCCAAAATACATACTGCCGCAGGGTTACCGGAAAATGCTTTATCTGTGAATGCATCTACATGATAAATCTTTATGTTCATTCGTATTATTTACAATCTAAACAATAATAGAATCTTAAACAATTAATCCATTGTGTGAAAAATCAATTTTGATGTAGTTAATTTTTCTCATTGTTTTAAAGCATAAATAAAAATAAAATTTTAATTATTTTAATTAACCTGTATATTTAACGGAATTTTATTACATAGATCGGAGGCACATAATGACAAATTATCTCACTATACTCTTTATCGCATTAATGACTTTCATTTCTTTTCTATTTATAAGTAATAATTCATTTTCCGATGAGGATAAACCAAAAGTAAATAAAACTGAATCAGGATTACAATACATTATTATTAAAGAAGGATATGGCCCAAAACCCAAACCTGGTCAGAGAGTGAAAGTTCATTACTCGGGAAAGCTTGAAAATGGGAAAGAATTCGACAGCTCGTACAAAAGGGACGAACCATTTGAATTCACCCTAGGTGTTGGTCAGGTTATCAAGGGATGGGACGAAGGAATTACCTATATCAACCAAGGCGGTAAAGGGAAACTTATCATCCCCCCTGATCTTGGATATGGAGAGCGGGGAGCAGGGAGTGCAATACCACCTAATTCAACCTTGATATTTGTTGTTGAAGTAGTCGATATAAAATAGGTGTTAATAATCGAAAAAGATAATGAATTACTTAGCCCACCTATATCTCTCCGGCGAATCCGAAAACTCCATACTTGGAAATTTAATTGCAGACTTTGTAAAAGGACCTTTATTAAATCAGTACAATCCAGAGATTCTTGATGCAATTAAAATTCATAGAAAAATCGACCACTATACAGACACGCATACTATAGTAAGAGATTCCAGATACATCTTTACAAAAAGCAGAAGAAGGTATGCAGGTATTATACTGGATCTTGCTTTCGATCACTTCCTTTCAGTAAATTGGTCTAAATATTCAAATGATTCTCTGGATGCATCCATAGATAATGCATACAACATACTGGAAAACAACTTTAATGTCTTGCCTCAAAGGCTTCAATCGCTGTTGCCAAAAATTATAGAGGAAGATTGGTTTGGATCCTACAGAGAAGTGGATGGTCTTGCTCTGTCCATAGATAGAATTGCAAATAGATTCTCACGGAAGTTTGAAAACAGAGAAATAGGCTTGTTCGGTTCAATTGACGAAGTTAAAGATAATTACAAAGCTTTGGAAAAGAACTTTAAACAATTCTTCCCTGATATCATCAAATATGTAGATTCTTTAATTCACAGCTTAATTCCTGCTGAATGTGCCTCTGCTTGTTAATTCAATAGCCTCATTCCAACATTTTGCAATGTCAGCACCTATACAGCTCGTCCAATCTAAGCCGCTGTTATCCTTTATATAAGATAGCAACTGTAGTTGTTTTTCAGACAATAGATGATCTGGGGATTTGCCATTACCAATCGCAGAATTAACCTTCGAAGCCTGCAAGCTGGTCATTGGTATATATTTATATACGGTTTTAGACAGATAATACTTCGGCTCACTATCTGGTTTAAAACTTTTTATATCTGATACAAAAGAATTATCTAAAACTTTGCTTGCTATTTCTTTTTGATCTTTATCATAGGCAAACAGATGTTTGGCTACTCCATTTATCTTTGCAATTTTAACAAGTTGTTCGTAGGATACGATCTCGGGATTATATTCCACTTCAACTACCTCGTAACCCCCCATAAAACCAGGATTCGTTGATAATATCCCATCAATATTTCCGAGCTTTACTTCGCCAGTCCAGAAACAGTGCATAGCAAAAACAGCCTTTTCAGAATTATTTCTTTTACCTGCCAACTCTTGCTCTAAAATATCAAGATATGCCGGTATTTTTTTATTGCTTTTATTAAGGGCAGTTTTCATTGAATTTACCAAACCCAATTTTGAATAATCTCCGCTTAACCTTGGAGCCAGCTCTAATCTGTCGGATGTTATGATCCTGACAACAGGATTATTCCAGGCAGGTTCATTAAATGATTTCAATATTCTTTTATCATGTCCGTCATGATTGTTATAAATAGCCACAGGAACAAATTGGTTTTCTATTGTCTCAATTATCAACGGATGTGTTAATACTTTTTTACCGTAACCGGAAGCTATGCTACAGCCGGGGACTTCTTGAAATAAAACAAGTAGAGGCTTTTCTTCTTTTTTTGAAATATCAATAGCCTGGTCAAAATCTCTGTACCAATCAACGTATCCAATTTCAATCGGGTTTGAATTGTTTAATTGCAATTTCCCAGTTTCAACTTTATTAGTATTTTCTGCAAATCCAACATATATCAAAACTACTAAAATAAATGTAAATATGAAGAAAGAATTTATAAAATATTTTGTTTTCATTTCACATTTTTATCCCTTTTTAAGATTTGCAAATTGAAAGGTATCCAAATAATGAGTTCTTTGCTTTATTTTAGATTAAATCTAATACTAAAAGATTCTTAATTAAAGATAAGAAAATAAATGCTATTTGTTTGGGTAGGATTCTAATATCAATGATTTATATTAGAACCATCAAATTTTTTGATGTTAACGTATACTTTTATGACTAATATAAATACGGAGATGGAAATCTCTGATACTCCAAAATAAAAATGAACAGAAAAAAATTTGAAAACCTGGTCGAGCAGGCATATGAAAGAATTCCAGACAAATTTAAGGACAAGATAGAAAATGTTGCTATAACCGTGGAGGATTACCCCACTAACGAAGATCTTGAGACTCTGAAGATAAGGGGCAAGGGAATATTATTAGGATTATACAGAGGAACCCCCCTTCCACAGAGAAGTGTATGGCAGGGAGCCAGACTCCCCGATACAATAGTCATTTATCAAAAAGATATAGAGAGGGTTTGCAGGTCAGACAAGGAAATCGAAGACAGAGTAAATGAAGTACTACAACACGAAATAGCCCATTATTTCGGTCTCTCAGACGATGAGATATATGAACTAATGGGAAGAGATTAGACCTAAATTATCACCAATACTAATAAATTGTTAAAATTGAATTAGAATTACTCCAAGGGATTCAATCAACTAATTACAAAATATATGAGCGAAGACAAAGAGAAATCCGCTATTTTATTAATCCACTGCCCGGACAGAAAGGGTCTGGTTTCATCAATTACAGAATTCATCTTTAAGAATGAAGGCAATATCCTATATCTGGACCAACATGTAGACAATCAAAACAAGATATTCTTCATGAGAGTGGAGTGGGATCTTGAAAATTTCTCGATTCCGTCAGATAAAATTGGTGAATACTTCCATACCTTGATTGCCGATAAATTTGATATGACATTCAAGCTTTATTTCTCTGACGAAACTATTAGCAGTGCAATCCTGGTATCAAAACAACCCCACTGTCTTAATAATATTTTATCCCATTACCAGACAGAGGAATGGAACTTTGAAATACCTTTAATAATCAGTAACCATCCTGATTTAGAACCAATCGCTGAGAAGTTTGGAATAGACTTTCATGTAACCCCGAATATTAA
>JAZGCJ010000129.1:0-3323 GCA_036476895.1 Thermodesulfobacteriota bacterium
TCGAAAAGGACTCAGTACAGTTGATCTTAAATTGATGCCTTATGCCTATCCTACTGGTTCATCCGACATTAGCTATATGGTATAGGAATTGGAAATGATTTTACAAAATAAGTAAAGGAAATCTAAATTGAGAGGATTAATTGTTGTATTTTATATTGCACTATCAATTACAGCAATTGCGACTATTGTATTTGCGCGGGGACTAAAAGATGTTGTCCTTGCAAAGAATACTAAAATAAATAATGTCTCAGTGGGTAAAGGACCTGATGCACTTTTCTTAACTCCGGATGAGAAGTTTCTATACGTGGCTAATGTGGAAGACACTTTTATTTCTGTTATTGATACCAAAGAAGATAAGGTTATAAAAAAGATAGATGTAACGAACTATCCCTGGGGATTTTCACTCCTTGGCAAATCCAATCTTGTAGCAGTTAGTAGCTGGGACAAGGGCATCGATATTATAGATTTTACAAAACATGAAGTTGTTCAGAGCAAACATTACAATTTTAATCTTGGAGGTCTCACTTCAACTAAAAATGGAAAGTATATTTTCACAGTAGCGCCTGAAAAGAATAAAGCATTCAAAATAGATGCAAATTCTCTTGATATTATAGATGAGTATGAAACTGGAAATGGTCCTGATGGAATTGGTATTTCAAAGAATGATAAAAAAATATATACAGCTAATGCAAAGGACGGAACTATATCAATTATTAACTTAGACGACAAATCCAGCAGGGTTATCAAGACAGGAGGCAAACCAGAACTGATTCATTCTAATCATGATCGCAGCAAGTTATATATAAGCAATTTTAATAACAACATTGTACATGTCCTAGCAACAAAGAATGATAAAATCATTAAAGAAATAAGCGGCTTGGATGGGCCTGAAGAAGCGGTTTTATCAATATCAGAAAAGGTGCTCTATATTGTCAATTTTAACAATTCAAAAGTATATACATACGATGCTGTTACCTATGAAAAGTTAGATAAGGAATATATAGTGGGTAATAAGCCTATAGGCATCGCTCCTGCAATTAATGACAATAAATTATTCATAAGCAACTATGGAGATAATTCTATAACTGTTATCAATACAAATTAGGGGGAAAATACTATATGGTTGATGAAATGCAATTAGAATCTGTTATTAAATGTCCTAAATGTGGGTTTGAGAAGGAAGAGGTTATGCCAACGGATTCATGCCTGTTCTTTTATGAGTGTACAAACTGTAAAACCTTATTAAAACCCGAACAAGGCGATTGTTGTGTGTTTTGTTCTTACGGTAGTGTAAAGTGCCCTCCAATACAAAAAGGGTGTTGTCAATAACCCCTTTGTTCAACGAGTGTTCCTTTTTATATAATAAATTCCCCTCTTGACCTTCCACTATACTGTAATGCTTATAATAAGTACTAAGCTACCTGGAGGCTAAGGTAATGAATGAGAATTTGATATTTATTGGTGAGATAGCAAGGCAAGTTGGTGTAAATCCTAAAACCATCCGCTACTATGAGGATATAAACCTTTTGCCTAAGTCTAAACGGGGAGAGAATAACTACAGGGTTTATGAAAATGAGTTCAGCTAATAGGGTTTTTGTTCAAAGTAAATATAAAAAAGAGCCGTTATGAAGAGAATTTTAAAGTATGTACTACTTTTAGTTGTTATTACAGGATTTTTTCTGGTTAAACATGGCATAGGAGTTGGAGAGGCTCCTGAAGTAGAGTTCTTGCTTCAGTGGGGAAAAAGTGGATATGGCAATGGAGAGTTTGATCAACCAATTGGGATAGCGGTTGATAAAGAAGGATATGTATATGTTTCCGATTCTGGAAATAATCGAATACAAAAATTTTCAAATGACAGAGAGTTCATTTCAAGCTGGGGTAAAGAGGGGTCAAAAGAAGGAGAGCTTTATGTTCCAATGCATATAAATCTGGACAGTGATAACAATCTTTATGTCACTGAATATGGAAATGATAGAGTTCAGAAATTTAGATCAGATGGGAAGTCACTCATGGTTTTAGGAGAGGCTGGGAAAGGCAAAGGTAAATTTGAGGCACCTTCAGGAGTAGCCGTTGATAAAAGCGGTAATATTTACGTCACAGACTTTTACAATCATCTAGTTCACAAGTTTTCTCAAGAGGGAGAATTTCTTATGCAAATCGGGGAACCAGGACAAGTGCTTAGTGGGAAGCTGCATTATCCAACAGATGTATCAGTTGGTGCAGATGGCAACATCTATGTTGCCGATGCATATAATAACCGTATTCAAGTGTTTAGCCCTGAAGGGGAGTTTGTAAATAAGTGGGGAGGACATTCGGGGCGTGGTGATGCGGGAAATTCGAAGGGCCGGTTTAATGTGGCAACGGGAATCGGTATAGATAGAGAAGGGAGAATATATGTTGCTGATTTTGAAAATCACCGTATTCAGATATTTAACCAAAATGGGGATTTTATTACCTCCTTTGGTAAACAGGGTACGGATCCTGGGGAATTTGAGCGTCCAACTGATGTAGCAGTTGATAATCAGGGAAATGTTTTTGTAGTGGATTGGGGCAACAATAGAATTCAAAAGTTTCTCATAAAATGGAAAAATTAAAATTTTCTATTGACCTTCCACTATAATGTAATGCTTATAATAAAATCTATAAGCTGCTAAGCTAGGAATCTAGGAGAAATGAGCTTGAACGATATGTTTAAAAAGTGTTTTATAGCGCTTAGTTTATTAGTTCTTTTTGATTTATCCATAGTTCCAATGAATAATATATTAGCAGCGCCTATAAACTCTAATGTTGCACTTCCTGTAAGAAAAGGCGGGTTTATTTTCCGCTCTCAGGTCAGGTGGCTAAGAGCCACGGATGACCCAACCTCTCTTAATAGAGAAATTAATGTAGTTGCAATACCAAATGTGCTTGTCTATGGTGCTACACCTGACCTTGCTCTCTTTGCAATCTTCCCCTACTTCTTTAGGAACGTTGAATTAACAGACACTTCTTCTGGAAAGAGAATCGATAAAAATGATAATGGATTAGGTGATCTTACCCTTATAGCTCGCTACACACTTTATGCCAGAGATTACCCGTCTGGGACTGCAAGATTTGCACCCTTAGCTGGAATAAAGCTCCCTACAGGTAACGATGACTTGGAACCAATTACAACTGACTCAATTGACTTCCAACTTGGAGGAGTGGCGACTGTAACTTGGGATTTTGTCAGATATGAAATTGACGCAGATATTATTTATAGAATCAACACAGAAGCAGAGAATTTTGAAAAAGGAGATGACTTGGTTTACGACCTTGCGTATGAGTTCAGGGTTTATCCA
>JAZGCJ010000013.1:0-2968 GCA_036476895.1 Thermodesulfobacteriota bacterium
TAATGAGATGGATGCTTTGCTTTATTTTCTTTGTTCTAATGTCATCTGTATATATGGAGAACGTAATGCCCGGTAAAACTGAAGAAACAACTGATGGCGAACAAATAGTTAAGTATGAGCTGGATAACGGGCTAACGGTAATATTGGAAGAAAACCATTCATCCCCTGTTGTGGCAGTGAACACTTGGGTTAAGGTTGGTAGTGCTTGCGAGCTGGAAGGAGAGTACGGTATTGCACATGTTCATGAACATATGCTGTTCAAGGGTACTAAGAATAGGGGTGTCGGGGAAATTGCGAAAATAATAGAAAGCAACGGGGGAGATATAAATGCTTTCACCTCATTTGATGAAACTGTTTATTTTGTGGTAATTGCCAGTAGATTCGTTGACACTGCATTAGATGTTCTGTCCGATGCTGTAGGGAATTCGTTGTTTGACCAAGGGGAACTGGATAAGGAGCTCGAGGTCGTGTTGGAAGAAATCAGAAGAGGAGAGGACTCGCCTTCTAGAAATTTAAGCGAGAAGCTTTTTTCCACGGCTTATGAGGTACATCCGTATAAACGTCCGATAATAGGCACCAGCGACAGCATAAGGAGCTTCAATAGGGAGAAAATAGTAAATTTTTATAAAAAGTGGTATACACCTGAAAATATGGTTCTTGTGATTGTCGGAGATTTCAAAATCAATGAAATTGTCCCTAAAATTGAAGACACTTTTGGAAAACTAATTAATAAAGAAACAAGTGATTGCAAGATCCATGAAGAGCCTAAACAAAACAAGCTCAAAACATTTATCATTAGCAAAGACTTACAGGAAGGATATTTTTCACTTGCCTACCACATTCCCAATGCAACAAGCAAAGATACTCCGGTTTTAGATGTAATCTCAATTATTCTTGGTAGTGGTGATAGTTCAAGGCTCTATCGTAGAATCAAAGAGGAAAAAGGATTAGTAAATAATGTTTATTCTTATTCATTTACACCCAAGTATAACGGTATGTTTGTTGTAGGTGGATCTCTAAATCCAGACAAGTCTAAGGATGCTTATATAGAAATATTAAAGGAGATTAATAATTTAAAGACCGAACCTGTAAGCTCGTCTGAACTGGAAAAAGCTAAAATAAATATTGAAAGCGATTCTATTTACACAAAAGAAACGGTTCAAGGCCAGGCTCAAAAGTTTGGATTCTATGAGGTAGAAGCAGGCAAGCATGATTATGAGAAGATTTATTTAGATGCAGTATCTAAAGTAACTCTCGAAGACATTGTTCGCATATCAAATAAATACTTTAATAATGGCAATCTCATAATGGGACTGCTTTTACCTGATTCAAATTTAGCGATTTCTGAAAAAGATCTTGAAAAAATAGCCTCTGATTCTAAAAAAATAACAAAAGAAGCAAAAGACAATAAAGAAAAAGAAAAACAAGATTCCCCAATTATAGTAAACATTACTTTAGACAATGGAATAAGACTCCTAATTAAAGAGAACCGTGCTGTTCCGCTTTTTGCAGCAAGAGCAGTTTTTTTGGGTGGAGTAAGATTTGAAGACGAATCCAATAATGGTGTATCAAACTTTGTTTCCAAAATGCTTACAAGGGGAACTGAATCGAGAAGCTCTGAGGAGATAGCCGTTGAGATTGAATCGTTAGCCGGGCAAATCGAGGGATTTTCGGGTAGAAACAGTTTTGGAGTTACGGTGGAATCATTGAGCAAGTATTTTGATCATGTCATGGAGATATTTTCAGATGTAGTAAAAAACCCCGTTTTTGACGAGACAGAAATCGAAAGGGCAAGGATGGAGATTATCTCAAGCCTAAATCTAGAGGCTGACAATCCGGTAAGAACAACGATAAATCTATTTCTAAACACTCTTTTCAGGGAACATCCCTATAGGTTTAATACCTTGGGATCTATGGAAACAATTAATGCAATTGGTAATAAAACATTGAAAGAGTTCTATAATAAATATGCTAATCCCGAGAATCTGGTAATAGCTGTTGTTGGTGATGTGGATGCAAATAAAGTCAAATCAACTGTTGAAAAATACTTCGGCAGTTTAAAAAAAGAGAACATGATACTTCCCGAAATCGTTGCTGAAACCCCTCCCAATGAAATTAGAGATGTTGAATTTCATCAAAAGGACAGATCTCAAACTAATATTATTTTGGGTTTCCAAGCCCCTACTCTAAAAGATGATGATAGGTATGCTTTTGAAATATTAAATACAATCTTGGCTGGTCAGGGTGGAAGGCTTTTCCTTGAACTCAGAGACAAGAAAAGTTTGGCATATACTGTGACGTCATTCTTCACATTTGGTTTAGAACCGGGGTTTTTCGGGGTATATATTGGGACTGCTCCGGAGAAAGAGAGGGAAGCTATAGATGGTATAAAAGAGCAATTGCAATTATTGTTGGATGATGGAATAACCGATGATGAACTGAATAGGGCAAAGAACTATTTAGTAGGCAATTTCGAGATAGGTCTTCAACAAAATTCTTCCCAGGCTACTAAGATAGCATTCGATGAGATTTATGGTATTGGCTGGGATGAATATCAAAGATATCCTGACATGATCTATAAAGTGAGAAAAGAAGATGTGGTTGAATTGGCTAAAAAACATATTGATCTGAAAAAATACACAATTGCAGTTGTCAGGCCGGATAATACTGATCAGTAATGTTAATTAGAGAATTAATAATTTGATTTTGTTAGACCTATATATATACGGAAACTCGAAAACTTTCTTAAATACGGATTCTAATACGGATTGGGATACTGAATTTAGCAAAGTAGCTAATGAAAATATAGAAAAAAAAAGTTTAAAAGAGATAATCTCGACTTCAAAGTCATTGATTCGAAGAAGAAAACACATTTAACGGAATGGGAACTTGACAACGAAGGCTATGATTAAGGAAAGAAAATTCATATAAATGGGATTGAGGGTTTCTGGGGATACTTAAAAGAACG
>JAZGCJ010000130.1:0-2075 GCA_036476895.1 Thermodesulfobacteriota bacterium
AACTCCAACCACGCGCTAACAAAAGGCTCGCCATTATAGTACCTTTAACGATACTTATCATCTTCCTTCTACTATTTAGCAGTTTCAACTCCGTGAAAAATGCAGCATTAATAATACTGAATATACCCTTTGCTATAATAGGTGTGTTTCCTGCTATGTGGATAGCAGGGGCAAATTTGAGTGTACCAGCTTCTGTGGGGTTTATTGCCCTTTTTGGGATAGCTGTGGAAAATGGCATAATCATGATACAGTACCTTAATCAACTCAGGCAAGAAGGCTTGGGTCTACATGAGGCTATACTGAAGGGGGCTGAACACAGACTTCGTCCTGTCCTTATGACCGCACTTACAACTGCATTAGGATTAATACCAATACTACTCAGCCACGGCACTGGTTCTGAAATCCAAAAACCGTTGGCAACGGTGGTAGTCGGTGGTTTGATTTCGTCAACACTTCTAACCTTAATCGTACTGCCCACACTTTACGGCTGGTTTGAAAAAAAGGAGGTACAATACTGATGAAAGAAATAAAGGTTTATATTCAACCATTTATGCTGCAAAAGGTAATAACTGCCTTAAGACGTATAAATATACAAGGAATGTCAATAACAGAGATAAAAGGGGCTGGAAAAGAAAAGGACGAAACTTACCCACTCTACTCTATGGACTATATTGTCGATCTTACACCTAAAGTAAAGCTTGAAATCATATGCTCTGATTCAGACGCTAAATAGGTTATCAATGCCATTAAAGAATCTGCACATACAGGAAGAGGAGGAGACGGTAAGATTATCATTTCTAATATCGAAGAGGTGATAAACATCCGAACAGGAAAAGCAGGAGACGAGGCAATTTGAAATAATTTAACTTTTTGTAGAAAAAGGAGAGATTATGAGTTTGCTAAAAGTGCTTTTTAGTTTATCAATTATTATATTTTTACTTTCTAAAAATGCCTTGGGTATTAATATACAACTTAAGCAAGAAGAAGTTCAAGAGGCTATTAAACATGGGGAGAAGCATGGAAAAGAGATATTTAAATGTCAGGATTTGAAACATGCGGGTATCAACTTTTGGCCAAAACAAGGTGGCATGTTAGTAAGGACTAAGTTTGTTTATCTTACGGTTACTGCTTCCATGTGGTTTAATGAAGGACAGCAAATTTCAAATAAAGAGATAAAGGATATTATTAACTCTCCATATCTCAGGGTTGAGGTGCGTACAAAGGACGATGTAATTATTTTACTAAAACAGGGCAAAAACATTATTGAGCCAGTCAATACAGATTATGAAGATCCGTGTTATGAATTATGCAGATTCGTTGGCGGTAATAGATATGATCATGATTTCGTAACATCAAGTTTTCATTACAGTAATCTTGATCCAAATGCTAAAACCATCATAATTGTCAAAGGCCCCTTTCGTGAAAGAGAATACAATATAGACCTTTCCGGGATGAAATGGAAAAATAGTTAAAATCTTATGATATTTTGTTTAAATACCCATATCGGTCCGAAAAGCGATATATTATCAACGTTATATTTTGAAAGGAATTTTCAGAATGAAAAAAACAAAGAATACAATTTTTACAATAGGAATAGCTTTTTTTATTTTTTTAATATCCATTCCTATTATAAGTTATACAGCTTTTAAATTAGCAATAAAAGAAAAAACCTTTAATCACCTAATTACTACCAGGGAGCTCTTATTTGATCAGATAGAAAATTATTTCCATGAAAGGCTTGGTGACGTAAATGTCCTTGCAGGAAACCCAACAACGGCACAAGCTCTTTCTCGTCTTGCGCATGCTTTCAAAAGTTCTGGCATCAAGAGCGCCAAATATACGGAAATTGCAGATATCTATCAGCCGTTAATGAATCATTACGTTTCTAATTATGGCTACACAAACATTTTTTTAGTTGACAGATATAGTAATGTGATATTTTCTGCAAAGGAAGACGAGTATACTGGAATTAATTTACTTACGACCGAAAACAGTCGCTTAAAGATTGCTAAGATATTCAAGAAAGGTATGGAGGAAATTACCTTTGATGATTATACATGGCATCATGACGAAAA
>JAZGCJ010000131.1:0-7351 GCA_036476895.1 Thermodesulfobacteriota bacterium
GAAATCTTTATTGATAGTATTCCAGGGGTCTTGGATTTAGAAATTACTGCTGCACCTGCGCCATCACCGAACAAGATGCAAGTGGTCCTGTCTTCGTAATCAAGGATTTTAGATATTACTTCAGTGCCAACAAGTAAAATATTTTCTGCATTTCCGGAATCAATAATTCCTTTACCCACTTGAAGAGCGTATAAAAACCCGGAGCATCCGGCTAGTAAATCAAATGCGAATGCATTCGTTATTGAAAGTCGGTCTTGTATAATACAGGATGTTGCAGGAAAAAAATGATCGGGGGTAATTGTACCCACTATAACCCCATCAATATCCGAAGGGTCAATTGAGGCAGCTTCCATTGCTTTGATACTTGCTTCGTATCCCAAGTCTGAAGATGCAACGTCTTTATCTGCAATTCTCCTTTCTTTTATCCCTGTTCGGGAAGTGATCCATTCGTCTGATGTTTCTACTATTTTCTCAAGATCGTAATTACTTAGAATTTTATCTGGTGTAGCTGAGCCAGTTCCCGTTATCTTCACAAAATCCAAATATTTTACTCCATCTCTATTTGATATTTATTCGCTATATTATTAAGAATGGTTAAGGTTTGTCAAACTTCTAGTTCATTAATTATAGAGTTTATTTTGCTTTTTATGTTTATCGGAATTTTAATTGATAAATAATATTCAATATTAAGGTTTGATGAGACACATACGATAATTATTTCATCTTGTTTTGACATTTTACTTAATAATGAACGGTCTTCATCGGATTCATTGCTGAAGAAGTATTCAGTTTTTATTAATTCATCATTTTTTTTTAAATAAAATACGACACAAACAGATGGGAACTCCGGTTTGTCAATATGCTCAATATCTAATTTTTCAAATGTGAAATTTTTTAACTTGTCCAGGGCTTGAATAGAGTCTTTATAGATGAATGCTACCTGATTATCGATGATAACAGGTAGAATGCCCGATTCAATTAAATCCAGGGTTTCTCCTAGCTCTTCAAAGTTTTCTATACCTATTGAGTTTAAAATTTCGTTAAACCTATTTAAATTAAAACATTTTGTATTAGCGTATTATTTTCAAATCAACGAAAGAATAAGGACTAAATAGTTATTTTTATTATTTATAGCTTGACATAGTACATAAAAGTTTATTAGTATCAATTGGTAAGGGAGAAATAATTAATATATTTACCTGAATCTAAAAATCTTTTATTATTATAAATATTTTGTTCTTTAGAAGGAGGAGGGATAACTAAATGCCAGTAAGTTTCATTCTAATAGCAGTAATTATCATAGCTTTTGTTATAGCTGTGATAGTACTACAAAAAAAGCAAAATAAAGTTGAACCATCCAGCAAACCTAAAGCTCAAGATGGGCCGCAAACAACTGAGGCTTCTGCCGATCCTTTCAAATCTTCACAGGGGGGGCAAAGCACCGAACCTGCACCAGAAGTGTCGACCGCTGAACAAGCAGAGGAAGTAAAAGAGGTTGAATTAAGCGGGGGTGAAGAGATTCCTTCGATTTCAGTTGATCCGCCATCAGAGAGTGATCCATTTAAATCTGCTTCCGGCTCAACTAGCCAAGCTACTGAGGATGCAAGCGAGACAGCAGAAGCATCTACAAAAAGTGAAACTGAATCAAGTGCTGAAGAGGATCCCTTCAAATCAACTGAACAGCCGAAATCCTAGTAGATCCTCTTTTGTTTTTTTGTTTATTACCTGAATATTAGATAAAAATATCGTTTTGATGTTTTACCAGTAGCCATAAAAAGAATATTCCTCCGATACATGCCGTTAATATGCCCACGGGTATTTCCACAGGTGAGATAATTGTTCTGGAAATTGTATCTGCGATTGTGAGAAATGATGCACCGAGCAGAAAAGAACAGGGGACCAATATTCTATTATCAGCCCCGACAATTAATCTAAGAATGTGTGGAATAATTAGTCCCACGAATCCAATAGGCCCTGAAATTGATATCACGGCTCCAATAGACAATGAAGTTGCGATGTAGATTTTTCTTTCCATTTTTTTTATATCCACGCCAAGAGAGTTCGCCACATCGTCTCCCAAGCTAAACACGTTCAAATCTTTTGATGTTGATATTAAGATTATGATTGATGGTATAACGAATATTAGGGAATTGATAATTTCATTGTATCCTACTATATCAAGGCTGCCCATTATCCATCTAAGAGTTTGAAGAGACTCAGTGAAATTAGAAAAAAATTGAATAAATAATATGAACGATGAATAAAGGAAATTCGCTACAACCCCGGCGAGTAGCAATTTTCCGGTTGATACTATCCCGTTTACTTTCGATATATTATATATTGCCAGCATCGTTAAAATTGAGAATAAAAAAGCCGAAATGGAAACAAAGGAAAATCCGAGAAAACTGTGAAATAATCCGATTTTTATAGCAAGCAAAGCACCAAATGATGCCCCACCGGATACCCCAAGTGTAAAAGGGGACGCGAGTGAATTTCTGTACAGGGCCTGTAAAGATGCTCCGCAAATTGCCAAAGTTCCTCCTACTATACTTGCAAAGATTATTCTCGGGAGCCTTATCTTAAATATGACGGTATTAGATAATTTATCTCCATATAATACAGATCCGATAAGATCTGTATTGTAGCTGCCGATGAACAAGCTAATTAATAGTACTGTAACTAAAAGGAGTATTAGCGAGATCAAACAGACCTTAAACTTTCTTTCATTATCCATTTGGTTGATTTTGTTGTTTTGGTATAACCAAAACCGTTCCATTTTCTTGTAATACCTTTAAATCAATTCCGTAGACTTCACTAAGTGTTTCTTCATTTATAACATCTGATTTTTCCCCCATGTCGTATATTGCCCCATATTTTAGAAGTACTATTTGATCGAAAAGAGAAATACTATATGAGATGTCGTGTGTAGCGATAATAATGGTTATCCCTTTATCTTTATTTAGACTACTTATTAAACTCAAGATTCTGGTTTTGTAGTTAAAGTCTAAAAAAGTAGTGGGCTCATCCAAAATCATTACCTCTGGTTCCTGGGCTAATGCCCTTGCGATGGACACAAGTTGTTTTTCTCCTCCAGACAGTTGGTTGATGTATCTATTTTTGAGATCGATAATTCCAATTGAATTCATTGATTCGAAAGCTATTTCTTTGTCTTTGGCATGTTCAAATTCATAATTGCCGATATAGGGCGCTCTTCCAATCAGGACAGCTTCCAATACGGTGATAGGCAAGCTAAAGATCGGGTTTTGGGGGGTGTATGAAATTCTTTTTGCTATTTCTTGAATTTTATATGATGTAAGAGGCTTATCTCGAAATATTATTTCCCCACTCTTTGGTTTTAGATGGCCAAATATAGTTTTTAGGAGTGTGGATTTGCCAGACCCGTTACTGCCGAGAATACCAACTATTTTGCCTTTTTTGATTGATAGGCTTATGTTTTTTAAAGTTGCAGTTTTACCGTAGGAAAAATTAAGGTTATTTAATCTAATTATTTCTTGCATTATCCGAAAAAAGTTCTGGATGAAGAATTCGAGCCAGGATCCTAACAGCCTCGACCACTCTCTGACTAGGATGTAAAAATGATGTGCTCGATACAGTATAGACTTGATTTTGTTTTACTGCTGAGGATTCTTTGAATTCCTTCCATTCATTAATAGTATTTTCCGAAATGTTTGCTTTGGTATGGTTAACTTCCACGATAACATCTGGATTATAGCTTAATAATCCCTCTTTAGAGATCTTTAGAGAGAATCTGCTCGAATCCGTTGCGTTTTCTCCACCAGCAGTATCAATTATCTCATTTATAAAACCCGTTTTACCTATTATATATATATCATTGAGTGTTCCGGGATTTCTGCCGACGACAAATAAAACGGTTTTTGGCTCTACGGTGCTTGTCTTTGCTTGAATTTGATCTATTTCGTAATTTATTTTTTTTACAAGATTGGCCGCTTGTTTTTTCTTATTTAGTTTAACCCCGAGTGCTGTTATAGCTTTTTTTATACTGGAGATGGATTCGTTTGCGTCCACAATATGGATGTCTAGGTTCAGGCTTCTCAGCTTATCTCCAAACATTTTGTCCTGAGGCTTCATTAGGACAATTAAATCTGGCTCGAGGGCGGTAATCACCTCCAGGTTGGGATTAATCCATCCTCCTACACTTGCTATGTTGTTTCCCGGTTTATCTGTATTGTCATAGATTGTTACTCCAATTATTTTATCGGTGGCGTCTAACCCCTCGATCATCTCTGTTATGCTCGGGGACATTGAAACAATTCTAGAGTAAGTTTTGTCACAAAAAGCTTTATGGCTGTTAATAAAAAAGATTGCGTTTAAGAGAACAGTGATAATTAATATTCTAATTAATTTCATTATTTTCTAGAGAAAGGATTCAAAATACATATGGTTTCTTAGGTTGAGAACATGATCTGGGTGAGTGTCCAGTTTATAAGATTCGGGGTGAATAAGCTTTGCCAAAATTTCCAGTCCGTCTACCAGTCTTGGGCCCGGTCTGCTGAAAAAGGAATTTGCATCAACCAGATACACGTGTCCCTTCCTTTGTGCGGGGATATTGTGCCAGTGATCACTTGAAAACACCGTATCGATTTCATTAAGTGTTTTTTCGATGTTAAAACCGCAAGGCATAATTATTAGAATTTGCGGAGCATATTCAGATATTTCTTTCCACGATACTTTAAATGACGGCTTTCCTTTTTTCCCTAATCCGTTTTCCCCTCCGGCTATCTCAACCATTTCTGGGACCCAATGTCCTGCAACATATGGAGGGTCTAACCACTCAAGGCAAAATACCCTCGGACGATCCTTTTCATTTTCCAAAAGAGATCTTATATTTTCGATCCTGTTCCTAAGTTTTAAAACGATCTGCTCGGCTATTTCTCTGGTATCTGTAGCTTTGCCAATTCGTGTAATTGTGTCGAGTACGTCATCCAATGTATGCGGCTCGAGCGATAAAATCTCGGGCTCATGACCAAGAACATCGATGGCCTCTAACACATTTTTGCCCGACACTGCACACACGTCACATAATCCCTGTGTTAATATTAAATTGGGATTAGCTTCTTTAAGTTTATCCTTATCTATAAGGTATGTGCTCTTCCCTTCTTTTGCATTTTTTGTGACTAAATCATCTATTTCCTTACTCGATAGCACTTCTGGATTAATAAAACTCATTATCACCCTTCTTTTCTCCCTGACCTCGGGGGGATAATCGCACTCGTGAGTAACACCGACTAATTTGTCACCCAGACCCAGTTCGTACACTATATCTGTTGTACTGGGCAGGAAGGAACATATTCGCATTCAGAACTCCAAATAAATTTTTTTGAAGAAAATCCCACCTATATCATTAATTATTTTCTCGGTTCATTCAAGATCACTATTGAATACCGAGTGTTGTGTCTATAGAACCCAGTTGTGAGCTTAAACCGGTTATAAAATATAGATCTGGTCCAGTAAAATCAATCCCAGCTGTTCCAGGTCTTATTGCTATTGACTGTACACCGTCGAAGAAATTGGAATCTGGATTATCCGATCTCAATCCTGCAGGAAAAGGAAACGCATAGGGAAATGGATTTACCTGGTCATCATCTGTATTCAAAACGGCTATCTGGTCTGAATTAAATAGTGATATGAAGAGCAGGTTGTCCCTTACAGCTAAGCCTGCAGTAAAATTAAGCCCGTTTAAATCGGTAATCACAAGCGGATCGCTTGGGCCGTTAATAACGGTGTTGTTTACTATGTCTAGCTTGAAAAGTGCTCCAACAAGCCCTAATCCCAAATAAATAAAATTGTTATCTGAAGTGGTTACAATACTCTCCGGGAGACATACCGTTGGATTTTGCTGACTGAGTGCTATATCTATTGTATCGGTAAGAGTATCGGTCGAAGTGTCGATTATATCAACCGAGGGTGGAAAATCAAAATTGCATGTGGAAAAATCCGATGCTATTGTTCCGGAGTTAACAACATATAAATTATTGTTAACTACTTTTAGACCCGAACTAAGTGTTCCAGTGGTATTTATTGTTCCGATGAATTGATTTGTTTGTGCATTGATGATGCTTACAAATCCGGGACCTAGTGGTTCTACAGTAAAATCTGGTGTAACCGCGAAGTTGCCATTAGCAACATAAACCTTTCCATTTGCGATAGCAATTCCCGAGGGATCTTCAAAAGGTATCCCAGCCACCGTTAATACTTCATTGCATGGTGCTGTAGGCCCGCCTTGACCTGCCCTTACAATAAGGACCTCACATTCAGTGGTGACAATGTTAACTAGGGCTACGCTCTGTCCGATATTATTTGAGACATATGCTCTTTCGGAGTCGACGAACGCCATAGCGGTAGGGTTTGAGTTTGGTGGCAGAACAATCATACCCACCTGATTAGGAGGGTTTTGGTTCAGGTCAAAGATTTGAATATTGTTAGATCCTCCGTTTATTACATATGCCCTATTATCGAGAATCTCTATTACATCTGGGAAAGAACCAAGCTGGGCTAGGTTTCTAAAGACAAAATCTCTGAGCAGTGTTACACCTATCGTTACATCATCAAATATTGAACCCTGGTTTGTTACAAGTACATTAAAAATATCATTAGTATTTCCCATAAAAGGTGGATCGAAACTCCCGTCGGCCAAACCGATTGTTGACTGCGTTTCACGTGTATTAAGGTTTTTAACGTCGACCAAGCTTCCCGGTGGAACAGATCCCTCGGTTCCCCCGACTTTAATGGCCTGGTTCCCTCCTGCTCTTTCAGCTACCGCAATTATACTTCCTGAAGGTGTGAATCCACCTCCACCCCCCGTTTCATCGCATCCCCAGGAAAGGGTACCAATTATTATGATTGGCAAAAGAAATTTGATATTTTTCATGGATAAATCCTCCTTAATTGAAATTTTAAAATTTAGTTCCGGCAGTTACAAAAAATGATCTTCCCGGTAATGGAAAGTCCAAAGCGTCCCTCACATCCAAGTTATTTAATAGGTTTTTAATCTCGAATGTTAAGAAAATATTCTCCCATTCGGCTTTGGTTCCCACATCGTATGTAGTTCTAGGATCGGTAGATCTGGAATTAGGAAACGGATTCACCGGAATACTATCCACATAGTGGGTTTCCCAGTATATCTTAAAAATGTTTGTCTTTAATACTGCTCTTATGTCTAGTTTGTTACGTGGCCTTCCGGGGAGTTGAGCACCTGTATCTTCAAGCTCTCCATCTAAAAAAGTGTATGATCCCAATATCTCAATATAACTAAGTGGTCTTAGAACTATACTGGTTTCAAATCCTTGCTCGGTTACTTTTCCCACGTTTC
>JAZGCJ010000132.1:0-3840 GCA_036476895.1 Thermodesulfobacteriota bacterium
GGATTTCTGCTCTACGGCCCTGAATATCCGTAGTGCCTTGAATATATCTCGATCTTCAAGGTTATAAATTGCGACAACGAAGATGAAAATAAGGATTGAAATCAGGATTGACGTAACCTTCTTTCCTAATCTTGGAATTTTAAAAGACGAGGGAAACAGTTTCATAAATTAGTTCCTTGTCACTGAATTGAATAAAGAATGTTGTTTTCTTTGTTGGTTAAGTTACCACATAAGGTGTGTATGAGGATATGGGTGTCAAGATTTAGCATGCCACTTTAATCCAGTAGACATAATGTTACCTTTGATTTTTATTTTCCCCTTCAGTTTTCCTATTAATTCAGAAGATTGCACAATGGTTACTTAAATTACCCATATCTTTCATTTGGTTATTGTAAAATTCTTACTTATTGTTAATTGTTAGCAGATTTTTTTATCCTATATTTTTTTATACGATATCTTAATTTGTCACGACTAAGCCCTAATAAACGTGCAGCCATACTCCGATTCCACGAACATTCAAGCAGTGTTTTGTAAATCGTATCCTTTTCCATTTCAATAATAGATTTAGTTTTCTCAGGTGCTGCAATCTGTCTATCAATGATACCTCTTTTCCTATATTGAATTTCATCCGGCAAGTCACTGATATGAAGAACATCATCATCTTCCGCCAAAACCACAGTCCTTTCAACAATATTTTCTAATTCTCTTATATTACCGGGATAGTCATAACTTATTAAAGCATTCATACACTCTTTATCAAACTTACGTGTTGACTTACATAACTCATTACAGTATTTTTCAAGAAAGAATTGTACGAAGGCGGGTATATCTTTCCTTCGCTCTCTCAATGGTGGCAGTTGGAAAACAATAACTTTTAGACGGTAATAAAGATCTCTTCTGAACAAATTCTGCTCTACGGCTTTTTCTAAATCAGTATTTGTTGCGGCTATTATACGAATATCGGTTGTCAGGGTTTTTGTGCTGCCCACACGTTCAAACACTTTTTCCTGTAATATTCTTAAAAGCTTAGTCTGTATCGATTTGTCTATTTCTCCAATTTCATCTAAAAAAACCGTCCCACTATCAGCAATCTCAAATCTCCCTACTTTTAGCTTATCCGCCCCTGTGAACGCCCCTTTTTCATGTCCAAACAATTCACTTTCCAACAGTGTTGGTGATAAAACGGAGCAATTAACGGTGACAAATGGATTATCTTTTCGACTGCTTTGCTCATGAATAGCACTCGCAATGATGCCTTTGCCAGTTCCTGATTCTCCAAGAATCAAGACATTACTTTTCGCATCCTTCAGCTTATTAATCGACTGTAATATTTTATTCATTTTTTCGTTTTTACCAATAACCATGTCTGCTGAAAACAACTGGGACTTAAGCGCATAATTTGTTCTCTGTAGGTTATCATAACTCTTGGCATTTGAAACGGACACAGCAGTAAAATTACTCATTATTGTAGCAACAGCAATATCATCATCGTTAAACGTTGTACCATCACGCTTATTCAACAACTCAACACAACCGATTGTCTTGCCTTTTATACACAATGGAACACACAAAACACTTTCAGTCTTAAAGCCGGAAAGCTTATCAATATCTGCAAAATGGTGCAGATTTTTCTTAGCATCAAAAACCACAATTATTTGTCCTGTACTTATACAGTATCCGGCAATGCCCTTTGCAGCCGGAAAACTGATATTTGAAATCACATCAGAAGCAGGGCCTGTTGCGTATCGAATGACCAGATCATCACGGGAATCACATATTAATATAATGGATGCCGCAGCAGAGTTAGTCAGCTTTGTAGCATGAATTATAACCTGTTCTAATACATGGTTTAATTCCAGTTTGGAATTAATAATAGCACTCGCCTCAAGAATATCATGTAAATGTGTTTCCTTCAGATTTTTGTTTCTGACAATGTCCGCAATATTTAGGCTGGTTGTCCCATCCAATTTACGCATAATTTTCTCCAAATTATTATAATTAGATAGCATGCTACAAATTTAATACCCAAAAGACAACTATTTTTGTGTAAAAATTGGGGAATAACACCCAATAGTTACCCACATTAATCATCATTACAATTTCTGCCAGTTAATAGAAAACATACCATATCATATTGTTTAGTAAACACTTAAGAATAATCTAAAAAAACAAACCTTTTACTTACTTGTATCTGGCATGTAGTATGCTTTAACTAATGTTACTGTTAAAAGTTTCATAATATTTCACACAAGGAGGGGCATTATGGGATTCTTTAGTAAAATAATAACCGGCATTAGTAAAAAGAATGGTAAAAACAGTGACAGGAGAATAAAAGGTTATGTTCAGGCATGCGAAAACCTCTATAACTTGTGTGTGTCCATGTACCCGGACAAGGATCCTCATGAACACCTGGTAATAGTTTTATGCACAATCTGGACCAAGTCCGGTGTCTTCAAAGAAGCGGAAATAGACAAACCCACACAAGCTCGGGAGATAGTTGCTTATACCCTGTTACCTGCCAGCCATCCGCCCCAATTCTTAGCCCCGCATCTTGCTTTCGCAACGTTAAGCCCCGCTTACGGGGGAAAGCAGCGGGGCTATGGGGGGTCGGGCAGGTCACATTCAAAGATTAAGACTTAAGTATAGCCATAAAACAATCTTATGAAAATACATAATCGGTATGATGTTATATACTTAGTTACTGTTATTTTATATTATTATATTATATAAAATACTATTGACACAAATACTGTAAGATGATAAAGTTTCGACACTTATAAAGCTTCTTATGTAAATAAATGATGTTCATAGGTAAGGTAGACTTCAACTGATTTAACCGAAGTCTCCCTGCCCAAACGCCCGCCTGACAATGTCTTTCGGGCAGGTATCGTTTAGTATGGGCAGGCATACTTACCCTTTTATATAGTAGACTGACGGGTTTTCTTCGGGATAAGGACTCCATCCTGATCCCGAAAATATTTCCTTAAAGGTACATTCCGACCGTAAGCGTTCGGAATGCACACCTTTAGGTTGAGCATTGGAGGGCGCTCGTCTTGAGTATAAGAAGCTTTTTCTCAAAGCAAACGTGTAGTGTTCTGCGTGTTATTCTTAACTCTTCGCTTTGTGTCATTCTGAATGTGGCGAAGAATCTACCCAGATTTGTAAAACCTCTTTCATCTCTTACGTACCACAAAGATACAAACTATTTGTCGCCTCCCGTAGTACTTGTACCAATTTTCCTTATATTTCTTTCAGTCTTTCCTGTTTATGCTCAGGATGTGCAATTATTGGATGTTACCATCAATGAGGCAAAGGGTGATGTCGAGATGATCCTCCCAAATACATTTAACTGGATACCGGTACCTGCAGAAGCAGGCGTCACTTTTTCTGAAGGTACCCAGATCCGTACAGGCCCGCGTTCCAATGTCTCTCTCGTCTTTGCAGACAGCAGCGTTGTTCTTGTTGATTCTCTTACCTACATGACTGTAGAGCAATTCTTCAGGTCTGATAATGTTGTGACTACCAGGATAAATCTGATCGTTGGCTCCATCGTAAGTACATTGAATGATGGAACTCAGTTCGATAATGACTATAAGATCGTGACCCCTTCATTGACTGAGACGTTGAATAGTAATGAAATAAAGAAGGTGGTTTCAGGTGCTATGTACAAGGATAGTGTAAGGACAAGGCTCAGAGAAGGTGGAGGAGCAGATAAAGAAACAGGTGGTTATAAAAAGGGCCCGAGTGCAGGGCAAAAAGCCCAGGAGCGGCAAAGGCAGAGGGAATCTTCAGTAGCACAGTAGCACCGTCAAATTGATTGTTATTCGTGATAGAAATTAT
>JAZGCJ010000133.1:0-2077 GCA_036476895.1 Thermodesulfobacteriota bacterium
TTGGCGCTGGTTGAACGCGGTCTGGTGCAAAATATCAAGCGCGGGGAGAATTCAGGAATGAAATTGCATCACGAGAATGTTGTTCGTTCTTTCAGCTCTTCTGAGTTGAAAAAGCAAACTGGCAGAATTACTCTGAAGTTGCCCTCTTCTGTAGATTTAGAAAATTGTTCGATTATCGGGTATGTGCAGGATATATCAACGATGGAGGTCTTAGCGGCGAGTGGGGTGGAGTTATGAAGATGAAGTTTATCCTGTTTTATATTTTGCTTTTTTAGCCACAGTTACAATTTTATCAAGCTTCTTTATAACTTCGGTGTGTATTTTATCCTCTGGAACTAAACTCGCAAGAATATGATAGTCGGTTTTGCGGAGCAAATTTGGTAGTCCCATTTTTTGAAAGAAAATTTCAAACAATCGATCAAGGAAATCATCACTCGCTTTAATATCAGCAGACCAGGGCTCCAATCCTCGAAGCGTTTTTAAAGCAGATGATATTTCACTGATTGAGTCTTGCATTGCTTTTTCTCTGTGTTGAGTTTCAGCAATACCAAAAAGATCATTCGGCTGATCGTGACGAGCGTAAGCAAGAAGAACTTCTTTCATACAAAGATAGTTTTCTATTTCTCTCTTATCCCACATCATTTCTATTAATGGTTGATTCTTTTGCAGCTCAGTATCGATTTGATCATAAATAGCTATACCAACTAGATCCTTCTTTGCCTCCATTAGACCATAAAAATGCTGGCGCGCTCCATTGGGATTATTAGCAACGTAATGCACAAATGGCCTTTCCAAGAATTTGGATGCTTTGTGGTCGAGAGTTTCAGCAAATGCCTTTAAAATCGCCAAATCAGTGGAACCCTCTAAATAAAGTACCCAGCCCTTATGCTCTGCCAGGTAATAATGATCATATCCAATTTCTTTTAAGGCTTTTAGTACTTGGCTTCCTCTATTATCAATACGATGAGGCTTTCCAATAAACGCTATAACAATATCACGATCCGCCGCTTCATTCAGGACAACTTCTGAGTGGCTTGCTGCAATAATTTGTGAACCTTGATTGGCTGTTATCTGAGTTAGTAACTGGTAAATATCTCTCTGACGTAGAATTTCCAAATGAGCGTCAGGCTCATCAATAAGTAGAACACTATTCGGATTAGTGTATAAGTATGCCAAAAGAAGAAGAATCTGCTGAAGGCCTCGCCCAGATGAAGAAAGATCTAGTTTAGGACCTTCCAGCTCTTCATAAGTCATTGTTATTTCACCACGTTCTTTTATGTACTTCGGAGGCAGCAATTTAACCCCAAATTGTGTCCGAATGTGATCGGTCAATTCAGTCCAATAATTTCCAGACCCCTGTTTTTCGTAAATTTGATAGCATAGATTCCTTAGCACTTGAGCGGTTTGACCCTCACCTAATAATACGTTTATTCGACCTGGTTCCCATTTAGGCTCAGCTGCTGCCAGTCCTGACATAGGAGGAAGAAAAGCAATTTTTACATCAACAGCTTCTTCTGGAACGGTCATTCTCTCTGGTTGTTTTTCTTCGCCATGACGCAATGGGCGACAATAAAAAGACTCTTCATTTGCATAATAGAATTCAAAACCACATGACCAATGTTTATCCCTGGTTACACCATCAACAATTATATCGATAAACACATTTTTGGTTTCTTGCTTCTCATTAACACGTTCAACATTTCGCGTATGCAAATTTCGCCAAAGCAAATTGGCATTAGGAACTGGAATTGAGATGAGGTCGCGGCGGTTTATGGTGACTCCGGGACGTTTTTCCGGAGAAGGTTGTCCCAAACGCTTTTCACTCCATTTCTTGAGGCCTACATCCCAAAGAGCAAGGGCTTGCAAAGCAGTAGTTTTTCCTGAATTATTTGGACCAATTAGAACTACTGACTGACCAAGTTCTATGTCTACGTTTTCTAGTCTCTTTAAATTACGAATTTTTAGACGCGTTAGCATGAAAAGACTATGTTTTGTTTAAATAGGCATTTTATTAAATACTTACTAATTCCGTTGCAACCAGCTTAGGGGGCAACCATCGACCCGAGGTATCTTTACT
>JAZGCJ010000134.1:0-5745 GCA_036476895.1 Thermodesulfobacteriota bacterium
ACGGCTCTTAAAATACGGTAGGGATGATCTTTACCCCCTTCAAAGTAAAGAACTGTATCCACCAGATGCTCTAATACCTTGGGTCCGGCAATCGTTCCTTCCTTGGTTACATGTCCAATCAAAAGCACTGAAAAGTTTTTAGATTTTGCCTGATCCATAAGCTTTAATGTGCATTCTCTGATCTGACCAACACTCCCAGCCGCAGAGTTGAAATCATCTGTAAACATGGTCTGGATAGAATCTATTACCACTACCAGGGGATTATATTTTGAAATTTCATTTTTTATATTTTCTATATTTGTTTCAGACAGTATATACAGGGAGTTTGAATCTGCTCCCACCCGCTCAGCCCTTATTTTTATCTGTTCGGGTGATTCCTCTCCCGATACGTAGAGCAGTTTGATTTCGTCATTTCTCTCATTTTCAATGCTATTTAGCATCTGTATGGCTAATGTGGATTTGCCAATACCCGGATCACCACCAATCAAAATGATGGATCCCAGGACTAAACCACCGCCAAGGACCCTGTTTAATTCATTATTGTTTATGGATATTCTGGAGTCATTACCGCTTTTTATATCACTGAGTAATGTTGTGGTTGATGAGCTTTTTTTCGGTTTGCTTGAAGTCTTGGTATATTTTTCTTCAACAAATGAGTTCCAACTGCTGCAGGATACACACTTTCCCAGCCATCTCGCAGATGTAAACCCGCATGATTGACATACAAATATAGTTTGGCTCTTTTGTTTGCTCATCTCTTAAATTCTGAAATTATACATAATTAAAGTATTATGGTTATGCTTAATGGCATAAGCAATTAAATCTTTTAAAATAATTAATATTTCTATTCAGATAAAGATTTACTTTTATACTGTTTAAATTTTAAGCTAAAGCAATTATAAATTTACGAGGTGTTGAGGTGTTAAAGATGGTGGACATCGATAGAGCTATATTGGACCCAGCAGGAGTTTTTAAAGTTCCGTCAGAGGTGCTGCAATCGAGCGAACTTACAAAGGAGCAGATGATAATGATACTTCGTCAATGGGAGTATGATGCCAGAGAACTGGAGGTAGCTGAGGAGGAGAGTATGATAGGTAATAACACACATTTGTTGGATCAGGTACAAAAAGCCTTGATGGAACTTGGTGGAAACCGAGATCCTCATCATTCTTCTCCCAACAAACAGGGTGGATAGCAATTTGTACGAATATGCATCTGTAGTTGACGTGCTTTGGTGATAAAAAAGTATTTAATACCCTTTTTCTTACCATCAGGGTTTATATTCTTGACCCTATATACGGTACTTAGATTTAATCTTCTAGAGACACAATTAGAAGAATTTGCCAGATTTTATCCCTATATAGTTTTAGTTTCGGGGGCTTTATTAGGCATAAGATCAAATCAAAGCAGAATTTTACTGACGATCTTAATATTATTATGTCCCGTACTTGTATTTAATTATTATTTCCAAAATAAAGTTCCGAGTTCGGATACAGCCGGGTTTATATATAGTTGCTATTCGGTTTTCTTGCCATTCAATTTAATGCTTATTTTTTGGATAAGGGAAAAAGGCTTGCTTTCTGCAAGTTTCGTACTAAAAGTTTTATTTATTTTGGTTCAATTATTAATATTTTATTTAATCTATTTATACAAATTTAAAGAGTTTAATGCGCTTTTAAGTTCTAAATTCTTAGATATAAAATTTGGAATTCCTGATTTTCTTCCTCAGGTCTCTCTCTTTTTGATTATATTTGCATTCCTGATCTCTCTTGCAAAATTTTTAATGAATAGGAATGTGATGGAGAGTGGATTTATCTGGTTACTGGTATGTGTTTTATTTTCTTTTTATAATGGATTTATCACTGGCGGGGCAATATTATATTTATCCACCTCTGGCTTGATAGTAATTGCATCATTAGTGGAAACTTCTTTTGGATTTGCGTACAGAGATCAGCTCACGGGTCTTATGTCCAGGAGATCAATGGACGATTATATCTTAACACTGGGAGGCAATTATACTATTGCTCTTATAGATATTGATTTTTTTAAGAAATTCAATGACAGGTATGGGCATGATGTGGGTGATCAGGTTTTACGCATGATTTCTTTGAAGTTAAAGAAAGTAGGAGGAAGGGGAAAGGTATTTAGATATGGAGGAGAAGAATTTGCCGTAGTATTTGCAGGTAAGAAATTAGATAAAGCAATTCGGCATATGGAAGAGTTGAGGGAAAATATCTCTAAGTCTAAGTTCATTATCCGGGGAATAAAAAGACCAAAGAAAAAACCAACTGCTGTAAAATCGGTTGTTGGATCAAAAGCTAACGTGAGAATAACCGTCAGTTTAGGTGTAGCTGATAACTCGGGTGAAAACACCACTCCACTTCAAGTTATTAAATCGGCTGATTTAGCATTATACAGAGCAAAGAAATCGGGAAGGAACAAAGTCTGGTATTAAAAATTTTCAGATTTCTGTGTTTTTCGAATATTTTGAGGGGATCACTCGGTAAATGGTTTCTAGTGAAAACTAGATTTTTATAATATATCCATTAAATTAATCTTGAAATTTGTGATTTAATGGATACTTTAAGAGCTGTGTAAAAAGAAATTATTAATAATTAGAAGGAGTTAAACATCAAATGTCTAGTGATAAACCGAAAAAACATAAGTTTAAGGCAGAAGTTAAGCAGGTATTGGATATTGTGGTTAATTCACTGTATACAGATAAAGAGGTATTTATTCGTGAACTGATATCAAATGCCTCAGATGCTCTCGAAAAACTCAGGCATCTACAGCTCACCGAGAAAGATATTTTTGACGAGAACCTGCCACTTGAAATAGCTGTAACTACAAATGAACAAGAGAATACCATTACAATTGAAGACCATGGTATCGGAATGACTGAGAAAGATCTGGTCGATAATCTTGGTACTATTGCTCATTCTGACTCAAAAGCTTTCCTCAAGGCATTGGATGAAGGTAGTGAAGTAAGCAAGAACCTGATAGGGCAGTTCGGGGTTGGATTCTACAGCTCTTTTATGGTTTCTAAATCTGTTGAGGTGTATACACATTACTGGCAGAAAGATGCGAAACATCTCCTGTGGAAAAGCTCGGGATCCGGCAACTATGAAATTGATGAAGTAAATGGAGTCCGGAGAGGAACTAAAATAGTGGTTCATTTGAAAGATGAGCATAAAGAGTATTCAAATCCGGACAGGGTAAAATCTGTTTTGAATGAATATTCCAGTTTTGTACAATTCCCGATCAAGTTAAACGGTGAACAAGTCAACAAAATCCAGGCAATCTGGATGAGAAATAAAAACGAGATAAAAGAAGATGAATACACTGAATTCTATAAATTCCAGGCAAATGCATTTGATGAGCCCAGGTATACCTTGCATTTTAGCTCTGAAGCACCTTTAGAGATTAATTCTCTGCTCTTTGTACCTAAGGAAAGCACTGAGAAATGGGGATTTGGAAGGATTGATCCGGGGGTTAGTCTATATTGCAAAAAGATATTGATTGATTCCAGACCCAAGGACCTATTGCCTGAATGGCTTCGATTTCTAAAGGGTGTTATAGACAGTTCAGACCTTCCATTGAATATATCCAGGGAGACCATGCAGGATAGTTCCCTCGCAAAAAAGATTGGTCAAGTTGTAACAAACCGATTTTTGAAATTCTTGGATGAAAAATCCAAAAAGGAAGTGGATAAGTACGAGGAATTTTACAACCAGTTTGGAATATTCATAAAAGAGGGAATTGCTTCTGACTTTAGTTACAGAGATCAGCTTTTAAAGTTGTTAAGGCTTGAATCCTCTTATACCGAAAAAGGAAAGTTTACATCTTTTGAGGATTATGCCTCAAGAATGAAAGATGATCAAAAGGAGATTTACTACCTTTATGCACCCTCCAGGGAAGACATTGAGGCAGGACCATACTACGAGCTATTCAAAGCCAAGAATATTGAATTGCTATATCTTTATGAACCAATTGATGAATTTGTAATGACCGCTATTAGAAAGTTTGATGATAAGGATCTGGTATCCGCTGACAATTCCGATATTAATCTGGGGGATATAACGCCGGACAAGGGTAATGAGGTATTATCAGATGAAGATGCGAAGGGCCTTTGTGAATGGATTAAAGAAAACCTTGGAGAGAAGGTCAAGGAAGTTGGGGTTAGTAAGCGATTGGTGGACAGCCCTGTTATAGCGCTTAATGCTGACAAGTTTATAAACCCAAGTGTCAGGAGGATGATGAAGGCCATGAAGCAAGAAGTAGATTCTAAGAACTCAATTAACCTTGAGATTAATCCCGGTCATGAGCTTATAAAGAATCTTAACAAGCTGAAAAGTTCAAACTCTGATCTTGCAAAACTTGTTACAGATCAGATTTATGATAATGCGCTTTTAACTTCGGGATTACTTGATGATACCAGGGAGATGGTAGGCAGGGTGTATAAGATCTTGGAGAAAGTATCCGAAGCTTAATTTTGTTGATAAGTTTTAATGTTGTCGTATAATCTAGCATTGAATTAGAACAGTTTTGAAGGGCTAATTATGGGAAATAAAAAGGAATCTATGAAATTTGAAGGAACCGAAAATTATATTGCTACAAGGGATTTAAACCTTGCCGTAAATGCTTCCATTTCACTGGAAAGGCCAATAATAATTAAAGGTGAACCTGGAACAGGGAAAACTATGCTGGCCTTTGAAGTGGCTGCTGCATTGAATAAGGAAATAATTACATGGCATATAAAGTCTACAACCACTGCTCAGCAAGGGCTCTATGAGTATGATGCCGTTGCCCGCTTGAGGGACTCACAATTGGGTGACGAAAGGGTAAATGACATAAAGAACTACATAAAGAAGGGGAAGTTGTGGGAAGCATTTGATTCTGATGACCAGGTTGTACTACTTATTGATGAGATAGATAAGGCAGATATAGAGTTTCCTAACGACTTGCTTCTTGAGCTCGATAAAATGGAGTTTTATTGCTATGAGCTCAGGACTACAATTAAAGCAAAACGAAGACCTATTGTTATTATCACCTCAAATAATGAGAAAGAGCTGCCCGATGCATTTCTAAGGAGATGTTTTTTCCATTACATTGCATTTCCAGGCAGGGATACATTAAAAGACATAGTAAACGTTCATTATCCTGATCTCGAAAACAAATTGATAAATAGTGCAATGGACGTTTTTTATTCCCTTAGAGAGATAGATGGTTTAAAGAAAAAACCATCAACCAGTGAACTACTAGATTGGCTGAAACTGCTATTGATCGGAAAAATTTCTTCGATCGAACTTGATTCTGTTGATCTTACGGAAGAGCTTCCCCCCTATGCAGGTGCATTACTTAAGAATGAACAGGATCATGACCTTATAAATCGATTAAGATATCAACATAGAAGATAATTCATTTAATCTAGAATAAAATAAAGATGTTTTTAGACTTTTTTCTTTTACTAAAAAACGACGGTTTACCGGTAACAATTAAAGAGTATCTTACTTTTCTAGAGGTCTTAGATAAGGATTTGGTCGATTATTGTGTTGACGATTTCTATTATCTAAGCCGTAGTTCTCTTATAAAGCATGAGCAGAACCTAGACCGTTTTGATCAGCCATTCGGGCTTTTCTTCCAGCGACCTTCGCCTTGAACGACGCACCAAAACTCCGACGCTTCCTGCTCATCTGCTGCACTTCCTGATCGGCTATCTCCACACTGGAAAATAAACCTTATCAA
>JAZGCJ010000135.1:0-29158 GCA_036476895.1 Thermodesulfobacteriota bacterium
TGCAAGGATATTGATCCGGGGTAATACCTGCCATCAATTACCCATGTGGGATAATTTTGTATTCCCATCGTAAAACAACGGGAAGCTTCAGAATTCTTTCCCTGTCTGTGGCATTCCACGTATGGAATATATTTAAAAGCATCTCCGAATAGCTCTTTCTGCGAATTACAGTGCGGACATTTAAAAGACCCGTACATAACCGCGCCAACTTGCCTTAGGTGTTTGGCAAGTTCTAGTTGATAAGAACCACTTCCTTGTTCTTCTGAAAAATCCTGGTTTTTTGAATAAAGAAAATTTGATCCGGAAATTACAACTCCTACAATTACCAAACCTATAAAAACTAGGCTTTTCACAGAACAGTCAGGGAAATACTTATTCTTGTCCATTAGCACCAAAATCAGGATAGAAGTTATTATCAATGCAGAAATTACGCAAAAAGAACAAACGGCATTAATTACAAAAAACTCTAAATAAGTAAGGTACAGGGAAAAGGCAAATGCAGCTATTGAAATTAAAAATAACAGGGTCCATTTAACCTTTTTTGAAATCTGTACTGTGAGTAGAATTATAAAAAACAGATACCCGAAAACACCCATAAAGGAGACGGGTAATCCCAAAATTGAAGAATAAGAGCTCAATGTCACGGTATCACACCCTGATCCAGTAGCGCAAAAATTAACACTTGAACTGCTATAATGTGCAAAGGTCAGGTAAGATGAAATTACAAGCCCTGCAAAAGACAAGCAAATAATTGCTAATTTCCTTAATCTATTTTTATCAGTCATAGAATCAATTATAAAGTATAATCTAATTAAGAATTTCAAATATCATAAAAATTTTTACCATTCACAGCAGATTCTCTAATTATACGAGCCGGCTCAATAGATGAAGTGCATGCTTTGCTCATTTCATATAATACTCTATCCGCACCAACCTCATCAATATACCTCAAAGGTCCCCCAAGCCTCCTGGGAAATCCTATTCGGTAAATAGCCGCCAAATCAGCTTCAACTGGGGAACTAATCGTACCATCCTCCAAATTAAGGCACACTTCATTTATCATACGCAATAACAGGCCTTTTTGAATCTCGTGATCGCTTAGTTCAAATGAATGCATACGAGACAAAAAATCATAAATTGATTTGTTTACCCTATTCTTGCCTGAGGAGTATTTGTAAAAACTATGTTTATTTAATTTTCCTGCCATCCCACTTTGAGCCAGTTTTATAAAAAAACTGGGTACTTTAAATCTTCTACCAAAGCTATTTTCCAGTCTGTTACTAATAGTTAAATAATTGTCTAGGCCTATTTCATCAATTATTGAGAAAGGACCTTGATTGAATCCAAATTTTTTCATTGAATTGTCCATTTGACTAATTTCTATCCCTCTCTCAAGAAAGTTTAAAGCCTCACACAGGTAAGCAAATAGAACCCTTGTAGTGAAAAAACCAATATTATCTCTAACAATAATAGGAATTTTATTTAGATTCATAAAGAAATTAACGCCGCGCGATAGAATCTCAGGAGATGTATATTCCGTTACAACCAATTCAATAAAGCTGCTCCCATCCCTGTAGAGTATCGGATTAACACCTATAATATTCCCCCTGTTTTCTAGACGGGAAGAAATTTCAGAAATCCTTAATACTTCACTCGAAACAATGATGATACTGTTATTGTTTGCGTGTTTGTAAATTCCAGCCAGATTATTGGCTTTCTCCTCCAAATCGTTAGACCGTGAACCTTCAATAATCAATTCTGAGGTTCCTAAGCCTGAAAAATCATTAGTAACACTTAACAAATCAAATTTTTTGACTTTTTCTAACTCTCTTAATTCACCATCTTTAACCTTGTCATTAAGGCTATCATAACAGCATTTAATGGCTTGCCCCAGTATTTTATCATCATTATTTCTTAATCGTACTAGGTAATCCTTGGAAATAACTTCAGAGAGAATAATTTTAATAAACTCGCTGAATCCATTAATTGACACCTTATTTATCTTTGTGTTTTTATTATTTGGAAATATTTCCAAAACTTTCTTTTCGTGTAGTTCAAGATTAGATTTAACTCTGATCATATTCTGTGATGAGGGATTAATAGACAGTTCACCAAAATAGACTGACTCGACGTGCAGTCCTCTGCTGTAGCTAGAACTTAATCCAATCTCCATAGCTTCAACAACCATTAAAGCTGCCGTACTGTTACTAGAATATTTGGCACTTTCTTTCATCTTTTTAAACAAAATCTTTTTGGCTACCAGGTTCTTCTCTGTTAGAAGATACTTTATGCCACTTCTGGCTTTGTCGACCTGAAGCTTTCTAGATAAAATCTCAAGAGATCTATGTTTTGAAATTTCTGTTAGTAGCTCACTGGGAACTACTTCGTTGACGAGTCCTATATCAAGTGCATCCTCACTTCTCACAACCTCAGACCTTAATATCAGATCAAACGACTTTGTAATACCAGCTATTTGAGGTAAACGCTGGGTGGTACCAAAACTCGGGATCAATCCCAATTCGAGATCGTCAAATTTAAAAAGAGTGCTAGCACTGTCGCTTGCAACTCTATAACAACACGGCAAAACCAGTTCCAATCCCATACCAAAACACATTCCATCTATTCCAGCCACAAAGGGAGCCCTGGAGTTTTCTATTCTCTCGGCTATTTCTTGAGCTTTCAAGCTCAAAGATCTGCCCTGGTCTTGGGTTTTAATATTTAAATATTCATTCAGTTCATAACCGGAGCAAAAAATACCATCCCTCTTACTTAAGATAACAACCGTTTTTATTTCATCGGTACTGTCAGACAAATCAAACTGATTATCAACTCTGTTTAAGAATTGAATTAATTCATCCAAAAACTCCATATTAATTCTGTTATTATCTGAACATGGAATGTCCAGTTTAATAACAGCAACACCATTATTATCAAGTTCAATTGAAAATGTTTTCATACAGTTATACCGGTAAGAAATTAATTTCTCTCCAAAATCATTGAAAACCCTAAACCCCCGGCTGCGCAAGAAATAACTAATCCAAATTCTTTATCCATTCTTTTCATCTCGTTTAATAGGCCTATTACAAGCCTGCCTCCAGTTGCACTAAACGGATGACCAATAGCGATGGAACCGCCGTTTACGTTTACTTTAGTAATAATCTCCTCTATATCATTCGCTCCAGTTTTACTTGCTAAGTGTGAACTTAATGTTCTCAGATTTGAAATTGCCTGTGAGGCAAATGCTTCATGGATTTCTATAAGGTCAATATCTTCAATTGATAACCCAGCCCTTTTAAGTGCAATTGGTGTTGAATAATCAGGACCGCTAAGCAGCATATCCAAAGGTGAAATACCTGAGAATGCATATGATCTAATGTGACCCAGAGGGTCATAACCTAATGAGTTGGCCTTTTCCTGAGACATAATAAGCATTGCGGCTGCTCCATCGGCTAAAGTGGAGGAATTACCAGCAGTCACCGTTCCATAGTTTTTATCAAAAATAGGCTTTAATTCCGACAGCCCCTCAAGATTAGAATCTGTCCTTACCCCAGTGTCAGAATAGACTGATTCAGCAAAATCAGGGGGCAAAAATACCTTTATTATCTCATCTTTATATTTATGATTAATAAAAAATTGACTGGCAAGATCGTGACTCCTCTGTGAATATTCATCTTGTTCCTCCCTGGATACATGTTCAACCCTTGCTATTTTTTCAGCATCGAAACCAAGCGGTTTGCCGGTTGAAAACTCAGCAATCTCCGGAATGTCAGGCTTGAGATCTTTTAAGGTAAGATTTAAAAACGAACTGGCTTTCTTGAGAGAATTCTTTGCCTTAATAGAATCAAACAGTGCATCTCTCAGGCCGCTTGAAAACAAAACAGGCATGTTAGAAATGGATTCAGTGCCACCGACAATTATAACTTCTGAATCACCGCAATAGATATTATTTGCCGCTGTTGTTATAGCACCAAAGAAAGATAAACACGCTTGGGATACAGTTGATGCATTTACAGATGACGGTAGTCCTGCTCTCAAGGAAATTTCTCTTGATAGGTTAGGAGATTTTATTGTTGGAATTACATTGCCAAAAATAATCTGGTCAATTTCACGATGATCAATCTCAGACCTATTTACTAATTCAACCGTTATTATTTTCCCTAAATCCAGGGATGAAAATTCTCTAAAAACGGTACCAGAGCTAACAAAAGGCGTTCTGTATCCACTGACTATAGAAATACGTTTACTATTATCAGATCCAAACATAAACTACTATCGGTATTAAATATAAGTGTAATAATTACATAATTAATTAAAGAAAGGAAACACAATCATAAAAATATTTTAAGGGCTCTTCAAATTTTTTTTATCGATGTGTTCATTCTTCACTTTTAGCTTAAGCTCAATGAATTTAGAATGATCAATTAACAAGAGATTTTGTAATTTGTGCGCCATATAATTTTCGAACTTGTCCAACTTTCCATCCGAATATATAACTTCCCAAATCATTTCAAGTATTTTATATTTCTCTTCATTATTAAGATTATTATTGATTATATTGGTAAAATGCCATATGCCTGTTGTATTTCTTCTCAATTCTGTGGATTTATTGATAAGTTCAGAAGCCTGTTCATCATTCATTTCGAATCTGGCTTTCAACATGTCCACAATAGCATTTAACTCTTTATCGGAAAACTCCAAATCAGCTGTACAAGCTTCTATCAAAATAACACATGTAGCAACCTTGAGTTTCTCTACCTGATCGGAGCTAACAATGCCATTACCTGACTCTTTTTTATGAAAGTGTTTGTTAAATAGTGAAAACATAGCCGGTTAGTGTACCCTATCCCATTACTGAATGCGATTCTTGAGTTTTTCAATCTCATCTGGGTTTAAATCCACTGTTGCATCTACATTGTCTAATAGAATGGCAATTCTATTACCTTTTAAATTCTCTGGAGGTTCGGTTTGAACCAGTTTTGACGATTCGTTTTTAATCTCAACAAAATCCAGCAGGTTTAAAAAATGAAGCAATTTTAGGGTTTGCCCCTCAGTTAAAATACATAAATCAATGATTGCGGAGATCAATGGTTTAATTCACTTTAGAAAAAAATTCCTAACCCTGGACATAATCGTCGATAAATTATTTTTCCCTTCCAATACCCTGCTAACCTGAACGGTAATGTTGTCGGCTCCACCCCTTTCATTAGCAATATCCACCATTTTTTCACATGCCTCGGTTGGATCATATTCCATTACCAAGCTGGAAATTTCATCGTCGTTTAAATATTCAGTGAGACCGTCTGAGCAAAGTACAAATATATCATTGAACAAAACATCGAAAGGCGGTAAAACATCTACCTGTATCTCTGGGTTTATACCAACTGCTCTAAGAAGAACATTTCTTTGAGGAATTACCATTGCTTCCTGATCACTCACTACACCTTCTTCCAGCATTTTCTGTGCTACGGTATGATCCTTAGTTAATCTCTGAATTTCTCCACCTCTTACCAAGTATGCCCTGCTATCCCCTACGTGAGCTACATAACACTGATTAGCCACAATATACAAAGCAGTGCAAGTGGTACCCATACCATTTAATTTTGAATTTTCGGTTGATTCATCAAATATTCTTTGATTAGCAAATTTAATTGCCTCCTTTAGCAGAGCCGAGATACTGGATGAATCGTTTTTATCAAAATAATGTTGAATTGCCTCAATTACTTCACTACTCGCAACCTCTCCGCCAAGGTGACCACCCATTCCATCTGCAACCACGTGGAGAAAAGAAGGAGTATTTTCAAAAAGATTTAATTCTTTGAATAAATATGAATCTTCGTTATTAGTTCTTATCCTTCCAATGTCTGAAAGACAATATGTTATTAAGTATTTGCCGTTATTCTTCATAAAATTAATTACTAAACACCATACTGTTGTTACCAATTTGAATTATGTCGCCATCTTCCAATACAACTTCATTAATCTTCCTACCATTGACCTTGGTTGGATTAAAAAAGGCATTATCTGAAATAAGCATAAAATTACCGCTATCTTGCTTAATCAGTCTTGCATGTATCTTTTTTATGAAAAATCCATCCAGCTTAACATCAGAATTAATACCCTTTCCCATCAATAGTATATTCTTATTAAGTTGAACCTCATTACCTCCTGAGACTACTATTTTCGGAGGATTATCACTTCTATCATTTCTTAACATTCGTATAAATTTATCCTGAGTATTGGAATCCACAATAACGGTGTTTCCCTCGGAATGAAAAGCTACATCCTCGTTAACTAATCCCTCTTCCTTTTGAATTTTTAGTATATGCTTTCCAATTAAAATTTTATACCCAATCCTTAGATCAGACTCGTCAATCTGTTCACCATTTATAAATGTTCCATTTGCGCTTCCTAAATCCTTAATTTTAAGCTTTCCCGTCTTTGCAAAAATCATCGCATGATATCTTGATACGGCTAAATTATTAATTACTATATCGTTGTCATTGCCTCTTCCGATACTAATAACGTCCTGATCCATTTTTATTTTTTCAATTACTCTAGAATCTAAAGTAACATATATAACATATACACTCATTGAGACCTCCACCTTGAAGCATTGGACTGCCAATAAATATTTAACTAAAATGCAATAAACATGCCATTTAAATTATATAGCAAATTCTATATAATTTGATGTATGAAAGTATTTTAAAAGGAATTTATTATTTTGAACTAACAAAAAATGATCAAAGAGTGACAAAATTTTTTAAATTTCTGTTTATTGAAGTAGGAAATAAATCATGTTAACTTAAACACCTGAGAATTTTTCGGAGATCAATATAATGCCGTTTTCAAACGAACTCAAAGTTAAAATAAAAGAAATTATAGCAAGCTCTGAAACCAAACAATCGTCATTAATACCAGTTCTTCATGAGGTTCAAAGAGAATATGGTTGGCTTGATAATGAATCCATGAAAGAAACTGCAGAAATGCTCGAATTGCCTGAATCTAATGTGCAAAATGTTGCTACATTTTATACAATGTTCTTTACTAAACCCGTTGGCAAACATGTGATCTGGCTTTGCCGAACACTTGGCTGTGCCCTAAGGGGCGCTATACATATAGAACATTATATCTCCGAAAAGTTAGGAGTTAAAACGGGTGAGACAACACCCGATGGGAAGATAACCTTTCTTGAGGCTGAATGTTTAGCTTCATGCGGCACCGCACCAGCAATGTTGGTGGATAACCAACTACATGAGAACCTGACCAAATCCGATATCGATAAAATAATTGAAGATCTGTTAAAAGATTAATCTCCTTATATTCAGATGCATAATAAAGCTACAATGTTATTTAAGAAAACAAGAGAAAACGCACTTGAGATATTCAACAAGGCTATTAAAGCTGCAAATCCCAAAAGATGTATTACGGAAAATGTGAAACTAAAAGATCGCACTCTTCTGATAAACAAAAAAGAATATGATCTAGACCAATTCAAATCCATATATGTAATATCTGTTGGAAAGGCGTCCGTTCAAATGGCAATGGGAATAGAGGGAATATTGAGGGATAAGATTACAGGCGGAATAGTTATTTCAAATAAAAAAGGCCATAAACTCTCCAAATTGCAATTCTATTCTTCAAGCCATCCGATACCAAATGAAAAAAGTTTAAATGCAGCAGACAAAATTCTTCAGATATTAAATAAAGCTAAAGAAAACGATTTAGTGATCTTTTTAATTTCCGGTGGTGGCAGCGCACTTATTGCAAAACCATATCAGGGACTATCACTTCAAGATTTAAAGAAGACAACTGAGGCTCTTCTCCGTTCAGGTGTTGATAAATACGGTCTAAATATCGTCAGAAAACATATTTCCCAAATTAAAGGAGGGGGACTTTTAGAGAAGGCTTTGCCAGCTACCATTATTAACCTGGTTTTATCTAATGTGGTTGGAGATAGACTCGATGCCATTGCATCGGGACCAAGTGTACCAGACACCACAAGTTTTGAAGACTCATGCCGTGTGATTGAAGCACTTAACGTTGAACATCGGATCCCTCCCAGTGTCTTATTGCACTTGGAAAATGGCAGAAGAGGAAACATTGTAGAAACAGTAAAAAAAGACAGTTTCGATACAAATAACATTCAGACCTTTATCGTAGGTAACAATATGAATTCTCTAATATCATGTGAAAATAAAGCCAGACAATTTGGCTACAACACATTTATCCTAACATCCCAGATTAGCGGGGAATCAAGAGAGGTGGCCAAGGTTGTTGCCGGAATAGCATTTGATATAGAGAGATTTAACATGCCTGTAAAAAAACCTGCATGTTTAATCTTCGGGGGAGAAACTTATGTTAATTTGAAGGGTACTGGAAAAGGGGGCAGGAACACCGAATTAGCATTATCCTTCTCCATGGAAATAATGAATCATAATATAGTAGGGTTATTTTGTGATACTGATGGTATTGACGGACCTATAAATGCCGCTGGAGCCATTTGTGACGGAAATTCAAGAATTCGTGCAAGGGAACTGGGTATAAGTGCAAGGGAACACCTAACACAAAACAACTCGTATGAATTCTTCAAAAAATTAGGAGATTTAATTATAACAGGTGTCACCGGGACAAACGTTATGGATATAGGTATTGTATTAATTAATTAGAAAGTAACATGGAAAATATATCTAAACCACTACCACAAAACATAGAAGCTGAGCAAACAGTTTTAGGTGCTATACTGATTGATGGAACCGTTATAAATGAGGTGCTCGAAACAATAACCCTCGACGACTTCTACAAAGAATCCCACAGAAAAATATTTAACGCCATGACTGAACTTGACCGCGAAAACAATCCAATAGATGTATTCACTATTTATAACTATTTAAAAGGGAAAGGGCAACTGCTGGAAGAAGTGGGCGAGAGCAGCTATCTCACATATTTAACAGAACTGGTTCCCTCAACCGAAAATGTTAGCTATTATTCAAAACTTGTAAAAGAAAAATCTCTTCTAAGAAAAGTTGTTTTAGCCGCAACCGATATAGCCTATAGAGGACAGACCAGTGAGGGAATTGATGTAGATGACTTTATCGATCGTGCGGAGCAGTCCATACTCGAAGTTGCTCAAAACAAAATAAGACCGGGATTTTTTGAATCTAGAGACCTATCAGCAAAGGCATTAGAGCTAATTGAATCCCTCCATGCCAGGAAAGAACTTATAACCGGACTTCCAACTGGTTTCGAGAGACTGGATTACATAACCTCGGGACTGCAGCCCTCCGAATTAATAATCGTTGCGGCCAGACCGGGTTTGGGAAAAACTTCGTTCTGTCTCAATATTGCTGAACATACGGCCGTAGAACATGAAAAAAAAGTAGCAATATTCTCACTAGAGATGACCGCCGAACAGCTCATGCTTCGGTTATTCTCAATCAATGCAAAGGTTAGTTACACAAACATCAGGAGTGGATACATTAGGGACGACGATCTTGAAAAACTGTTTAAATCGGCAAATACATTCAGGCAGGCAGACATTTTCATTGACGACACTCCGGCTCAAAGCGTTTTAGAAATAAGGGCTAAATGCAGGAGGCAAATGAAGGATAGAGGTATCGATTTAGTAATTGTAGACTACCTTCAGCTGATGAGAGGCAATAGAAATTCGGAAACAAGAGAAAGAGAAATTGCCGAAATATCCGGTTCTCTAAAAGCTTTGGCAAAAGAATTGAAAATCCCAGTTATAGGAGTGTCACAATTAAGCAGGCAAACAGAAACCAGATCAGACAGAAGGCCCCAGCTAGCAGACCTGCGCGAGAGTGGTGCAATCGAGCAGGATGCAGATGTCGTAATGTTTATTCACAGAGCGGATGCATACCGGAAAAACCCTGAAGAAAAAGATGGAACTGCTGAACTTATTATAGGAAAACAAAGAAACGGTCCTACCGGAACCGTTAAACTGGCTTTCCTCGACAAGCTGGGAGTGCCAAGCTTCGAAAACCTGGCCGAAGAGTATGAAGATTTTGCCTGATCAAACCATCATACGCTTTACTATTGCTTTAGAGCTTGCTTCCTTTTTGTGAATTTCGGGGTTATTTTGCCAAGTTATAAATTTATCATAAAGCTCCTTGAAAGAGAATTGTACAGAATTCCAGTGAAAATCCCAATTATAATCAACTTTTTTACCTTTAAAGAAAATCTGCTGAAATATCTTATTTTCCTCCGGGAAACTCTTTTCATCTATCCAGCCCGTACGTACGTTTCCATAACCTGAACCAAAGGCCATAGCCAAATTTCCATAAACGCCCAAACGCTCAATTGCCTTTGTAGCAAGTTCAATGAATACATAAAGTGCTTCTATGGATTTGTAACCAGCCTTCGAACATTTCTCGTCCATTAATACCAAATTATCAACAAAATACATGGGATAAAATGTTGGTGAATAAAAGGAGACTGATTTGGTCGGACTAACAAGAGGGTGCTTAATAATTACATCATCTTCTATAATTCCAATCATAAAATCCTCATTGGAATATTCCCCTATGTCGCCGCACAAGCTTAGCGAAAGCCTAACTTTGTTCCACTCCCTTTCGGCTATATTGAGAGCTTTGTAAAGATTGCCCCCTTTCTCTTCGTTTTCTTTATTCTTTAAAAATTCTTCAATATCCATATCAGATTTTAAAGTAGTCGTTAGAAAAATTATACTTTTTGTGCACAGTAAATAAAAGCCGGTGGTAGGTTATTCCACACAACTTCGGTCCTGTAGACCTTATGGAAAAGTTTGTTCAGTTTTTTTCGGAATCTCCTGGCTGTTGGAAATATAAGGGTGTGATAATAAGAAAATGTCAGTAATCTTCCCCCTGGATTTAAAACATCTAATATACACTGAAGCAAACTATCCTGTAATTCATCACTAAAAGTTGCCCATGGCAAACTACTAATTATACAATCACAGCCTTCCTTTCCATGTTCGTTTAGGTGAATCCTCGCATTTTCAGCAGAAGATTCATAAACTATAGCTTCAGGACACCTTTTTTTAGTTAACTCAACAAATTTCGGATTTGTTTCTAGAGCAAAAAAAGTTGTGTCATCCGATACTCTCTGCATAATTTCTTCAGTTATTACACCGGTACCCGGCCCAAACTCAATTAACGTGGAAACACTATCTAAATTAGCCACATCGGCAATAAGATTGGCTAGCTCCTTTGAAGAAGGAGCAACTGCACCAGTTTTTGATGGGTTTTCTAAAAACTGCCTAAAAAATTTAAAAGAATTTGTAACGGATGATAAACCTCTAATACCCTCTCTATTGCTCATATATAAAAAACCAAGAAACCAATTTATAATATAAGATAAATGTAACTCTCACCCCATAAAATTTTGAGTCTATCTTATATACATCTTATAACCCGGATTGTCAATCGATAAAATTAGTAATTACTTTTTAATAATAGTATGAATAATATAATGAGCCATGTTTCAACATATTTGAGGGGAAACACATATGACAGACGGCAATGAATATCGGGAGAGTAAAAACTTCTCCAAAATTCTTCATATTGACGAGGCAATAGTACTTTCACTTATACTGCTGTCTGCAATAGGGATAGGGGTAACAGACATTTCCCCTGAATACGGCTTTTGGTACTGGGTTGTAATGGTGCCCATTTTTGGGATAGGTATTACATATACAAGCTGGTCAAAAACCAGACGGTCTGGAAAATCTGTTGGTTCATTGCTTTGGGTACAGTTAATGCACTGGGGTGGTCTGTTTATTGCCGTTAACTTAGTGTTTTTACTTCACAGCACCGGCAGGATAAACAATGCAGTAGCAGGATTGGTAGCGCTATTGGTTTTGGCGCTTACCACCTTTCTGGCGGGTATACATTTTGATTTTCGTTATTCGATTTTGGGAATTGTTCTGGGACTTGTGGTGGCTGGGGGAGCAATATTTGAAGAATTTATATGGATGACAATAATTCCAATTGTAGCCGGTATATCTCTTGCAGCCTTCTGGTGGAGGCGTGCTGTTAAATAAACCAATATACACCGCTTTAAACATCAAACTGCCCTAACAACAAGCTTCTTTAAGACTACTATTCAATTATGGGGTGTTGCAATAGGCTTTTCGTGTATTGAGCCATATCTTTCTTCCCCTGTTTTTCGCCATTGTACCCATCTCTCTTGTAGATAAATCCTGGTATCGTCAACAATAAGATACAAGCATGGAATCAAGAACAGAGTTATTAATGTTGCAAATACCAAACCGAACCCCAACGCAATTGCCATTGGAGCAAGAAATGCAGCTTCACCTCTGGTTTTGATCATTAACGTGAAAAGACCTCCAAAAGTAGTTAAAGTTGTCAAGATAATGGGTCTAAACCTGTGCTTGGAAGAAAATACAACTGCCACGATCCTATTCATCTTCTTAAATCGGTTATTAATAAAATTCATTAGGATAAGGCTGTCGTTAACAACAATTCCAAGTAAAGCGACTGTTCCAATTAAGGTGGGAAAAGATATTGGATCACCTCTCAATAAAGTTCCCACCGCAACCCCTATAAGCGCAAAAGGCAACACAGAAATTATTATCAGGGGCTGTGTATAAGACTTCAATACGCTTGCCAGGATCAGATATATCAAACAGACAGCTATAACGGATGCAATCTTTATACTGTCAATCGTCTCTTGGTTTTGCTCGGCTTCTCCCCTGAACAGGTAAGAATAACCGGGATAATCCCGAATCTCGGAATCTAAGAATTCCGATAATTTTGAGTTAACTTCCCTCGAAGTAGTTACATCCTGATTAATTTCCCCTACCACTCTTACCGATCTCTCCATGTCATATCTTGAAATGGTCAACATGCTCGGCCCCTCATCAATATCCACTACACTTTCAAGCGGAACCCATGCACCGCCAGGAGTAAGAATTTTATAAGTTCCAAGAACATCAACAATGTTTCCGGAAGGAAGATTATACTTCAGCACTATGTCCGCTTCCTCCCTTCCCAGACGTGTGGTTGATACTGTTAACCCCTCACCGGCAGCCCGTATTCCCCTAGCAATCATAGTTGTATCAAGACCATAAATGGCCGCTTTCTGTTCATCTACAATTATCTTTAACTCAGGTTTCCCCCACAATAAATCATCAGATACACTAAAAACCCCTGGAACGGCCTTTAAAAAATTCTCTGTATTCAATGCGAGCTTCTTTAGTGAATCAAAATCATTCCCCCTAATCGTAAAGTCTATACCCTTGCCTGCAGGTGGACCCTCATTTTTCTTAAAATCGACCTTTAGAGGACCAATCAACTGATTTGAAACCTTTTCCCGCAGATCGTTCATAATCTCAATCCCGTTTTCCTTCCTTTTTTCAAAATCCTCGAATTCCACTATTATAGTAGCAAGATGATCTCCAAAATTGGGCTCTTGCTGGGTGAGATCAATTCCAATAATCGATATGATATCTTTAAGAACACCTGACGGGACGTTTTCCTCAATAATACCCTCTATTTTCTCAACGGATTTCTGAGTTGAATAGATACTCGACCAAGCCGGATTCTCTACACGTATTGTAAACTGCGCAATATCCCTGGAATAAAACAATACCATCGGAATCTTAACAAAGAGTGCTAATGACATAATCAAAATAACCAAAAAGCAACCAACCGTTATGTACCTGTTCCTTATTGTAAAAGTAAGCGCTTTCAAATAAAATGACCTAAACTTATACACCCAAGCTCTTATCCGTTTTTTTGGAGGGTGTGGTTTCAACACATCCGCACAGTGAGAAGGCAAAATCAATAGTGCTTCAACCATCGAAACCAGTAGTGCAAAAATGGCTACCTTCGGAATAACGGACATAAACTTGCCTATTAAACCTGTGGCTATAAGAAGAGGTATAAAAGCTGCTATGTTTGTAAGGATAGTGGCTATTACAGGAAGAGCAACCTCTCCGGCGCCTTTTATAGCAGCATCCTTAGGAGATAAGCCGTCTTGAATGTATCTTTGAATGTTTTCTGCAACAATAATGGCATCGTCTACAATAATTCCAAGCACAAGTATCAAGCCAAACATCGAAAGTATATTGAGAGTAGTTCCGGTAAGCTGCATTAAAATAAATGCTCCGAAAAAAGAAATTGGAATACCCAATCCTGCCATAAGTGCCGCCTTCCAGCTTAGAAATGCCGCCAAAATAATCAGAACTATAATCAGTCCGATAACTCCACTACTAACCATTGTATTGAATCTCTGATCCACCCAGTACGAAGTGTCGTTTGTGATATATACTTCCATTGATTCAGGTAGCTGGGATCTGAATTTATCCACCCTGCTCCTAATTTTTTCAACTGTCTTAATCGAATCGACATCCTTCTGTTTGTTTATCCACAAATTTATAGATGGCAATCCGTTGTTTCTTGATAACGTCCTTGTCTTTTCCTCTCCCAGCTCAACACTTGCTATTTCCTTCAGCAGTATATGTTTACCTTCGCTATCATCCCTTACAGGTATGTTAAGCAAGTCTTCGACTTTTTTGACCCTGCCGGTGGTCCTAACCAGAAATTCAACTTGACCTTGCTGCACCGTACCACCCGGAAGGTCTATATTTTTTTGATTAACCAATCTTGCAATATCCTCAAGGCTTATATTATATTGCTCAAGCTTATAGGGATTTATATAAACCCAAAAAACAGGATCGCCCAAACCGGAAGAGACAATGTTATCAACACCCGATACGAGCTTTAACCGATCTTTTAAATCCAATGCATAGTTGCGTAGAATTTCTTTTGGCACGTCTCCGGCAATAGATACATTTATCAATGGAAAACTTGCCTTGAGCTCCTTTATAATTGGCTCTTCAATATCATCGGGCAATTTCCCCCTTATTTTTGCTACTTCAGATCGAATATCCTGAGCTAATTTCTGAGTGTTCTCACCAGTTTCAAGTTCGGCTACAACATAAGAACGCCCCTCAGATGACTGAGAGCGAATAACCTTTATACCACTTAAGTTATTAATCTCATCTTCAATTGGTATTGTGATTAACTGTTCAACATCCTCAGCAGATGCACCCTGAAAGGCCGTTGTAATTGTTACCATCTCTATCTGAATCGATGGGAATAATTCTAAAGGTAATCGAAGAGCCGATAAAAAACCGACAATCAGAATTGATCCCATTAAGAGGTTAATAAAAACGGGATTATTTACCGAGAACTTTGCTATATTCATTATGGGTATGACGAACGGTTAATTTAAGTCGACCGATTGACCCTCGGCCAGTCCTACATGACCCTCCACTATAACTTGCGTACCACTTGGAATTATTGATGATGGTATAGCACCGGTATCACCATTTATCCATGTTACGGTCACTGGTTGTTTGATTGCCTTCCCACCCTTATAGATAAAAACAAAAAGCTCCTTATTATCGGATAATACCGCGTCTCTTGGGATCAAAACAATATCCTGAAGCTGTTCAATCGGAATCTCTAAATTCACAACCTCACCAGCCCACCAATCGTATTTATTATCTAAGATTTTCGCCTCAACTTCATAGGTCCCGGACTGAGAATCCATAGAGGGACTTACCCCTATGATCTGACCAGAGGTTTTTTCAACATAATCGTTTGTGTCTCTGGAAATTGTCACTATTAATCCTGGTTGGATAATTCTAGCCCACTTTGAATCTACACCTGTTACAGCTTTTTCAACCTCGTTGTTTATCAATTTTACTAGCAATTGTCCGACCGATACTTCTTGACCTTCATCGGGATATACACCGACAATCTGTCCATCTATCGGTGCCTTAACTCTTAGATGATCAACGTCCCATTGATTCAGCTCAGTGCTTGCCTCAAGTGCATCTACATCGGCCGTTCTTGCCTTTAGCTGATTGCTCAAGGAATCCAAAGCATCTCGAGCAACTATACCCTTTTCTACCAAAGTTAACGTTTGATCATATTTGCGTTTCAGCTCTACTAAGTCAGCCTTGGCCGAGTCTAAACGCGCTTTAGCTTCAGTCAGTTTGTACTCTTTTCGTTTATCTTGTAGCTCTATTAATATATCCCCTTTTTTGACTCTCTGACCCAAGACTGCATTCTTTTTCAAAACACTACCGCCAACCTCCGCATTAACATCAATTGCCTGCGACCCTTTTATTCTTGATAGAAAGTCAATTGTTTTCCAAACCTGAGTTTCATATACCTCCAAAGCTCTTACCGGAACAATCTCATCCTTATGAAGAGATTCATAAGCGGCAGACCTGACTGAAATCATTCGAACATATAGAAGAACAAGCAGTAACACGAACCCAATAAAAATTGTTACAAACAATTTCCAGTATTTTCTTTCTTTTACTTTTTTATCGACTACGTTCATAGGATAATAAGTTTAGCATATACTAGTTGATAATTTTTAGTTATAAAACCAAACTCAACAAGCTTTATTAAGACAGTTTATCAAATTAAACTCTGTAACAATTATAATCAAATACAACAATTAATAATTAATATTGATTTTCTTTTCTGTATTTAGTATATTGACACAAAACATATTTATCAGGAGGATAGGAAGAAATGGCAGCAAAGAAACCAATGACAAAAGCTCAGATGACAGACCATATTGCAAAAGTATCCGGATTAACCAAAAAAGCAGCTAATGAAATTATTGATCAAGTCGCTGCAATTGCATACAAGGAAGTTAAGAAAAATGGTCAATTCACTTTACCAGGCTTAGGCAAATTGGTGTTAGTTAGACAAAAGGCACGTAAGGGAAGAAATCCCGCCACTGGCGAAGAAATAAAAATCCCGGCAAAAAGAGCAGTTAAGTTCAGAGTCGCTAAAGCGTGTAAAGATGCTGTACTAGGTGCTAAGAAATAGAGAATTTCAAAGAAGATTAAATACTCTAGTTTCTAAATTCTTAAAACTCATACTTCTTCTGATTGACTTAAAAGTTAACGCTTTTAATTTCTTGCAGTAAGGTTGTATGCAAGGTTTGCCACTTGCGTAAATTCCTTTACACTCAGGTTTTCTGCTCTAACCTTTTTATCCAATCCTACAGTACTAAAGATTTCATCAAGAGTTTTTTGGTTAATAACTGTCTTTAATGAATTGGACAGATACTTTCTTCTTGTGGAAAATGCAGCCCGGACAATCTGGGAATAAAAGGTTAGATCCTCTAGATAATATCTTGGTTCTCCTAGGGGTACCATTTTTATAACTACAGAATCGACTTTGGGTTTCGGCCAAAAACAGGTAGCAGATACTTTTAGTTTTTTTTCTATATCAAAAAAGGTTTGCAATATTACTGATATAGAACCATACCTGCGATTTCCACTTTCCGATACAATTCGCTCAGCCACTTCTTTCTGAAGCATAACAACAATCTCAGTAAACATCATTCTGTGATCAAGAACCTTGAACAGTAAAGGTAATGAGATATTGTAGGGAAGGTTGGCAACCAGTTTAATTTTCTTACTCTTTGAAAATTTCTTGAAATCTATTTTCAGAACATCTCCTTCGATAATTTCGATATTTTTCCATTCAGAAACATTTCTTTTCAACAAGCCCACCAGCCTTGGATCCTTCTCTATTGATACAACACTTTTACACTTCTCAGACAGGAATAATGTCAAAATCCCTAGTCCTGCTCCTATTTCTAATACATCGTCATTATCCCTTAGGTCGGCTATATCACCAATTTTCTCCAGTATATTGAAATCAAATAAAAAGTTTTGACCAAGACTCTTCTTCGGTCTGTTATTTTCATTCAAATAAAGACTCTTTATTTCATTAAACTTTTGTTTTAGCCTTAAGCTCATATATAAGGGAAAGATTATAAACTACCCAATTCTTCCAGTGATATGTCCCTAAAATGAATGGATCTGTTTTTACCTCTTCTCTTTGCCTCATAAAGGGCTCGATCCGCATTTTCGATTAGCGAGTCTTTAGAGTTGGCGTCATCCGGATATGTGGCAATACCTATGCTTAAACTTGCCTCAATTTTAGATTGCTGATATTCAATTTGTATACTCTCAATAAGTCTACGAAGCTTCTCGGCAATGTGAATGGCTCCTTCTCCATCAGTTTTAGGCAGAATAATTGCAAATTCATCACCACCATACCTAGCTGCTAAATCAATCGTTCTAAATGTGTCCGAAATATAACTGGCAACCTTCATCAGTGCATGGTCGCCTGCACGATGCCCAAAGTTATCGTTTATCTCTTTTAAATTGTCCAAATCAATAATCATTAAAGATAGTTGTTCCGGGTATCGATCCGATCTGGCAATCGAATGATTAAGTGCTTCTTGAAAGTGCCTGTGGTTGTAAAGCCCCGTTAAACCATCTTTTATTGCAAGTTCTCTTATTCTTCGAAAATTCATAGACCCTAATATTGCCTTGGATGATTCCTGGCATATTATTTTCGCAAGGCTTAACTCTCCATCGTTAAAAGGCTTTCTGCTGTATCTAGCAAGTACCACAGTTCCTATTATCTTAGAATTCTCTTTACTATCCTCACTTGAATCACCCCGTAATGGCAATATTAAAATGGATCTAATATCTCTCGAACCTAAAGCAAAATCTAATTCCTTGCCAAATACGCTCTTATGCTTTGACCTTGCCGTTAAATCGTCAAAGGAAAATAGTTCACCTCTCCTCACCACTAAACCTACTAATGTATCATCATGATAAACTGTCTTTCCCAGCAGTTCGTCCCTTTCATCACTGCCAAGCTTCTTCAACAAGCTATTATCATGATCATCCTGAACTATTGAACAGGATATTAAATCAAAATTTATAACCTTCTTCAGAGTATTTACTAAATGACCCAGCACGATCTCTTCATCTGATGTAGAACTTAAATGTTTAGTGAACTCATAAAAATAGTTTAATTCCTGTGCAGATAATTGAACCTTGTTCGACAGATCAATTTTCTTATAGATCTCCGTAATTTTGTCCACGACGAGAGAAATAATCTTTCTTTCCTTCTCATCGAAAGCATCTTCCTCCTTACTATCAACGATAAATATTCCAACGGGATCTGCTTGAATCTTCGAACTCGGATCCTGTGAGTCAATTAATAACGGAATGCCTATAAACGATTTAACTGCTCTATCCTTTGTATAATAAATTAGGTTTTGATTTGAACCTTTTATCGAATTTACATAAACTTGGGTTTTTGTTTTTAAAAGCCAGCCCAAATAACCTGTTCTAAAAAATATTTTTTGACCCCTATCAATGTAATCCTTACTCTCAGAAATATAGTCGAAGATCTCATATAACCCCTCTTCATTTTTTATGTATAAGATAACGCTGTGACAATTTACAAGCTCATTCAAGTCCCTTAGAGCATTTCTAATACTTTCTGTTTCCGATGCGAGGTTATAGTTTTTCGTACTCACATTATTATTAACAGGGATATTAATCAATTCTTCATCTTCACCTGGATTATCAGATGCTGATCTACTCCTAATACCTTTACCTTTTATGAATTTCCCCAGAACAATTGTTGAAAGGATCAATACAGATAGTTCAATATAGCTAATACCAAGTACAGCCACAGCTATCAGAAAAAATATCAAATAAGCAGTAATTGAGGATAATGTTCCAAAATATGCATATATCAGAGGTAAAGCGATAAAATATAGTACGTATAGTTCCTTATCCAACAAAGAAACAATTAAACCAAATGCGAGAGATACCAATATGGAGAATTCGACCCGTTCAGTTTCTTCGTTTATAATAAACTTTCTCTCGGCTAAATCATATATTCTATATATTAGTAAGAGTAAAAATATAAAATACAAAAAATATGAATAACCTGATCTCGAAAACGAGTTACTCAGTAATGCTCCTAAAACTAAGGTTGAAACAACTAGAATAAATAAGCTGATCGGTTTTAATCGAATGGTTTTAAAATTTTCATTCAAACTGATAAATTTTTTCACTTTGCTTAATCATCCCTAACTCTTCTCTGATTATCTTTTCTAAATACCTTGTATTACCTTCTTTTATCATCTGTATCTTTGTGGTAATCAACTCATTTTCCATTGATAACTCTCGGCTTTTAGACTTTAATTTATGGTTTTCCCTTTTAAGGATTTCAAATTCGGAAATTTCTATTATGAACAGATAAGCAACTAAAGAAACAATAAAAAATAAAATAAGTAGCCTAAAAAATTTGATTTTCATTTTAAAGATGTATTAATCAGCTTGATATAAACGGGTTTGTTCTCCTTTCTATTCCAATGGTAGTAGTAGGTCCATGTCCAGGATAAACATTATATGAATCTGGAAATGTCAGAAGCTTCTTTTTTATAGAACCCACTAATTCATTCATTGAAGTTCCACCCGTTAGATCTACCCTCCCTACACTACCTGCAAAAAGTGTGTCTCCAGATATGATATGATCATCCACTACCAGACATATACTTCCGAAAGTATGACCTGGAGTGTGTATCACTTTTGCTTTATATCTTCCAATATCTATTTCATCTTCCTCTTCAAGGTATCCTTCGACCTTAGGAACCTCAACATTGCCAAATTGTGGAAATCTCATAGCAGCTTCCGGTAACGCATCGAGTACTTCCTGTTCATCTTTATGTATATAAAAATCAACTCCTAACACACGCTTGGCTTCTTCAACACCGGCTACATGATCTATATGAGTATGTGTATTCACAATTTTAGTTATACTCAAATTCGATTCTTTAATATCTTGAAGAATCTCGGGCAACTGTTCCCCAGGATCTATTAAAATTGCCTCTTTTGTGTCCTCATCTCCAATTATATAACAATTTGTTAAAAAAATCCCGCCCGGAATACACCTAATTATCATAATGTACCTCTCTGCTCTCACTAGAATTTAATCGTAAAATCGCTGTACTCCCTTTGACCTGTTAAATTCGTTATTTCAACTTCCTCAACCACAGCACTTGGGGGACCTATTTGAGACCATCTCTTAAATTCCTCAATTTCTGTCTTCCCCCCTTCTGCAATAATTTCAACCCGTCCATCATCTCTGTTCATAACCCAACCTGTAATCCCAAGTTCAACGGCTTTTGACCTTGCAGATGCCCTAAAAACAACTCCTTGGACTAATCCTCCTACAATTATCCTTATTCTTTCTACCATATTTGATAAACTGTATTTGTATGAAAAAGCCCGGTCTAGAATTATAAATCTAACATATTCTATATGACTTGAAATTATAAATATACTTGATCCATCACCTGTAATCTTAATTTTTATTTATGAGAAACGAATTGATAATTCAATCCGATGAAAAATGAGATAGCCACGCTATCAAAAAATAGAGTAACCCCACTTTGATCCGGAATACATAGCTTTATTATTCCTTAAGCCAGGGCTTCCAACTTTTTGTATATGTATAATTCATATGGTCGCACTTTAGTTAATCTATAAATTAGCAATTGATCAGCGGCGTCCGGTTACATGTCTGACAACAAGTCTTATAACAAATTCGAATACGATTTCTATGACAAACTGTACCAGTAAGTCCGGAGAATCTGGATATACCTCATATGAAAATTAAATTTCGTACATTTTACTGCTCGTAAACACTTTAATGTCAATATCAATTCCCCCTGATTTCAAACACTTGGTTAATTAATTGACACAAAAATGGGCAAGGGGTATTTTGTTTTATTATGGCTGAATACAAAGCATGGTTCAGATGTATAGACGATGAATGCGGTGAAACGTATAGTCTAGATGAAATTGTCTACCGATGTAAAAAATGTAAAAACCTGCTTGAAGTTTATCACGACCTAGAACCCCTTAAGCAAAACACTGCACGGGAATGGAAAGAACTTTTCGACGATAGGTACAGAAGGCAAATGTGGCCTCATGGCAGCTCCGTTTGGGGGAAAAAGGAGTGGGTCATTCCCTCAATAAAAGACGCCAATATAGTATCAATGTACGAGGGGGCCACCAATTTATTCTGGGCAGAACGATTTGGCAAACAGGTCGGAATAGATGATATCTGGATTAAAATGTGCGGTAACAGTCATACCGGTTCTTTCAAAGATTTGGGCATGACCGTTTTGGTCTCTGTTGTAAAACAGATGATAGATGGCGGGAAGGATATACCAGCAGTTGCATGCGCTTCCACAGGAGATACTTCGGCTGCGCTGGCAGCCTATTGCGCATCAGCCGGTGTTCCGGCAATAGTGATTCTTCCAAAAAACAAAGTCTCTATAGCCCAGCTCGTACAACCTATAGCGAATGGTGCCCTTGTGCTCTCGCTAGACACGGATTTTGACGGCTGTATGGATATGGTTCAAAAAATATGCTCTGAGAATAACATATACTTGGCAAACTCTATAAACTCATTGCGCATTGAAGGACAAAAAACTATAAGTATAGAACTTTGCCAACAGTTTGATTGGGAAGTTCCAGACTGGGTGATTATTCCAGGAGGGAATTTAGGCAATGTTTCCGCATTGGGCAAAGGTTTTCTGATGATGCATGATCTCGGTCTAATAAATAGATTACCAAGGATAGTTTGTGCCCAAGCACAAAATGCTAATCCATTATATTTAAGCTATCTTAATGGTTTCAAGGAATTTCACCCAGTTAGAGCCAAAAAAACTTTAGCAAATGCCATACAGATCGGTAACCCTGTTAGTGTTAATAAAGCAATAAATATCCTTAAAATGTTTGATGGAATAGTAGAGCAGGCAAGCGAACAAGAGCTATCAGATGCTGCTGCCCAAGTCGACAAGACCGGAACTTTTAACTGCCCTCATACCGGCGTTGCTTTAGCTGTCTTTTTAAAACTTAATGAGAAAAAGTTATTCAAACCTAAAGACAGAATCGTTATAATATCCACTGCTCATGGATTAAAGTTTGTCGAATTTAAAATTGGTTATCACAAAAACGAGCTTAAAGACATGTCTTCAAAATATGCAAACACTCCGATAGAACTTCAAGCCAACTACTCCGAAGTTAAAGATGTCATCTTTAGAAATATTGGTAATTAACCCAAATTAATCTTGAACAAAAAAGGCCATGTGAAGTAACATGGCCTTTAAGAAGAATTTGTTAAATAACCAACCTTTAGAAAAGGATTTATGTTCCGAATCTAATAATTAAATCTATCAAGATATCAACATTAGCAAAATCCGTTACTTCATCGCTGCCAAATGGGATCTGAACTCCTGCACCCACACTAATAATCTGACCGCCTAATCTAATGCCAGGTGTTACATAACCTGCTGTAATGTTGTCATCAAACGTAGTCGACGATGCCAATATCACTTCAACCAAGAAAGAAGTAGAAAAGGGTAGTGAGAGATCGGGTGTAATGCTCACAGCACCACCGTATTTGATTATTAGTTGTGTATCATCATTTCCCGTATTGATTGGAACAAATGGATCATTTATGTTGTTGGCGTCAAATAATATGTCGAATTCAACATTAGCCTGCAGAGCAAAGATGCCTCCACTAACACCTAATACCGCATATGGTGCTACTGTCCATGCATCGTGTGCAAATGAAGCATAATCTCTGAAATAATTCAATGCCGCCGATGCACCCACATTATCGCTCGCCGTAGGAAATAGTACCTCTGCACCCACTGTCAGTACTGCCTGATCAAGGTTTAATAAAGCAAATTTACCTCCAACAGCGATATTTCCAATAGCATAATCACCATCATCATTAGGTCCAAAATCTGTTACACCTGCAAATGGGAATTCCCCGTAAACACCAAACAAGTTTTGATAAATGTTAATATCAACTCGGTGATTGTTCATAATAAGCCAGCCATCATTGTCTAAATCCACAAACTCAACATTATTTTTCATTCCAGTTATTGAATAAGGATGTTCTAAAAAGAACGAATATGGAATATTTGCTCCCGCGGCAAATGAGGAAGATGAAAAAGAAATTATAAAAACTGGGATCAGTAAAGATAATAAAACTCTCTTACTAAACCACTCAGTCCTCATCCTCAATAATTTCATAATATATACCTCCTTTAAACGAGAAATTCACTCACTAGATAGACTAAATCTATACAAAAAAGCAAAAAAACTCAAGTGAATTCTAAGAACGTTGTATAACCCCCTAAATTGGTTAGATTTAATTTTATGAATAAAAGATTGTGTGGTCTTTACGTTATTACAGACGAAAATTTAATACCAAGGGATTCGTTTATAGAAACTGTTGAAAAATCAATAAAAGGTGGTGCTGATATTATACAGCTGAGAGAAAAAACTTCTTCAACGGATGATATTATAGCATTGGGGAAAACTCTTCATGAAATCACCAAAAAGTATAACGTTCCTTTGATAATAAACGACAATCCTGAGGTAGCCAGAGAAATAGGGGCAGAGGGTGTTCACCTGGGTGAAAGTGATTATAGTATTTTAAGTGCACGTCAAATACTGGGTAATGATTCAATTATTGGTATCTCATGTTACAACCAGCTTCAAAGAGGTATTAATGGAGTTAGGGAAGGCGCCGACTACTTAACGTTTGGAACACCATTTTACACAACAACCAAACCGGACAGAGATCCTACAAAGCTCGAAATATTAATCGAGGCAAAAAGGCTTTTGAAAGACGTGCCCATATTCGCAATTGGAGGGATAAATAAAGAAAACGCTTGCTCGGTATTAAAAACCGGCATTGATGGTATAGCCGTAATTACCAGTGTATTTGGAAGTGACGACCCGGAAAAATCAAGTGCTGAATTGTCCTCTATAGTTAAAAAACACTAAAAAGTAAAGATTGTCCCATTTCTCTTATTATTAATTCTTTCCGATAATGCATGTGAAACTATCGGCAGTGCAATGGTAGCATCACAATAACACTGTACCAACCTTCCTTTTGGAGATTCCTTACCCCATGATACGGCTTCTTCAAAAGTGCACCCGGAAAGTCCACCCCATTGCGGGGAATCTGTTGTTATTTGTACAGCATACTTATGCGGATAATACGTTTCTGCATTACCAGTTCCTTTTCTGTTTAAACCAAATTCCCTATTGGGAACCAGTCTATCGGAATAAAGCAAGTCTCCGGTTACGGCAAAGAGTTGAATAAAATCTTTTGGAACTCCCCCGCCAATGTATATCACTCCGGTATCCTTAACACTCTCCCCCATCTTCATAAACTCAACGTAATCTTTAATTGCATCTATAGTTAAGTCGAATCCCTTACTTCTGGCTACAAGTGCGGCATCCCCATAGGGACTATCGGCTATCGCCGGGCAAAATATAGGTACTTCATTTTCTGCTGCAACGGCGACAATACTTTTTATTTTTCTTTTGATTAACCATTCGCCACATAATTTTAAAAATTCTCTTGAGGAATATTGATAATCCTGATCAAGAGTAAGAATAAATTCTGCGAGCAGTTCGGTCATCTCAAGATAATCTGATTCCTTTCCATATACGTCATAGTATCTGTTCAGACCTTCTCTAAACAGTATTTCATTGTTCTCAATATGCGATCCCTGCCAATAATCAAATCCCATAGCATCAATAATGTCTTCTGAGATATTTGCCCCAGTTGGAATAAGTACGTCTACATATCTATTTTCCAAAAGCCAATTAATAATTTTCCATTGCCCTGTTGTTGATAGAGAACCTGCATAACCCAAAAAAATAGTCAAATCCTTTTCATTTATCATTTCCTCAAGTACGTCTGTAACCTTTGCCAGGTTCTTTCCCTGAAAGCCGGTTTTAGCCATTGCATCCAGAAGCTCAGATATTGACCTCTCCTTCCTAACCTCTATTGCCTCAACCCTGTCTTGTAGTAAATCATCTATAGTTAAATTGTTCTTATCGCTTCCGCTCAATTCTAAACCTCCAAATGAATTATTAGTTAAAAAATCTCACAAGTTACCATAGAGCTGATAAATATCAAAAGTGTACGGCGAAATATTAAACTACAATATTTACTAGCTTTTTGGGCACGACGATTACCCTTTTGATCTCTTTACCGGCTATATAACCTTTTACTTTCTGATCTTCAAAAGCCAAATTCTTAATAAAGTCCTGATCAGCATCGGGGCTTACTGAAATCTGGCTTCTCACTTTTCCATTAACCTGTATTACAATATTAATTTCCGAACTTTCGATTATATCCTGATCAAATACAAGCCATCGGCTGTCAACCAGAGAATTTCGATTGCCCAAATTCTGCCATAACTCCTCTGTTATATGTGGAGCCATCGGGAACAATAACCCAACCATGGAAAATATGGATTTCTTTAATATATATAACCCGCTCTCACTGGCGGCATTAAACTTCGACGTCTCATTCAAAAGCTCCATGATTGAAGCAATTGCCGTATTAAATTGAAATCTCTCGAAGTCGTCGGTCACTTTTTTTATAGTCCTGTTAACCTTTATAAGTAGGCTTTTCTCCTCTTCCGACAATGCAGATACATCCAATTCGGTCTTATTTATGCCTTGAATCTTGCTTAAATTTTCAACAACGATCCTCCAAACCCTGTTTAAAAACCTATATGCACCCTCGACACCCTTTTCACTCCAGTCCAAATCCCTTTGAACAGGTGAAGCAAACAACATAAAAATTCTCACGGTATCGGCACCGTATTTCTCAATCATTTCGTCCGGATCTACAATGTTACCAGCGGACTTTGACATCTTTACCCCGTCTTTTATCACCATCCCCTGTGTTAATAAGTTAGTAAAAGGTTCGTCCAGATCGGTCATTCCAATGTCCCTTAAGGCCTTGGTAAAAAATCTGGAATAGAGAAGATGTAATATAGCATGCTCAATCCCACCAATATATTGATCAACCGGCAACCAGTAGCTCACGCTTTTCCGGTCGAATATGCCCTCGTTAAATTCAGGAGAGGCATATCTTAAAAAATACCAAGAAGACTCCACAAATGTATCCATTGTGTCTGTCTCCCGTTTGGCCAATCCACCACATTTCGGACACTTAGTCTCTATAAACTCCTTAACATTAGAAAGCGAAATTATGCCCTTTTGATCCAACTCAATATCAACTGGTAATTCAACCGGTAATTCCTCATCGGGAACTGGCATTTCCCCGCACGAATCACAATAAATTATGGGGATAGGGGCTCCCCAGTATCTCTGTCTTGATATTCCCCAATCTCTCAACCTGTAGTTAATTTTTTTGCATCCCCTGGATTCAGATTCCAGATATTCTGAAATTTTCTCGAAAGCCTGATCAAAATTTAAGCCATCAAACTGCCCTGAATTCTTTAAAATTCCCTTTTCAACAAATGCCTCCTTACCCAGATCAAGTTCAGAATTATCAGCGGGATAAACAACTGGCTTAATTTGAATATCGTATTTCTTGGCAAACTCCCAATCACGCTGATCATGCGCAGGAACGGACATGACCGCCCCTGTTCCATAGCTCATCAAAACAAAATTGGCAACCCAAACAGGAATATCATCTCTCGATATTGGATGAACCGCGTTTATTCCAAGAGGCACGCCCCTCTTTTCTATAGTTTCCAAATCCGCCTCGGAAACAGAAGTTTTCATACACTCTTTGACGAAGGACTTTACTCTATCATCATTATCCGAAACTTGTTTTACAATAGGATGTTCAGGTGCAACCGCCAGGTATGTAGCTCCCATTATTGTATCGGGCCGAGTAGTATATACTCTCAAAACCTCACCAGAGTTCTTCAATTCAAAATCTGCTTCAACACCAAATGAACGACCGATCCAGTTATACTGCATTGTTTTAACCGCTTCGGGCCAGCCCTCTAATTTAACCAAGTCATCAAGCAACTCATCTGCGTAATCACTTATCTTCAAAAACCACTGCGGTATTTCCCTGCGTTCAACCAAAGCACCGGATCTCCAGCCTTTCCCGTCAATAACCTGTTCATTGGCAAGAACCGTTTGATCAACCGGATCCCAATTAACGAAGGATGTTTTTTTATAAACCAAACCTTTTTCATAAAGCCTGTTAAAAAACCACTGCTCCCAGCGGTAATATTCAGGATCGCATGTGGTAATCTCTCTGGTCCAGTCATAACCGAAGCCCAGCCTTTTTAGTTGCTCCCTCATCTGGCTTATATTCTCATAAGTCCATTTTGCTGGATGAACCCTGTTTTGAATTGCTGCATTCTCAGCAGGAAGACCAAACGCATCCCAGCCTATTGGGTGAAGTACATTATATCCCCTGGTTCTTTTATACCTTGCAATAACATCCCCTATTGTGTAGTTCCTCACATGTCCCATATGTATCCTTCCTGAAGGATATGGAAACATCTCCAAAACGTAATATTTTTCCCCAGAGCTAATTTCCTCTACATTATAAATATGCTCCTGTTCCCACTTCTTCTGCCATTTTTCCTCAATACTCTGAACATCATAAACTTTGGTCATTTTAAAACCTTCACCCGTATATCAGTTAGAAAATCAATTATAATAAATAAACGACTAATCTCTTTCAATTAATCAACAAATAATTTAAAATCGAATTAAAATATGATTATTATATTCTAGAACCTGAACTGATCCAGCAATGAAGCACGAAAAAGAAATAATAGATTTACTCGATGAATTAAAATCATACTTAAAAACCCAGAAATCATTTGGGCTCCATAGTGTTTGCCCGGCCGAAAATAAAATTTCTAAAAATAAAATCATCACAAACAAAGCCGAAATGCAAGTGGAAGTAAACGATATGACTATAGACACAATCAGAATAGATGACCAGCTAAACATTTTTGATTCTAATTCAAAAAAGCAGACTTTAGAAGAAATTAGAAAAGACCTGGGGATATGCACCAGATGCAAACTCCACAGAGGAAGAACCAATATCGTTTTTGGGGAAGGCAATCCCAAAGCCAGATTAATATTCGTGGGAGAGGGACCCGGCAGAGATGAAGATGAGCAAGGAAAACCCTTTGTGGGCAGGGCTGGTAAGTTACTTACGAAAATTATAAACGCCATGGGCCTAGAGCGCTCTGATGTGTATATCTGTAACGTGGTAAAGTGTAGAACTCCCGAAAATCGGAATCCTGAGCTTGATGAAGTAACGACATGCGAACCATTTCTTTTCAAACAGATCCGATCTATTGAGCCTGAGGTCATAGTTTGCCTTGGTAGCGTTGCAGCCAGTTGTATACTAAAAACCAAGATCAGGCTGGGAGAGATAAGAAA